>NZ_JBFAUZ010000014.1:0-159191 GCF_040679555.1 Spirillospora sp. NPDC052242
CGGAGGCCGGGAGCGGGCGTCCGCACGGCTCGGGAGGGGCGTCCTACGCGTCGACGCTGACGGGGACGCCGGTCTCCTCGGCGGCCGGCTTCCCGGCGGCCGACGTGTCGGCGGCGGGCTCGTCCGCGGTGGGCTCCGCGGCGGCCGGGCGTTTCCGTTCCGGGCCGGTGCGGCCGTGGGTCGCGTAGAGCGTGAGGCCCACGAACGTGATGCCGCCGACCAGGTTGCCGATCACGGTCGGGATCTCGTTCCACACGAGGTAGTCCATGATCGAGAAGTCGCCGCCCAGCATCAGGCCGGACGGGAACAGGTACATGTTGACGATCGAGTGCTCGAAGCCCATGTAGAAGAAGAGCATGATCGGCATCCACATGCCGATCACCTTGCCGGAGACCGACTTCGACATCATCGCGGCGACGACGCCGGTGGAGACCATCCAGTTGCACAGGACCGCCCGGACGAAGAGCGTCAGCATCCCGGGAGCGCCGTGGTCGGCGTAACCGACCGTCCGGCCCTCGCCGATCGTGCCGATCTGCTTCCCGATCTCGTTCGGGTCGGTGGAGAAGCCGTAGGTGAACACGATGGCCATCAGGAGGGCGACGGTGATCGCCCCGGCGAGGTTGCCGAGGAAGACGAGCCCCCAGTTGCGCAGCATGAGGCGGAGCGTCACGCCCCGCCGCTTGTCCAGCAGCGCGAGCGGAACCAAGGTGAACACGCCGGTCAGCAGGTCGAACCCCATGAGGTACAGCAGGCAGAACCCGACCGGGAACAGCACCGCGCCGAGCAGCGCCTCGCCCGTCTGCACGGTGATCGTGACGGCGAACGCCGCCGCGAGCGCGAGGATCGCGCCGGCCATGAAGGCCCGGATCACGGTGTCCCGGGCTGACAGGAAGACCTTCGCCTCGCCCGCGTCGACCATCGACCGGACGAGCTCCGGCGGTTTCACATAGGACACGAGTCCACTCCTCTGCCTGGACGGCCCGGAAGAGCACCGACCCATTCCGGGGTATTCGGACCGACCAGGAGAGTCTCCGCAGCGTTGATGCCCGCCGTATGACGGCTCCGAGTTGGGCGCGTTACGTTCGCCTCACACGCCCGGCGCGGTGCTGTCAGGTCACCAGCGGTAGTCGAGGAACTTGCCGTCGAAGGTGATGACGACGCGGTCGCCGTCGGGGTCCGGGCGGCGGGCGAAGTCGACGCGGAAGTTGATGGCGCTCATGATGCCGTCGCCGAACTCGTCGTGGATGAGCTCCTTGAGGGCGGGCCCGTAGACGGACAGCGCCTCGGCGAACCGGTAGATCGTGGGGTCGCTCATCGCGGCCGGATCGGCGCCCCGCGTGGGCTGGAGCGCCAGGCTCTCCGCGACCGCCGCGTCCAGTTCGAGGAACGCGCACACCCGGTCGGCCTGCTCGCGCGGCATCGGGTGCTGCCCGAGCAGCGCCGCGGTCGCCCACACGACCGGCGCGCCGATCTCCTCGGCGATCCGCGTCCAGGTGAGGCCGCGCCGCACCTTCGCGGCGGTGACGAGTGCGGCGGCCTCGGACTTGCTCATGATCGGGTTCATGCACGCTCCTCGAAGACGGTCGGGTGCCGTCAGGCTGCCGCCTCCGGAAGTGCCCGGCAATTATTCACGGGGCCCGAAATCAACTCTTAACGCCGGGGAGATTGGGAGCTTGAGAAAGGCGGACCTTATTTACGCCGCCGCAACACGAGCGAAATCCGGCGAGCGGCGCGGGGAGGCCGTCAGCGGGGGGAAGGCCGTCAGCGGGGGGCGTCAGCGGCGGAGGCGACGGCGGATCCGGCGGACCTTCGCCTCGACCCCCGCCGGGTCGGCGAGCCCCCGCTCGGCGCGGCGGCCGAGCCGGTACTCGACCACCTCGCCCAGCGGTGCGTCCGGCCACTTGCGTTTCCAGACGGCGTGGGACTGGCGGCCGCGGACCCTCTGTTCGGCCGCGTCCTCGGCGACCGGGTCGGGAGCGCCCTTGGCCGCGCGTCCGCCATGCCCCGACGTTAGGCGCGTCCGGACGGCGCCGCCAAGCCCTTATCGCCGCGGATCGCCTTGCGGAAGGCGCCGAAGGCGTCGCTCGCGCCGATCGCCAGGACGATCAGCGTGACGGCGGTGTAGAAGGAGTCGGGGGTCGTCCAGTCGTCGCCGTTGACGGCCGCGAGGAACTCCGGGTTCAGGATGTCCTGCCGGTACACCACCCACGCGAGCGGCAGGGTGACGAGCGCCTGCGCGGCGGCGTGCCAGGCCGCCAGCGGAACGGTCCAGCCGCGGCGCGCGACCCGCACCAGGTTCACCGCGATGAGGGCGACGAGCCCGGCGACGATCGGCCACATCCAGCCGGACCACAGGTCCGGGGCGAGCACCTGCATGCGCTCGCCGTCCGCGCGGTACGGCTCGGCGGTCCGCTGCCAGACGATCAGCCCGAGCAGCAGCGCGTCCCACACCACGACCGCGATCGCGGCCCGGCCGCCGTCGTCCGGACGGCGCGGCGCGGACAGGTCGTCGGGCGTCCACGTGCGGGGCAGCGACCGCGCCCCGAACCGCTCGACGGCGGCGAACACGAGGGTGAGCCACGCGACCATCTGCGCGCCGACGGTGATCACCGTGCCGACGCCGGTGCCGATCGCCGCGCCGATGCCCGCGCCGTCCAGGACGTCCAGCACCATCATCGCGATCGTCACCGCGGGCAGCGCCGCGCCCAGCAGCACCGTGAGGACCCGCACGTACGTCGGGTACAGGCCGGGCCCGATCAGGGTGAGCGGCCGGTCGGCGTACCGGGCGGCGAGCCGGATCGGGTCGCCCATCTCGGTGAGGACGGCCCGCTCCGCGGCCGCCCGGTCGGGCTCGTCGCGCGCGTCGACGGCGTCCGCGATCGTGGCGCGGAGCTCGCCGGCGATGTCGTCGCGCTGGTCGGCGGGGACCCGGCGGACGACCTCCTGGACGTAGCGGCCGGTCAGCGCGCTCACCGGATCTCCTTCGTCAGTCGCGACATCGAGGCGACCAGGCTTTGCCATTCGTGCATCAGTCCTTCGCGTACGAGCGAGCCTTGGGGGCTGACCCGGTAGAACTTGCGCGGCCGGGATTCGTCGGTGTTCCACTCGCTGGTGAGCAGACCCTGCTTCTCCAGCCGGCGCAGCAGGGGGTAGAGGGTGTTGCCGTCGACCGTGACCCCGGCCTCGTTGAGCGTCTCCAGAAGCGCGTAGCCGTACTGCGCGTCCTCCAGCAGCGCCAGGCAGGCCAGGACGACCGTGCCGCGGCGGAGCTCTTGGGCCTGGGTGAGGATCAACTCGTCTGAGGTCACGCGTCACACCATAGTGTGTGGCGCACACTAATGTCCATCGCGAGTTGCCGTGCGGGACGCACCGATGGGCGCCGCACCCGGTGGGGCGGGGGCCGCGCGCGGCCGGTACGTTCGCTCTGCCGACGACTACCGGAGGGTGCGATGACCGCCGACGACCGCCTGATCGACCGCGTGCCGCAGCCGCCGGACGTCCCGTCCCGGCTCGCCGCCCAGATCGCCTTCATCGTCGAGGTGGACCGGCTCAAGACCGTGCTGCGCCGCAGCGTCCTCGTCGCGGACGACCGCAGGGAGAACGACGCCGAGCACTCGTGGCACCTGGCGCTGATGGTGGCGGTCCTCGCCGAGCACGCCGACGAGCCGGTCGACGTCGGCCGCACGCTGAAGCTCGTCCTGGTGCACGACCTCGTGGAGATCTACGCGGGCGACACGTTCCTGTACGACGCGGAGGGCGCGGCGACGCAGGAGCGGCGCGAACGGGAGGCGGCCGACCGGCTGTTCGCCCTGCTCCCGGACGACCAGGCGGTCGAGTTCCGCGACCTGTGGGAGGAGTTCGAGGAGCGGCGGACCCCGGAGGCGCGGTTCGCGAAGGCGATGGACCGGCTCCAGCCGCTGCTGCTGAACTACAACAACCGGGGCGGAACCTGGCGCACCCCGGGCGTCACCGACGCCGACGTGCGCCGCCGCAAGTCCGTGATCGGCGACGCGTCCGCCGACCTGTGGGCCTACGCCCGGACCCTCATCGACGAGGGCGCCCGCCGCGGCTGGGTGCCGACCGCGGACGGCGCGGACGGCGCGGCCGCCGAGGGCGGCTGAGCCCCCGGCGGCCCCGGCCGCCGCCCGCGCCGCCCGGTCAGGGCGGGGTGGCGAGGTGGCGCGGGTTCGCGACGGTGAGCTTGTCGACGATCGACGCGCGGACCGCCGCGACGACCTCGTCCGTCCGGTCGTCGAAGCGGCCGTCGCGGACGCCGCGGGCCAGTTCGGCGTCGTCGGCGCACCCGAGGGACGCGAGCCGCGCGGCGTGGGCCGTCCGGTGGGCGTCGCCGAGGAGCAGTTCGCGGCGCGCGATGCGGAGGGCGGACGCGGCGACGCGCGCGTGGAAGCGGAGCCGGTCGTCGGCGTGGTCGGTCTCGAGGACGAACCGTTCGACGGCCTCCAGCAGGGCCGGGCCGGACGGACGGTCGTGCGGCGGCGACGCCGCGTCGGCCGCGTCGGCCGCGGTGTCGAGCGGGTCGGCGACGGTGACGGGTTCGGTGCGTCCGAGGGCGAGGAGCAGGTCGTGCTCCTGCTCGCAGACCTTCCGGCCGAGGACGGCGTACTCGATCGACGGGTCGGCGCCGCTGAGGTGGCGTTCGGCCTGGTGGCGGCACAGGATCGTCCAGCGGAGGGTGCCGTAGACCTCCCACCAGTGCAGGACGGCGGGATCGGGCGGGGTGCCGCCGGCGTCGGCGTAGCCGGCGAGGAGGTCGGCGCGGGGGCCGAAGCCGCCGACCGGGTGCGGGGACCCGAACCGCCACGCCTTCACGCACAGCCATCCGAGGTCCTCGGCCGGGTCGCCGACGTGCGCCAGCTCCCAGTCGAGGACGCCCGTGACGGCCGGGCCGTCGATCATGAGGTTGCCGTTGCGGAAGTCGCCGTGCACCACGGTGCGGCCGGTCGGGGCGGGCCGGTGCTCGCGGAGCCAGCGGAACGCGAGCTCGACGGCGGGGCGGGGCTCGTCGAACGCGTCGTAGTACTCGGCGAGCGCGTCGAGGGGATCGGCGTCGGGCAGGCCGTCGACGGGCGCCATCGTGTGCAGGCGGGCGAGGATCGCGCCGAGGTCGCGGGCGAGCCCGGGGCGCGGGGTGCGCAGCAGCCGCCGGGGGATCGTCTCGCCCGCCAGCCGCTCCATGATCATGAACGGGGCGCCGTCGAGGTCGGGGCCGTGGTCGACGAGGGTCGGGACGGGGACGCCGGCGGCCGCGGCGGACGACAGCAGCGCGGCCTCGCGCGCCATCGCCGCGGCGTCGGGGGCGGCGGGCGGGTCGCGGCGCAGGATGAGGGGGCGGCCGTCGGCGGTGAACGCCCAGGTCTCGCGGCTGGCGCCGCCGGACAGCCGGTGCAGGTCCGCGATCCCGGCGCCGAGGCGGGCGGCGAGCGCGTCGCCGAGGCCGCTCATGCGCGGGCGTCCGTGCGGGCGTCCGTGCGGGCGGCGCGCTGCGCGGCGGCCAGGGCGCGGAGTGGGTCGCTGCCGCGGCTGTCGGCGTACTCCTCGAGCCGGGCGATCCGGCCGTCCCGGACGGTGACGAACAGGCAGGCGTCCAGTGCGAAGGGGCTCCCGTCGGGGAGGGAGCCGCGCAGGACGTGCCGCTGGGCGTAGCCGTCGGGCAGCGGGGTGCGGCGGACGTCCTCGTACCGCATGTCCCGCAGGTTGCGGGACAGCCAGCGGAGCGTGCGCAGGTTGTCGTCGATGGCCTGGACGCCGGCGCCGGCGTGCCAGATCGTCGCGTCGGGGGCGTACATCGCCCGGAGCGCGTCGGTGTCGCCCGAGGTGATGGCGGTGAGGAAGCGGTCCGCGAGGTCCAAGGGGGGCTCCTAGGGGTCGAGGCCGAGGGCGCGGATGGAGAGGGTGTCGAGGGTGTCGAGGAGGCGGTCGTTGGGGCCCTCGCCCTGGACGAGCCACAGGTAGAGGGAGTGGTCGACCATGGCGGCGAGGGCGCGGGACGCCATCTCCGGGTCGAGGTCGGCGGGGGCGACGCCGGCGGCCTGCCAGCGGCGGATGGCCTTGGCGGAGCGGGCGACGGCGCTGGCGCGGTGCTTGCGGCGCATCTCCTGGAACTCGACGTTGAACGTGGAGACCTGCTCGATGATCGCCATCATCTTGGCGTTGCGCTGGTACGCCTCGTAGTAGGCGCGGTTGGCGCGGCGGACGCGCGCGGCGGGCGACGGGCCCTCCAGCGGGACGAGGTCGTGCTGCGTCATGTCGGCGAACAGCCGGTCGGCGACCTCGAGGAAGACGGCCTCCTTGGACGGGAAGTACGTGTAGAAGGACCCGTACGCGACCTTGGCGTGCCGGGTGATGTGCGCGACCCGGGTGTCGAGGAAGCCGCGCTCCTCGAAGACCTCGCGGGCGGCGGCGAGGAGGCGTTCGCGGGTGCGGACGCCGCGCTCGGTCAGCGGCCCGCCCGCGCCGCCGGTCGCGCTCTCGCCCCGCGCCTGCGTCTCGCTCGCCATGTTCCTTCTTCCCCGTTCGCCCGGACCCTTGACATCCGCATGCTCTCAGGTTCAGGATCCGAGCATCGAACGAAGATGACATGACTGTCAAGTCAAGTTTTGGAGGCCGCCATGGCCGCTGCCGCGCCGGGGTGCCCATGCTGATCAGCGACATCGTCGAGTACGCGGCGCGCAAGCGCCCCGACCGGGTCGCGCTCCGCTTCGAGGACGAGACGCTCACGTTCGCCGGGCTGCGCGACCGCGTCCGGCGGGCGGCGAACGCGCTGCGCGCCGTCGCCGAACCGGGCGACCGCGTCGCGGTCCTGTCCGGGAACCGCCCCGAGTACGTCGAGCTGTACTACGCCGTCCCGGCGGCCGGCATGGCGCTGACGTTCCTGAACCACCGGCTGCACCCGGCGGAGATCGCGTCGCTGGTCGCCCACGCGGAGGCGTCCGTCCTGGTGGTGAGCGGCGAGTACCTGGACGCGATGGCCGGGCTGCGGGACGCGATGCCGAGCGTGCGGCTCGTCGTCGGGCTCGACGGCGGCGGCGACCGCGGGTACGCCGAGCTGGTCGCGGACGCGCCCGCCACCGAGCCCCCGCGGCCCGACGAGGACTCCGTGGGCTGGCTCGTCTACACGAGCGGCACCACCGGACGCCCCAAGGGCGTGATGCTCACCCACCGGAACCTGGTCGCGGGCGTCGCGGGCTCGGCGGCGGCTTGGGAGATCCCGGACGGGTCGGTGTTCCTGTTCTGCTTCCCGCTGTGCCACGTCGGCGGCTACGCGGTGCTGGTCAACCACCTGCGGGCCTGCACGGTGGGGATCGTCCGGTCCTACGACAACGAGACGTTCCTGCGCCTGGTCGCCGAGTGGAAGGTCACGCAGACGGGGCTCGCCCCGACGATGATCGCGTTCCTGCTGGGGCATCCCGGCATCGAGGAGCACGACCTCGGCACCCTCCAGGCGATCGGGTACGGCGCGTCCGCGATCCCGGCCGAGGTGCTGCGGCGCGGCATGGACGTCCTCGGCTGCGACTTCTACCAGGGGTTCGGGATGAGCGAGACCGGCGGCAACATCCTGTACTTCGGGACGGCCGAGCACCGCCGGGCCGCCGCCGGCGAGACGCACCTGCTCGCCGCCGCCGGGCGCGCGATGGACACCGCCGACGTCCGCATCGTCGACGACGCGTTCGCGGACGTGCCGGACGGCGAGCCCGGCGAGATGGTCGTCCGCTGCGACCAGGTCATGACCGGGTACTGGCGGGAGCCGGAGCTGACGGCCGAGTCGTTCCGGGACGGCTGGTTCCGCACCGGCGACGTCGTCCGCCGCGACGCCGACGGCATGATCTACATCGTCGACCGGATCAAGGACATGATCGTCACGGGCGGGGAGAACGTCGCGTCCCGCGAGGTCGAGGAGGTGCTGTACCGGCACCCCGCGATCGCGGACGCCGCCGTGTTCGGCGTCCCGGACGAACGCTGGGGCGAGGCCGTCGCCGCCGCCGTCGTCACCCGCCCCGGGCACGAGCTCGCCGCCGACGACGTCATCGCGTTCGTCCGCGAGCACCTCGGCGGCTACAAGGTCCCGCGGAGGGTCGAGTTCGTGCCCGAGCTTCCGCGCAACGTCGCGGGCAAGGTCCTCAAGAAGGACCTGCGGGCCCGCCACCACGAGGTCACCGAGGTTCCCGAGGTCCAGGAGGTGTCATGAACCGCGAGTTCGAGCTGGGCGGCATCAACCATCTGGCGCTGGTGTGCTCCGACATGCAGCGCACCATCGACTTCTACTCCGGCGTGCTCGGCATGCCGCTGATCAAGACGCTGGACCTGCCGGGCGGCATGGGCCAGCACTTCTTCTTCGACTGCGGCGGCGGCGACTGCGTCGCGTTCTTCTGGTTCCCGGACGCGCCCGACGCCGTCCCCGGGATCTCCGCGCCGAAGACGCGTCCGGAGCAGGGCGAACTGCTCAGCGCCGTCGGGTCGATGAACCACGTCGCGTTCCACGTGCCGGTCGAGAAGTTCGAGGAGTACCGGACGCGGCTGAAGGAGAAGGGCGTCAAGGTCAGCCCGATCCTCAACCACGACGACAGCGAGTTCGGCGTCGCCCCGAAGATGCAGGAGGGGGTGTTCGTCCGCTCGTTCTACTTCCAGGACCCGGACGGCATCCTCCTGGAGTTCGCGTGCTGGACGCGCGCCTTCACCGACGCCGACGTCTCCCACACCCCGAAGACGGCCGCCGACCGGCGGCCCGCGAAGGAGAGCAATGCCGCGCCTGCGTGAGGTCCCCCGAGCCGAAGTCACCGACGAACGGATCCTGTTCTTCTACGACCGGCTGTTCGCCCCCGACCGCGACCCGGCCGTCGACCACGGCACCGCCACCGGCACGCCCGGCGACTGGTGGACCGTGTTCGCGCAGGACCCGGACGTCTTCCGGCACGCCGTCCGCGGCTTCGCGCTGTACCGGGGCGCCTCCCTCGACCCCCGACTGCGGGAGCTGGGGCAGTGCCGGGCGGGGTGGGCGCGCGGCAGCCAGTTCGTCTTCTCGCAGCACTGCAAGCAGATGCGGGCGCTGAAGATGCCCGAGGAGAAGATCGAGGCGATCCCGCACTGGCAGACGGCCGACTGCTACTCGCCGCTCGAACGGGCCCTGCTCGCCTACACCGACGGGCTCGTCCTGGACGGCGGCCGCGTCCCCGACCGGGTCTTCGAGATCCTCAAGGAGCACCTGTCGGACCGGGAGATCCTGCAGTTCACCTACATCACCTGCATGTACGACATGCACGCCGTGATGTCGAAGGCGCTGCGGGTCGAGTACGACAACAGGCCGGAGCCGATCGTCGAGATCGCCGCGCCCGAGGGGTACGGCGACCGGGACATCTCCGACGACCTCGCCGGGGGGCGCTGATGCTGTTCGCCGTGCCCGACCGGGTCCGGGACGTCCGGGACGCGGTGCACGCGTTCATGACCGAGCGGGTCGAGCCGGCCGAGGACGTCCTGAACGCGGGCGGCGACGCGGCCCGCGAGGCGATCGCGGGGCTCCAGCGGGAGGCGAAGGACGCCGGGCTGTGGGCGCTCGGGCACCCCGCCGAGCTCGGCGGCGGCGGGCTGCCGTTCCTCGACTACGTGTACGTCAACGAGGTGCAGGGCCGCAGCGAGTGGGGGCAGATCGCCCTCGGCACGTACACGCTTCAGGACTCGCTGATGCTGCACAAGTACGCGAGCCCCCGCTGGCGCGACCGGTACCTGGCGCCGATGGTGGCCGGGGAGCTGTCGCCGAGCTTCGCGATGACCGAACCGGACGTCGCGGGGTCCGACCCGACCGGCATGCAGACGACGGCCGAACTCGACGGCGACCACTGGGTCGTCCGGGGCCGCAAGTGGTTCACGACGAACGCCGCCGCGGCCGCGTACACGACCGTCATGTGCCGCACCGAGACCGACGCCGCGTCGCCGCACAAGGCGTTCAGCATGATCATCGTGCCGACGGACACCCCCGGGTACCGGATCGTCCGGGACACGCCCGTCCTCGGGCTGGGCGGCGGCACCGGGCACGGCGGGCACTACGAGGTCGCCTACGACGACGTCCGCGTCCCCGCCGACAACCTGCTCGGCCCGCGCGGGCACGGGTTCGTCATCGCGCAGGACCGGCTCGGCCCCGGCCGGATCTTCCACTGCATGCGCTGGCTCGGCCAGGCGCAGCGCGCGTTCGAGCTGATGTGCGCCCGCCTGGACTCCCGCGTCGCGTTCGGGGAGCCCCTCGCGGCCAAGCAGCTCATGCAGCGGCACGTCTTCGACTCCTACACCGAGATTCAGGCGGCCCGGATGCTGACGCTCCAGGCCGCCGAGCAGATCGACGCCGGTTCGCAGGCGCGCATCGAGATCGGCGCGATCAAGGTCGTCGGGGCGACGATGCTGCACAACGTGATCGACCGCGCCATCCAGGTGCACGGCGCCGCCGGCCTGACGGACGACTTCCCGCTGTCGCGCATGTACCGGCACGCCCGCGAGGCGCGCATCTACGACGGACCCGACGAGGTCCACATCCAGAGCACCGCCCGCCGCATCCTCAAGGCGATGCGGTGAGGCGCCGGACGCTGCTGTCCGGACTGGCCGGCACCGCCGCCGCCGGGTTCGTCCTCGGCACCGGCGGCCCGGCCGCGGCGCGACCCCGCAGGAAGGGCAGGAGAATGAAGATCACCACGCTGGCGGAGGGCCTGCTGTTCCCCGAGGGGCCGGTCGCGCTCCCGGACGGCGACGTCCTGGTGTGCGAGATCCACCGGGGCACGCTGACCCGCGTCCGTCCGGACGGCACGACCTCGGTCGCCGCCGAGGTGGGCGGCGGACCCAACGGCGCGGCGCTCGGCCCCGACGGCCGCGTCTACGTCGCGAACTGCGGCGGGCTGCGCCGCTTCGAGGTCGGCGGGTTCGTGTTCGCGGGCGGCATCCCGGACGACTACGAGACCGGGAGCGTCCAGGCCGTCGACCTCGCCACCGGCGCCGTCGAGACGCTCTACACCGAGGCGGACGGGGCGCCGCTGCGCGGCCCGAACGACCTGGTGTTCGACGCGCACGGCGGGATCTACTTCACCGACTACGGCAAGAGCGACGGCGTCACCGGCGACAAGGGCCGGCTGTTCTACGCGAAGGCGGACGGCTCGTCGATCACGATGATCGCCGCCGGGATGGAGGGCCCGAACGGCATCGGCCTGTCGCCGGGCGGCGACCGGCTGTACGTCAGCGAGACCTACACCGCCCGCGTCTGGTGGTGGGACGTCACCGCGCCCGGGGTGATCGAGGGCGGCCGGTCGCTCGGCGGCTCGGGCGGCGGCAACTTCCTCTACACGGCGCCCGACTACACCAACTTCGACTCGCTCGGCGTGGACGCGCACGGCAACGTCTGCGTCGCGTCCATGATCCACGCGGGGATCTCGGTGGTGAGCCCGCGCGGCCGCCTGGTCGACTTCGTGGACATCGACGTCGACGGCGACCCCGGCATCACGAACATCTGCTGGGGCGGCGACGACATGCGCACCGCGTACGTCACCGCGTCCAGCACGGGCCGCCTCCTCAGGATCGAGGATTGGCCCCGCCCCGGCCTGAAGCTCAACCACGCGGGCTGACGCCCGCCCCGGCCGGGCCGCGCCGCGGCCCGGCCGACCGCCGCCCTTGACCTTCACACCGGTGTGAAGCCTTACCGTTCCCCCGTCACACCGACGACGAGGGGATGGGGACCATGGCCGGAGCAGTGATCATCGGGGCGGGGCCGGGGATCGGACGGGCCGTGGCGGCGCGCTTCGCCCGCGAGGGCCTGCCCGTCGCGCTCATCGCGCGCGGCGAGGCGAGCGTCCGCGGCGCGATGCCGGCCGACGCGCCCGCCGGGACGCCCGTGCTCGGGCTCACCGCCGACGCCGCCGACGAGGACGCCCTGCGCGGGGCCCTGGACGAGGCCGCCGCCGAACTCGGGCCGCCGGACGCCGTCGTCTACAACGCGGCGGTCGTCCGGCCGGACGCGCCCGGCGACCTGCCCGCCCGCGCCCACCTGGACGCGTGGGCCGTCAACGTCGTCGGCGCCCTCACCGCCGCCGCCCACGTCGCCCCCGCGATGGCCGGCCGCGGCGCAGGGTCGATCCTGATCACCGGCGGCATGCCGGAGCCGAAGCCCGAGTACGTGAGCCTCTCCCTCGGCAAGGCGGGCGTCCGCACGCTCGTGCGGCTCCTCGACGCGCACTACGGGCCGTCCGGCGTGCACGTCGCGAGCGTCACCGTCGCGGGCCCCGTCGCGCCCGGCACCGCGTTCGATCCCGACGACATCGCCGAGCACTACTGGACCCTGCACGTCCAGCCGCGCGACGCCTGGCAGCAGGAGATCGTCCACTGGGGGAGCTGAGAACCCCGATCCGTAAGCGTTTCGGGGGGCGTTGTCAGGGCTGGAGGAGGAAGAGCCTGCGGTCGACGCGGTCGAGGGAACCGCGCCGGGCGAAGACCAGGCCGGTCGCGAAGTCCACGAGTTGCTTGGCCTCGTCATCGGGGAGATCGGTCAGATCCATGAGCACGGTAACTCCCTTGCGGAAGTAGTGCCCGACGTAAAGCACCTCGTTGTAGTTCTGCGGACGCAGCGTCTTCACCACGCCCCCAGTCTGCCCCCGCGGTGCCGCGCCCGCCAGGCGGGACGTCCGGAGCGCGATTGGACGGCTCATTCACGGAGAGGGAAGCGGAGAGGAAAAAGATTTGTCGGCGCCCGCGCCAATTGGGCAGAGGGGCGGGTCGCGCGACGGACGGGAGTTTCCCGGTGGTGGCGGTGGGAAATCTGGAGGTTAGAGGGAACGGAGGCGGTTGGCCATGGAGGTCGTCCTCGAAATGACGTTGCCGAGGAGCGCGGAGAGCGCGCCTCTCGTGCGGCGGACGCTCGACGCCTCGCTCCGCGGCCTCGGGGTCACCTCCGAGATACGCGCCGACATCGCGCTCGCGCTCGGAGAGGCGTGCGCGAACGTGGTGCAGCACGCGGCGGCGGGAAGGGAATACGAGGTGCGGGCCCGGATGGACGGGTACCGATGCGTCGTGGAGGTCGTCGACGAGGGCGGGGCGGCGGACCCCGCGCAGTGGGGCGGCGCACCGGCGCCGCCCCTCGCCGAATCCGGGCGGGGCCTGCAGTTGATGCGGGCCTTCACCGAGGACGTCCGGATCAGTGACCGCGCCCATCGCGACGGCGCGGTCGTGCACTTCGAGAAGTCGCTCGCCGGGACGGTCGAAGAAGCCGTCGAAGAGGCTCCGGCGAGCTGAGGAATCGCCGCCGGAAAGGACCGGCGGAATGGCGGGCCGGACGGGTGGTCCGGCCCGGCGGCGGACGCGCCGCGCGCCGCCGGGCCGGCGTCGCGGGTCAGCCCGTGACCGGCAGGTCGCGCCGCACCGGGACGGGCGCGGGGGCCTCGGGCTGCTTCTCGTGGACGGCCGGTGCCGGACGGCCGCACGTGGCGGACGCGACGCGCAGCGTCGTCGCCTCGGTCAGCGGCATCGCCAGCTCCATCGCGGTGACGTTCATCCGCCCGTCGGGCATCCGGTGCTGCTTGTTGAGCGTGAGGGTCGCGTCGCCGACGCCCTCGATCTTCACCGGGATGCGGGTGTTGGGCGGCGGGGTCGCGTCGAGGCGGCGGCCCGCGATGCGGGCGTCGGTGAGGTGCGCCGAGCCGCGGCCGCCGTCGCACTTGGCCGCGACCGCGCTGGCCAGCAGGTCGGCGGACGGGACGTTCAGGCGGGCGACCTTCGAGCGGGCGCGGGACGCCGACGCGCGGACGTCCAGCGCCTCGGCCTGGACGAACTTCGAGCCCTTCTCGCGCAGCAGGCTCTTCTCGACCTGCTCGCTGCCGGACGACACGGCGGGCACGGGCGCGATGTCGAGCGGCCCGCTGAGGGTGAGCCCGTAGGCGGACCCGGCGGCGCCGCCGGAGCCGGGCTCGGCCAGCGCCGGGTCGGTCAGCGCGGGGGCGAGCGTGGCGGCGAGGCCGGTGGCCAGCAGGCCCGCGGTGGTGAGGCGTCTGAGGGAAACTCGCATGGAAGACTCCGATCGTGGGAGCGGATGATCAGTCGTTGATGAGGACGAGCGTCCCGAGCGGCACCCGGGACAGCTTCCGCAGCGCGTCGTCCGGCACCCGCACGCAGCCGTGCGTGACGGCCCGGCCGAAGACCGACGCGTCGTGCCAGCCGTGCAGCGCCACGGTGCCCGGGCCGCCGCCGAACGTGTCGAGCGTGTCGGAGTGCGCGCCGAGCGGCAGCACCAGCTTCTTGTTCTTCGGCGCCAGCTGCGCCATGACGAACGTGCGGCCGGTGGGCGTCGGCGTGGCGGCCTCGCCGACGGCGACCTTCCACCGCCCGACCGCCTCGCCCGACTCGTGCAGCGTGAGCCGCCGGTCGCCGAGGTCGACGGTGACGAGGTAGGGCGTGCGCGCGGTGCGCAGCCCGTCGCCGGAGATCCACCCGGACGCCCGGTTGGGGCGGCTGGGCAGCAGGACGCGCCGCCAGCCGCCGGAGCTCTCCACGACCGGGACCCAGGTGGGGCCGCCGAGCTGCTCCGTGGGGAGCGTGGCGACGCGGCGCCCGCCGGGCCGGTCGAGCACCGGCAGCGGCTTCGCCGGGTGCACGACGAGGCCGTCGGCCGCGTCGCGCCCGCCGTCGGCGGGCGCGCCCTCGACCGTCGTGAACGTGGTCGCGTCGGGCACCGCGGCGTCGCCGGCGGCCGCCTTCGCGGACGTCCCGGTGGACGGCCCGCCGGACGGCTCCGCCGCGGACCCGCGTCCGGGACCGCCCCCGCAGCCGGCCAGCAGCAGCGCCGCGGCCGGGACGAGCGCACTCACCGTGACCGCTCGATTCCGTAGCGCAATCATCGTCGCCATGGTGCGGGATGCTAGTAGTGGGAAGGGCGTGCGTAGCGGGAATTCGGAAAATGCCACGCCGGAGCGGTTATTCCGCTCGTATTGAGGCGCCTATTTCTGGTTTGTCGGGGGCAATGGGGCTAAGGGGGGAACGTGGGCATCGCGAGGAGTGCGAGGGATGCCGTGGTCGCGGCGGGCGCCCGGGGTCAGGCGGGCAGCGAGAACGAGCCGCCCGGCCCGGCCTTCGACGCCGCCTCGTGGAACTCCGCGAGCCCCCACAGCAGCGCCGCCCGCGCGGACGTCGGCATCGCCGCGAGCACCCGCGCCAGCTCCTCGCGGCGCCGCAGGCGCAGCCGGTCGAGCAGCTCGACGCCGTCCGCGGTGAGCCGCACCGTGACCTCCCGCCGGTCCCGGCCGGGGTCGCGCATCAGCAGGCCGGACGCCTCCAGCCGGTCGCACAGCCGGCTCGCCGACGACACCAGCGCGCCGAGCCGTTCCGCGAGGCTGCTGACGTTCAGCGGGCGCTCCTCCAGCGCGAGCAGGGCCCGCAACTGCGTCGCCGGGATCGGGACGTCCGGCGCGTTGTGCGCACGTGACCACACGGTCATCAGCGCGGCGGCGGCGTCATCGAGGGCGGCCGCGTCCTCCGCGGCCCCATCACCCGGCGTGCCGACCATGTACTCCACTGTAGGTGCCCGATGACCAAAGGCGAGAGCGGCTCCCTCCCCGACGGGTTCGCGGAGGTCGTGCGGGCCGTCTGGGGAGCGCCTCCGCACGACCTGCTCACGGTCGCCGGGCGCGCGTTCGGCCGGTACGCCGGCGGCGGCGACGCCCGGGTGCTGCTGCCCGACTACCGGCAGTCCGCCCTCGTCGCCCCGGACGGCGCCGCGACCCCGATCGCCAACACGTCCGCCGGGCACGCGTTCGCCGCGCAGCGCCCGGTCCGGGACGGGACGGACGACGACCTCCTGCACGTCCCGCTGACCGTGCAGGGCGACCGCATCGGCGTCCTGACCGTCCCGCTGCCGCCCGGCGCGCCCGCACCGGACCGGCTGGACGAGCTCGCGGACGTCCTCGCGCGCGCCCTGCGGCTCGCGGACGGCGGCACCGACCTGTACCGGCGGCTCCGCCGCCGGACGCGGCTCACCGTGGCCGCCGAGATGCAGTGGGACCTGCTGCCCGCGTCCGCGTTCGAGTCCGCCGAGATCGCGTTCGCGGGACGGCTCGAACCCGCGTATGCCGTCTGGGGCGACCATTTCGACTGGTCGGCGTCCGCGCACGGGTTCCAGCTGACGGTCAGCAACGGGATGGGCACCGGCACCGAGGCCGCGAGCCTCACCCACCTGACCGTCGGCGCGCTGCGCAACGCGCGCCGCTCCGGCGGCGACATCGCCGAGCAGGCGATGCTGGCCGACCAGGCGCTGTACGCCCGGTACCGCGGCGACCGGCACGTGTCGACGCTGCTGCTCGACTTCGACTACGCCACCGGGCGCGTCCGGACGATCGACGCCGGGTCCCCGCGCATCTACCGGCTGCGCGGGACGTCCGCCGATCTGATCGGGTTCGACGCGCAACTCCCCCTCGGCATGTTCGGCGACACCCGCTACACGATCGAGGAGTTCACCGTCGAGCGCGGCGACCGCCTCGTCGTCGTCAGCGACGGGGTGTACGGCTCCCGGTCGCCGTCCGGGGAGGAGTTCGGCGGCACGCCGCTGCTGAACGCGCTGCGCGACACGCGCCTGCAGGCCCCGCCCGAGGCCGTCGGCACCGTGATCCGCGGCTACGTCGACTTCCACGAGGGCGACGAACCCGGCGACGACGCCGTGGTGGCCTGCGTCGACTGGACCGGGCGGACGGTCAGCGGGGGAGCTTGACGACCGACACGAAGAAGTCGTCGATCCGGCGGACGACCGACACGAACCGCTCGAAGTCGACCGGCTTGGTCACGTAGGCGTTGGCGTGCAGGTGGTAGCTGCGCAGGATGTCCTCGTCGGCCTCGGACGTCGTCAGCACCACGACCGGGATGCTGCGCAGCTCCTCGTCGTCCTTGATCTCGCTCAGCACCTCGCGGCCGTCCTTGCGCGGCAGGTTCAGGTCGAGCAGGATCAGGTCGGGGCGCGGCTTGTCGGCGTACTCGCCCTCGCGGCGCAGGAACGCCATCGCCTTCTCGCCGTCCTCCACCACGTGCAGGAAGTTCTGCACCTTGTTGTGCTCGAACGCCTCCGTGGTGAGCAGGACGTCGCCGGGGTCGTCCTCGACCAGCAGCACTTCGATGGGGCGGGGTCCGTCAGTCATGCCGTCGGTCATCGGTCTCTCTCTCGGGAAGGGTCCAGCGGAACGTGGTGCCGGAACCGGGCGCGGTGTCGGCGTCGGGGGCGTTCTCGGGGGCGTTCTCGGGGGCGTCGCCGGCGGTTCCGCCGGTCTCGCCGGTGCCGCGCTCTTCTGTGGCGGGTTCTTCTGTGACCAGCCAGATGCGGCCGCCGTGGTATTCCACGATCTTCTTGCACAGCGCCAGGCCGATGCCGGTGCCGGTGTACTCGTCGCGCTGGTGCAGCCGCTGGAAGATGAGGAAGATGCGGTCGGCGTACCGGGGTTCGATGCCGATGCCGTTGTCGGAGCAGTGGAACTCCCACTCGCCGTCCCGGTGGGACGCGCCGAGGGCGACGCGCGGCGCGACGCCCTCGCGGCGGAACTTGATCGCGTTCCCGACGAGGTTCTGGAACAGCTGCGTGAGCTGGCTGCGGTCCCCGGGGACGGACGGCAGCTCGCCGACGTCCACGCTCGCGCCCGTCTCCTCGATCAGCGCGTCCAGGTTCGACACCGCCTGCCGGGCCACCTCGTTCAGGTCGACCGCGTCCTCGATCCGCGACATCCGGCCCACCCGCGAGAACTGCAGCAGGTCGTTGATGAGGGCCTGCATGCGCTTCGCGCCGTCCACGGCGAACTCGATGTACTGGCGGCCCCGGTCGTCGAGCTGGTCGCCGTAGCGGCGCTCGATCATCTGGCAGAAGCTCGCGACCTTCCGCAGCGGCTCCTGGAGGTCGTGGCTCGCCACGTACGCGAACTGCTCCAGCTCGGCGTTCGAGCGGCGCAGCTCCTCGGCCTGCTCGGTCAGCTGCCCCGCCGCCCGGACGCTGGTGCCCCACTCGTCGATGATCCGCCGCCGCATCGCGTCGATGATCGCGGCCAGCTCGTGCAGCTCAGCCGGGCCCGACACGTCCAGCGGGTGCGCGAAGTCCCCCTGCGCCACCGCGCGGACCCGGTCGGTCATGGACGACACCGGCTTCAGCACCGTCCGCCGGATCAGCACCGCCATCGCGATGACCGCCACGGCCACGAGCCCGAGCGCGAAACCCGTCCCCCACAGCGTCGCGCGGCCGCGGGCCTCGAGCCGGTCGGCGACGTCCCCGTGCAGGGCCGTGATGGCGCCCTGCAGGAGCTGGACGTCGCCGCGGACGGCGTCGAACAGCCGCCGGCCGCGGTCGTCCTGCTCGTCCGTCAGCCCGGTCCCCGGCCCGCGGGCGATCACCGGCTCGGCGAACGAGGCGCGCCACGCGGCGGCGTCCGCCTCGGTGCGGTCCAGGAAGGCCACGACCTCCGCGCCGCCGGACACCCCGGTCAGCAGCCGCCGCATCCGGGACGCCGCCGCGGTCTCCCGCTCGACCGCCGCGCGGAACTCGGCGAGCGCCTCGGCGCCGCCGTCCTTCGCGAACGACCGGATCGCGGTGTCCTGCGCGTTCAGCGACGACGTGACGTCGAACTGCTCCAGCGTCGCCTGCGACACCCGGCCGACCAGTTCCTCGCGGGCCCCGTTGTTCTGGTAGAGCGCCGCCCCGGCGAGCGCGAACGCGCCCGCCAGCAGGAGCGCGAGGACCAGCGCGCCCGTCCGGTACAGGTTGCGCAGGCTGATCCGGCTCAGCCCGTGCGGCTCCGGGTACTCGGCCTCGGGCAGGACGACCGGGGGACCGAAGCCCTCGAACTCCCGCCCGTCGCCGCCCGCGGCGGCGCCGGCGCTGTCGGTGTCTGCGGTGTGCGTGTCGGTGGGGCCGGTCGTGGTCGTGCCGGTCTCGGTCGCGTCGTCCCCGGTGCCGTTCTTCGTGGTGCCGTCCTTCATCGCGTCGTTCGTCGTGCCTGCGTCGTTCCTATTGCCTGCGTCGTCTCTAGTGCCTGCGTCGTTCCTACCGTCCGCCGCCCGGCGGCGCCTCACAGCTCTCCGCGGCTGAGCAGCAGCACCGCCAGGTCGTCGGACAGGACGTCGCCGTTCAGCCGCTCGGCCTCGGCGGCCAGCCCGCCGATCAGCGCCTCGCCGCGCTCGCCGCGCGCGTGCGCGGCGGCCGCCAGCTCCAGCAGCCCCTCGAGGTCGAGCCGCTCGGCGCCGTTCCCGACGCAGCCCTCGATCAGCCCGTCGGTGTAGAGCATCAGCCCCCAGGCGTCCCCGAGTTCGACCTCCTGCGCGGGCCACTCCAGGCCGGGCAGCAGCCCCAGCGCCGGGCCGCGCGGTTCCTCCGGGAGCGCGCGGACGCCGTCCGGGCCGAACAGCAGCGGGCGCGGATGCCCGGCGCGGTGGACGCGCGCCGTGCGGCGGTCGGGCGAGATCGTCAGCATGCACACCGTCGTGAAGATCTCGTCGCCCCACCTCTCGTGCTCCAGTACCGCGTCCAGCGTCTCCAGGAGCCGCTGCCCCTCGTGCCCCGCGAGGACGAGCGTCCGCCACGCCATGCGCAGCCGCACCCCGAGGGACGCCTCGTCCGCACCGTGCCCGCTGACGTCGCCGATGATCGCGTGGACCGTCCCGTCGTCGGTCTCCACCGTGTCGTGGAAGTCGCCGCCGAGCAACGCGCGGTCGCGGCCCGGCCGGTAGCGGGTGTGGTGCCGCACCGACCCGTCCTTCAGGATCGGCACCGGCAGCAGGCCGCGCTCCAGCCGCGCGTTCTCCCGCGCCACCACCCGCGCCTCGACGAGCTGCTTCTCCGACTCGTCCGCCCGCTTCCGCTCGATCGCGTAGCTGATCGCGCGGCTGAGCAGCGCGCCGTCCACGTCCTGCTTGACCAGGTAGTCCTGCGCGCCGGCGGCGACGGCCTCCACGCCGACGTGCGTGTCGGCGAGGCCGGTCAGGACGAGCACGGCGGTGTCGGCCGCGTGGTCGAGCACCTGCCGCAGCGCGTCGAGCTCCTGCGCGTCCGGCAGGGACAGGTCGACGATGATGCAGTTCAGGCCCGGGTGGATCGCGTCCAGCGCCTCCGCGAGCGTGCGGGCCACCGCGATCTCGACGCCCGGCCGGACCTCCGTCAGCAGTTCCTCGAACAGGAACGCGTCGCCCGGATCGTCCTCGACGAGCAGCAGGCGGAGGGAGCCTGTGACGCCTAGGAGACGCTCGGCGCCGCGACTGGGCATCGCGGTCATGGCTCAGCTCCTTAGCCCCAGGGGGAGGACTCGGCGAACAGTGCTTTTGCTTGCAGTCGAGCAAATATTAGAGGCAGTCCCCGCGAGCCCGGGACACCCCCGGTAACGATGGTGCCCCCCGCGCCACTACCTCGTGACGGAACACACCTGACGGACGGAGGAGCCCACGGTGGCGGACGAAGCCCCCGATCAGGACGCCGACCGGCGGCGGTTCACCGCGATGTACGACGCGTGCCGGCAGCGCGTGTGGGCGTACGCGGCGAGCCGTGCCGGGCGGCAGGTCGCGGACGAGGTGGTGAGCGAGACCTTCACGGTGGCGTGGCGGCGCCTGGCCGACGTGCCCGACCCGCCGCTGCCGTGGCTGCTCGGCGTCGCGCGGAACGTGCTGCGCGCCGATCACCGGGCCGAGGCCCGGCGCGCGGCGTTCGCGGCGGAACTGGGGCGCTGGGCGCCCCGGCCCCGCGGCGACGTCGCCGAGGAGGTGGCCGAGCGCCTCGCGGTGCTGCGCGCGATGGCCGCGCTGCCGGACGCCGACCGGGAGGTGCTGATCCTGGTCGCGTGGCAGGGGTTGGCCCCGCGGGACGCGGCCAGGGTGGTGGGCTGCTCGGCGGCGACGCTGCGCGTGCGGCTGCACCGGGCGCGGCGGCGCCTGCTCCGGGCGGTCGAGGAGGGCGCCGAACCGGACCGGACGGGGCCGGAGGAGCGTCCACGAGTGGGGATCATCAGAGAGGAACTGTCATGAGCGACGTGCTGCGAACGCTGCGCGAGGCGCGCCCGGACGAGCTGGCTCCGGACGCGCCGGTCGACCCGGAGGTCCGGCGCGCCGAGCTGGCGCGGGCGATGGCGGGCGCGCCGGGCGGGGCGGCCGGACGGGCGGTGCCGGTGCCCCGCACGGCGGCGCGCCGGTGGCGGCCGGTGTGGGGGCTGGGCCTCGCGGGCGCGGCGGTCGCCGCCGCGCTGGTCGCGGTGTCCCTGCCCGCGGCCGACGACGCGGGCCCCGGGCCCGGGACGCCCGCCGCCGGGGGGCCCGTCCGGACGCTCGACGCCGGGACGGTGCTGCTCGCGGCCGCCGCGAAGACCGAGACCCGGCCCGCCGGGGCGGGCGCGTACTGGCGGGTGGCCAAGGTCGAGTCGAGCTACTACGAGGTGGGCGAGCCGGGGGCGCGGTACACGGTCGTCCTCGGCTCCGAGCAGGAGACCTGGACGCCCCGCGAGCCGGGCGGGCGGGCCTGGACGCGGCAGCGGTCGCTCGGGGCGCGGGCGGCGACGCCGGCGGACGCGGCGGCCTGGCGGCGCGCGGGATCGCCGACGACGTTCTCCATCGAGGTGCCCACCAAGCCCGGCGGGGGGAAGCTGAAGCCGTTGCAGGCGTCGACCGCGCCGGGCCCGGTGGAGACGCAGAGCTCGCCGCTCGTCGACGGGGACAAGGTCTTCTGGCTCGGCCGGAACGTGACGATGGCGGACCTGCAGGCGCTCCCCGCCGACCCGGCGAAGCTGAAGGCCGAACTGCTGCGCTGGTACGAGGGGCACGACACGGAGTCGGCGGAGCGGCCGATGTCCGCCGACGCGTGGCTCTACCGCACGTCCGTGGGGCTGGTGACGGACATGCCCGTCGAGCCGCGGGTGCGGGCGGCGGCGTTCCGGATGCTGGCCGGGCTGGCGTCCGTCGAGGGAGTGGGCGAGATCACGGACTCGCGGGGCCGGACGGGCCAGGCCGTGGCGTTCGACGAGGAAACGCCCCTCGGGACGATCCGGCACCGGCTCGTCATCGACCCGGCGAGCGGACGGACGCTGGCGGACGAACGGGTGCTGCTGGAGCCCGCCCCGGGCGTGCAGCGGCCCGCGGGAACGGTGCTGAGTTCCGCCGCCGTCACGGCGATGGAATGGACGGACTCGGCACCGCGCTGATCCGTTTCGGGCATCGGTAATCGCAGGGGCGGTGCCTTGGCCTCCGGCCGGGCGCCGTCCCTTGGCGCGTCAACTCTCGCGGCCGCTCGCGCGGCGGCGTGATCGATATGTGATCAGGCGCTCTTAGGGGTCGCGGGCGTGGTCCGGGTGCGGTGCCGGGCGGTTTTCTGTGCGGCCCTGCGCTGGGCCGCGACCGCGCGGGCGCGGTTCAGGCTTTCCCTTACCTTGGCGGCGCCGCGGGCGGCGGTGGCGGTGTCGACGGCGCGCCCGGCGTAAACCGCGAGCACCTCGGAGACGGGGGGAGGCTGCCATTCCTCCTTGAGGACGACGGGGAGTGCGGGGCCGGTCGTGCCATTTGCGGACAGGGGGACGAGCGCGAGATGTGATCGGCAGTGCGGGCACTGCGCCCCCGGATGGGTGTCTCTGCTCATAACAAAGATGATTACCCAAGGGTCTGACAAAACGGCACCCTTGTTTTTGCGGCCGCGCAAGCCCGGCGGGCGGTGACCGGGCGTCGCCGGGGGACGGCGCCGCGGCGCGGGGTCGGCGCGCGGGCGGGCGATCGCGTTCCGCATCGACGGCCGGACGGCGGAGTGATCAACGGGAACCACGGGCACGATCTACGGTGTCTGACTCTTCGGCACCCCGGACGTTCCACAGCCGTTCACCTTGGTCAGGGAAAATACGAACATGACCGTCAACCCAGGACACATCCCCCGTTCCGGTGAAGCGCTGCCCGACGACCGCTTCCTCGACCGGGAGGAGAGCTGGCTGCGCTTCAACCAGCGCGTTCTGGAACTCGCCGAGGACCCGGCGCTGCCCCTCCTGGAACGCGTCCGGTTCCTGTCGATCTTCTCCAGCAACCTCGACGAGTTCTTCATGGTCCGCGTCGCGGGCCTCGCGCGCCGGATGGCGACCGGCCTGGCCGTGCAGTCGGCCAGCGGCCGGCAGCCGCGCGAGGTGCTGGAGCGCACCGGGGCGGTCGCGCACGAGCTGATGCTGCGGCACGCGGCCTGCTTCCGCGACGAGATCCGCCCCGCCCTCGGCAAGGAGGGCATCGACCTGCTGCGCTGGGACGAGCTGGCGGAGACCGAGCAGGAGCGGCTGCGGAGGTTCTTCCGCGACCGCATATACCCCGTGCTGACGCCGCTGGTCGTCGACTCGGCGCACCCGTTCCCGTACATCTCGGGCCTGTCGCTGAACCTGGCCGTCATCGTCCGGGACCCGGAGACGGACGCCACGATGTTCGCGCGCGTGAAGGTCCCGCCGCTGCTGCCCCGCTTCATCGAGGCGTCCCCCGACCGGTTCACCCCGCTCGAGGACGTCATCGCCGCGCACCTCGGGCAGCTGTTCGTCGGCATGGAGGTCGTCGAGCACCACGCGTTCCGCGTCACCCGCAACCAGGACCTCGAGATCGACGAGGACATCAGCGAGGGCCTGCTGCAGGCGCTCGAGCGGGAGCTGCTGCGGCGCCGGTTCGGGCCCGTCGTCCGGCTGGAGGTCGAGGAGTCGATCTCCGCGGGCGTCCTGGAGCTGCTCACGACCGAGCTGGCGATCGAGGAGGGCCAGATCTACCGGGTGGGCGGGCCGCTCGACCTCGGCGGGCTCGCCGCGATCGCCGACCTCGACCGGCCGGACCTGAAGTACCCGCCGTTCGTCCCGTCGAAGGAGGCGATCCCGGAGGACGCGAGCATCTTCGGCGCGATCCGCGAACGGGACGTGCTCGTCCAGCACCCCTACGACTCGTTCACGACGACCGTGCAGCGGCTCATCGAGGACGCCGCGGCCGACCCGCGCGTCCTGGCGATCAAGCAGACGCTGTACCGGACGAGCGGCGACTCGCCGGTCGTGGACGCGCTCATGAGCGCGGCCGAAGCGGGTAAGCAGGTCGTCGTGGTGGTAGAGCTGAAGGCGCGGTTCGACGAGCGCGCCAACATCGCGTGGGCGCGCAAGCTGGAGACCGCCGGCTGCCACGTCGTCTACGGGTTCGTCGGGCTGAAGACGCACTGCAAGCTCGCGCTCGTCGTCCGCCAGGACCCGGACGGCGTCCTGCGCCGCTACTGCCACATCGGCACCGGCAACTACCACCCGAAGACGGCCCGCCTCTACGAGGACTTCGGGCTGCTGACGGCGGACGCGGAGGTCGGCGAGGACGTCAGCGCCCTGTTCAACCACCTCACCGGCTACTCGCGGCAGGGCTCCTACCACCGGCTGCTGGTCGCGCCGCACAGCCTGCGGTCGGGGCTCGTCCAGCGCATCGAGCACGAGATCGACAACCACCGCAACGGGCATCCCGCGAGGGTCCGCGTCAAGTGCAACTCGCTCGTCGACGAGGTCGTCATCGACGCCCTGTACCGGGCGTCGCGCGCGGGCGTCCCGGTCGACGTGTGGGTGCGCGGCATATGCGCGCTGCGTCCCGGGGTGCCGGAGCTGTCGGAGACGGTCCGGGTCCGCAGCGTCCTCGGCCGCTTCCTGGAGCACTCCCGCGTCTTCGCGTTCGAGAACGGCGGCGACCCCGAGGTGTGGATCGGCAGCGCCGACCTGATGCACCGCAACCTCGACCGCCGCGTCGAGGCGCTCGTCAGCGTCACCGACCGGGCGCAGCGCGACCGGCTGATCGAGCTCATCGACATGGCCATGGACGAGGGCGCGCACGCCTGGTGCCTGGACGGCGAGGGCACCTGGACGCGCAACACGCCCCCGCCCGGCGGGACCCTGCAGGACATTCAGACGCACCTGGTGCGGAGCCGCCGCTGGAGGACGGTCGATGGCTGAGGCCGGTGACGACATGAGCACGGACGACGGCACTGACGACGGCACGGGCACGGGCGAGTCCCGGACGATCCACGCCGCGGGAGCCCTCCTGTGGCGGGACGGCCCCGAGTTCGCCGTGATCCACCGCCCCCGCTACGACGACTGGTCGCTGCCGAAGGGGAAGGTCGATCCGGGCGAGCACGTCCTGCGCGCCGCCGTCCGGGAGGTCGAGGAGGAGACCGGCATCGTGCCGCGGCTCGGCCGCCGCCTCCCGACGAGCACCTACCGGGTGCGGGGCCGGACGAAGCGGGTCGACTGGTGGGCGGCGCGCCCGGTCGCCGACGCGGCGTTCGTCCCGAACGAGGAGGTCGACCGGATCGAGTGGCTGCCCGCCGAGCGGGCCGCCGACCGGCTGTCCTACCGCCACGACGCCGAGCTGCTGGAGGAGTTCCTCGCGGGCCCGCCCGCCACCCGTCCGCTGGTGGTCCTGCGGCACGCCGCCGCCCACGCGAAGGCGGACTGGCGGGACGCCGACGAGCTGCGCCCCCTCGACTCCCGAGGGCGCGCGGAGGCGGCCCGGCTGTCGCCGCTGCTGGACTCGTTCGGGCCCGTCCGGCTGGTCAGCTCCGCGACCGCCCGCTGCGTCGAGACCGTCCTGCCGCACGCCCGCCGCACCCGCGCGCCCGTCACGACCGACGGCGCGTTCACCGTCGGCGAGACGGGCCCCGGGCAGGCCGTCGAGCGCCTCCTCGAACTCGTCGCGGACGGCGCCCCGGCGCTCGTCTGCACGCACGGCGAGATCGTCGAGGAGCTGGTGACCGGGCTGTGCCGGGAGCTCGGCGAGAAGGTCCCCGACGACCCGTGCCTGGCCAAGGGCGAGTTCTGGGTCGCGCACATCGCCGGGGACGCCATGCCCGCCCTGGAACGGCACGCCCCCTAGCGGAACGGGCGCGCGCGCTCTAGAAGGACGGCCCCAGCGTGCGCGACCAGGTGACGGCGAGCCGGTCGCGGGCGGTCTCCGCGCGGCACTCCTCCCGCCCGTACAGGACGCCGAGGGCGAACGCGTCCTCCGGCGTCCGGGCGCGGCCCTGGAAGGACCGGAGCCGCTCCATGGCGAGCACCCCGTCCTGGTGCTCGCCGAGCACCTCCTGGATGCGCTTGGCGTCCTTCGCGACCCGCTTCGCCGCCGCGCCGAGCACGGGCGCCGCCAGCTCCGCCGCGTAGCGCGCGCGCTTGGCGGCCTTGCGGGTCTCGTGCCGCGCGAGGTCCGGATCGTCGGCCGTCGCGATCGTCCGGTACTGGCGCGCCATCCGCTCCCACACCCGCGACACCAGCACCGGCAGCTCCTTGCGGGCCTTGTGCTCCGCGCGCTCGCCCAGCGGCGGGTCGGCGATCAGGTCGTCGAGCGCGCCGAGCAGCGCGAAGTACCGCGGCTCCTTCAGCGTCAGGTTCAGCCGCCGGTACGCGCCGCGCTCCCGCCGGGCCAGGTCGTCCAGCAGGTACAGGGGGCCGTCGGCGAACCGCATCCGCAGCACCTCGAGGTCGCGGACCTCGCCCAGCTCCGCCGCGAGCCACCGCAGCTCCGCCTGCACCGGCTCGGTCCGCGCCGGGTCGAGCACCGGCCGGTACGCCTGCATCGTGCTGCGCAGCCGCCGCGTCGCGATCCGCATCCGGTGGACGGCGTCGTCCTCGCCCAGCCGCGCCCGCGGGTCGTACTCGATCAGGCTCTCGAGCTGCGCCGCCAGGTACCCCATCACCGCGTCGCCCGCCGTCACCGTCGGCAGCTTCCCGTTCGCGGTCAGCTCCCGCAGCCGAGCCCGCGTCGCGGCCCGCGCGTCCGCGCCGGGCGCCGCCGGGACGTCCGCGCCGAGCAGCCGGCCCAGCTTCGACGACGACTTCGCCCGCCGCGCGCCCGCCTTGCGGAGCCGCTTGCCCGCCGCCTTCAGCAGCTCCGGCCCGCCGCCGCCGAGCTCGACCTCGATCTCCCGCCACCGGCGCGGCTCGCCGCCCTCCTCGCGGTACGCCGACACCAGGTCGTCGGCGACCTCGGCGAGGCCCGCGCCGTCCGCGTCCCGCAGGACCACGACCGTCCGGCGGGTCTCCAGCGTCGCGACGGGCACCAGCTCCGCGCCGCGCGTGTGGACGGCGACCAGCCCGGCGAGCCGCGCCGGGACGACGCGCGGGCGGCCCAGCGGCGCGCGGTGCTCCTGCTTGCCGTGCGGCCCCGCCGGGACCTTCAGGTGCCAGCCGGAGTCGTCGCCGCCGCGGCGGCGCCGCAGCGTGATCCCGAGCGCCGCCAGCCGCAGGTCCGCGGTGTCGAAGTAGGTCGCGTGCAGCTCGTGGACGCGCGGCTCGGCGGCCGCCGACACCCCCGGGAGATCGTCCAGCGGCGGGAGCACGAACCCCGCCTCCGCGTCGTACTTCTGCTCGATCTCCAGGTGCCGGTCGGCCACGGTGCGTCCCCTTCTACGCCGAGTTAAAGCCCACGTGACCAGCATTTCACGTGAAGATGAACGGCGGTAGAACGCCGCCGGACGCGGCCCGCGCCGCCCCTCGCCGCCCGCCGGCAACCCTCCGCCCCTTGGCACGGAGCCGGGACGCATGCGAACAATGGGGTCATGGATGCGGACGAACTTTACCGGCGGTGGCTGTTCGACGCGTGGGCGGGCGACTACGGCGTCCTCGACGAGATCATGGCGGAGGACTTCGTGGGGCACTGGCCCGCCATGCAGGTGCGCGGGCGGAAGGAGGCCGCCGACCAGATCCGGCACTCGCGCCACCTGTTCTCCGACATCGTGAACACCCTCGACGTGGGGCCCGTGGTGGGCGGCGACACGGTGGCGGCGCGGTGGACGTTCCACGGGACGTACCAGGGCGGGGTGCCCGGCGCGACGGCGTCGCCCGGGACGCGCGTGTCGTTCGTCGGGCAGGACATGTTCCGCGTCGCGGGCGGGCTGCTCGCCGAGTACTGGGTGGTGTCGGACGGCGTGGGCCTGATGACGGCGCTGGGAGCGTTCGGCGACTCCTGAGCGTCTAAGGTCGGGAAGGCCCGATCCGTCCGACGAAGGAGTGCGATGTCCGTCAAGCAGCCGTACGTGCCGGCGGAGGTCGGTACGCGCGTGGTGGAGCTGGTCTCCCGGGGGCAGGTGGTCAAGGCCGTCGCCGAGGTGCGCAAGGCGACCCGCATGGACCTCGTGGACGCCAAGAACTACGTCGACGGGATGCGGCTGGAGTGGATCGGCGCGCAGGTCACCGCCGAGGTCGAGGAGAAGGTCCGCGCGCTGCTCGCGGAGGGGCGCGCGAAGGACGCGGTGAAGCTCGTCCGGGACGCGGCCGGCCTCGGGCGCAGCGAGGGCAAGGACTTCGTGAAGGCGCTGCAGGGCGGCTGGCGGCGCGGCCGCGCGACCGCGGGGAGCGGCGGGAGCGGTGGCACGCTGGCGGACCGCGTGCGCCGGCTCGCCGACGCGGGCGACGTCGTGGCGGCCGTCGAGCTGGTGCGGGCCGACACGGGCATGACCGCCGAGGAGGCCGGCCGCTTCGTCCTCGCGATCGCCGCGGGCGCGACCGGCACGGGCGATGCGCGTACGGGCGAGGCGGACCCGTTCGACGGGGACGCGTTCGACGGGGGCTCGGCGGACACGAGCGCGGCGGGCTAGACGAGGGCGGCCGGTTCCGGCCCTGGAGCACGGCGATCTGACCGATAAGTCCGGTTGACCTGGAACATCTCCGGGTGGCTTAATATCCTGTATTCCGACTTATCAAGTAGGGAAGGTGGCCATGCGCTCGTTCGTGGTGCTCGCACTGGTGGGCCTCGGCGCCCAGCTGGTGGACGGGAGCCTGGGAATGGCCTACGGGGTGACGTCGACGACGCTGCTCCTCGCGGCGGGCACGAGCCCGGCGGCCGCCTCGGCCACCGTGCACCTGTCCGAGATCGGGACGACGCTGGCGTCCGGCGCCGCGCACTGGCGGTTCGGCAACGTCGACTGGAAGGTCGTCGCCAAGGTCGGCATCCCCGGCGCCGCCGGGGCGTTCGCCGGGGCGACGTTCCTGTCCTGGCTGTCCACCGAGGCCGCCGCGCCGGTGATGTCGCTGATCCTGCTGTCGCTCGGCGTCTACGTGCTCGTCCGCTTCACCCGGCGCGGGCCGTCCACCGCAAACCTGGGCAAGCCGCTGCGCCGCCGCTTCCTCGCCCCGCTCGGCATCGTGGCCGGCTTCGTGGACGCGTCGGGCGGCGGGGGCTGGGGCCCGGTCGGGACGCCCGCGCTGCTGGCGTCCGGGCGGATGGAGCCCCGCAAGGTCATCGGGACCATCGACACCAGCGAGTTCCTCGTCGCGGTCGCCGCGAGCCTCGGCTTCCTGGCCGGGCTCGGCACCGCCGGGATCAACGCCGGCTGGGCCGCCGCGCTGCTGCTCGGCGGGCTGGTCGCCGCGCCGATCGCGGCGTGGCTGGTGCGGCACCTGCCGCCGGCGGTGCTCGGCGCGGCCGTCGGCGGCGTGATCATCGTCACGAACGCCCGGACGCTGCTGAACAGCGACTGGATCGACGCCGGCGCGCCCGTCCGGTACGCCGTGTACGTCGTCCTCTACGCCCTCTGGGCGGCGGCCGTCGCGTACTCGGTCAGGCGGTACCGCGAGGAGCGCCGCGGGACCGCCGCGGCCGCCGCGGTCCCGGAGGCGACGGCCTGATCAGGCCGCGGAGGCGTGCTCGGACGTCGAGGCGTCGCCGCGGACGACGATGACCGGCAGCGGCCGGCGCGCGGGGGCCTCGGCGGTGCGGCGCAGGTAGCGGCGCTCCTCCGGGGTCGTCCCGCCCCAGACGCCGTCGGGCTCGCCGACGCGCAGCGCCCAGGTCAGGCAGTCGACCTGCACCGGGCAGTTGGCGCAGATCCGCTTGGCGGCCCGCTCCTGCTCCCGCAGGACCTCCGCCGAGTAGCCGATCGGAAAGAACAGGTCGGGATCGGCGCCGCGGCAGATCGCGTGGTCGGTCCAGTGTTCCTCGTTGTCGTTGCTGTGCATGTCTTCTCCCTGCGGCGGTGCGGCACGCCGCCGGCTTGGCGGGTCGAGGTGACGGTGTCTTCCACCCAACGTAGTACTACAACTCGTAGTACTACAAGTCGTTGCGGGAACACTGCAACTTAGCGCTCGGATAACCTGGTCGGTGTGCAGCGTGATCAAGAAGTGACCTTCCGCGAGGCGACGGCGGCCGATCTGCCGCAGATCGTCCGGCTTCTGGCCGACGATCCCCTCGGCGCGACCCGCGAAACGCCGGGCGACGACATCCCGGAGGCCTACTTCACCGCGTTCGCCGCCATCGAGAAGGACGCGAACAACACGGTCGTCGTCGCCGAGCGCGACGGCGAGATCATCGGCACGCTGCAGCTCACCTACATCCCCGGCCTCACCTACAACGGCGGCGAGCGCGCCCAGATCGAGGGCGTCCGCGTCGCGTCCGACCAGCGCGGCCACGGCGTCGGCCAGGCCCTCATCGGCTGGGCCGTCGACCGGGCCCGCGCCCGGGGCTGCCGGCTGGTGCAGCTCACCACCGACCGGCAGCGCCCCGACGCCATCCGCTTCTACCAGAAGATGGGCTTCCGCCCGTCCCACATGGGCATGAAGTACCACCTCGCCTGATCAGGGGAGCGCCTGATCAGGGGAGGAGTGCGACCTTCCCCACGATCCGGCGGTCGAGCAGGTCGTCCAGCACCTTCGGCGCCGCCGCGAGCGGCTCCGTCCGCGGCGCCTCCGGCACCAGCGTCCCCTTCGCGACCATCGCCAGCAACTCGTCCAGCAGGGCCCGCTGCTCCAGCGGATGCGCCATCGACCACGCGCCCCAGTCGACGCCGACGACCGTCCGGTTGCGCAGCAGCACCTGGTTGAGCGGCAGCGACGGGATGTCGCCCGACGCGAAGCCGATCACCACGTGCCGTCCGCCCTCGCGCAGCGAGCGCAGCGCCGGATCGGCCAGCGCGCCGCCCACCGGGTCGTACACGACGTCCACGCCGCCCTCCGACCAGCCGCGCGCGCCCGCTTTCACGTCCGCGAGGTCGATCGCCGCCTCCGCGCCCGCCGCGACCGCCGCGTCCCGCTTCGGACCGGACGACGCCGCGGCCAGCACCCGCGCCCCGAGCGCCGTCGCGATCCGCACCGCCGCGAGGCCCGTGCCGCCGCCGGCGCCCAGCACCAGCACCGTCTCGCCCGCCCGCAGCGCCGCCCGGTAGCGCAGGCCGAACAGGGCCGTGCAGTGGCTCTGGGTGAACGTCGCCGCCTCCGCGGCGCCGAGCGCGTCCGGGATCGGCACCGCCGCCGCCCCGGGCACGACCACGCGCGACGCGAACCCGCCGAGCCCGCACATCGCCAGCACCCGCTCGCCGGACGGCAGCGTCCCCGCGACCTCGCTGCCCGGGACGAACGGCAGCGGGGGCTTGATCTGGTACCGGCCCCGCACGAACAGGGCGTCCACGTAGTTGACGCCCGCCGCCTCCACCGTGATCGCCACCTGGCCGTCCCCGGGCTCGGGGTCCGGCATCTCCCTGAGGGCGAGCGAACCGAGTTCCTCGCAGACCATCGCACGCATCCGCCCACTATGGCGTAAGTGATTTCTTGCGCGTCCGGCGGGTGGAAACCGTTCGCGGCCACCGGTCGTTGACCTGATGACGGGTTCTCGACCTTACGGTGGCTTTCATGAGCTATGCACCCGACCAGGCCGCGGGCGGCCCCGCCCGGCGGCAACGCTCCGGCGGCCTCGCCAGGCACGGGGCGCGCGCGCTCGGGTCGGCCGTCCTGGTGCTGTCCGTCACCGCGGTGATGTGGGTGCTGGAGACGGTCGACTACGTGGCGAACGGGTGGTTCGACCGGTTCGGCATCGACCCCTGGAACGTCAACGACCTGCCGGACATCTTCACCGCGCCGTTCATGCACGCCGGGTTCGGGCACCTGATCGCGAACACGGTCCCGTTCCTGATCCTCGGGTTCATCGCCGCGACGCGGGGGATCGCGAAGTTCCTCGTCGCGAGCCTGATCGTGATCGTCGTCGGCGGGCTCGGCGTGTGGTTCACGAGTTCGGCGAACACCCTCGGCTCCAGCATCCTGATCTTCGGGTTCTTCGGGTACCTGCTGGGGCGCGGGCTGTTCGAGCGCCGGCTCGTGGACGTCGCGATCGCCGTCGGCGTCGTCGCCGTGTACGGGACGATGCTGCTCGGCGTCCTCCCGAGCGACCCGGCCATCTCGTGGCAGGGGCACCTGTTCGGGCTGATCGGCGGCGTGCTCGGGGCGTGGGCGCTGCGGCGCCGCCGCCCGGAGAAGGCCGCTATCGCGGACGTGCCGTGACCGGGGCGCCGGACCGCCGGTAGACGAGCCGCCGCAGGGCCGTCACGGCGGGTCCGCGGCGGCCGCGCCGGGCTGCTCGCCGTGCTCGGCGAGCAGCCCGGCATCGAGGTGGTGGGGGAGGCCGCCGACGGCGCCGAGCCGATCGGGCGGCTCACCGAGTCGGCGCCCTGGGCGCGGGTGCTGGTGCTCACCACCTACGACGGGTACGACGGGGCGGCCGACGTCGTCCCGGAGATCGACGCGGGAGCGGTCGGCTACCTGCTGAAGGACTCGCCGCGCGAGGAGCTGTTCCGGGGGCTGCGGGCGGCCGCGCGCGGGCGCAGCGTGCTGGCCCCGACGGCGGCGGCCCGGCTCATCGACCGCGTCCGGGCGCCGGCCCGGCCCCCGGCGGGCGCGCTGAGCGAGCGGGAGATCGAGGTGCCGGCCCTCGTCGCCGGGGGCGCGAGCAACCGCGAGGCCGCCCTACCGCGGACGCACCGTGACCTCGGACACCACCGCGTCGCGGGGCGTCTCGAGGGCGGCGACGAGGACGCGGGCGACGGTCGCCGGGGAGGCGAACTCGTCCGCGTCGTAGGGACGGCCCTCCTGCGCGCGCACACGCTGCTGCATGGTGGTCGCGGTGCGCCCGGGGAACAGCGTCGTGACGCGCAGGGACGGCTCCTCGGCGCGCAGCGAGTCGGCCAGCGCGCGCATCCCGTACTTGCTCGCCGCGTACGCGGCCCAGTTCGGGTTCGCGCGCAGCCCGGCGGTCGAGTTGACGAACACGACGTGCCCCTGCGCGGCGCGCAGGGACGGCAGCAGCAGCCGCGTCAGCTCGGCCGCCGACACCAGGTTCGTCGACAGGTGCTCCTGCCAGGTGTCGACGTCGAGGTCGGCGACGGACGACAGCCGCACGGTCCCGGCCGCGTGGATCAGGCCGTCCAGCCGCCCCGGGACGTGCGCGGGCGCGAGGGACGCCTCCAGCCGGCGCGGCTCGGCGAGGTCGAGCGCGACCGTGGTGATCGACGCGCCGGGGCCCTGCGCCGTCACCTCGTGCGGCGAGAAGCTCTGGGTGTTGGCATGGGCGCCGGTCCGCAGCGCGGCGGTGAGCGCCTCGAGGCGGTCGGTGGAGCGGCCGGTCAGGATGAGGTCGTGCCCGCGGCCCCGGAGCAGTTCCGCGACCGCCGTGCCGATGCCGCCGGTCGCCCCCGTGATCAGATACGTGCCCATGGCACCCCATTGTGCCGGGCGTCAGTTGGGGCGCAGGACGCGCGTGACCCCGGCGATCAGCGCGGTGGCGAGCACCCAGCCGGTCGCGACGAGCAGGTAGGCGACCCACCGGGACCAGCCGACCGCGTCGTAGGCGAGCTGCTGCCCGAACGTGTCGAGGGGGATGAGGAGGTCGAGGGAGTAGACGAGCGCGTGGAAGTCGGGCAGCTCGTCCGGGGGCCGGATGGCGTGCGGCTTCTCGATCGAGAACACCGTGGTGCCGACGGCGAGGAGGAACGCGAACCACGCGAACGCGAGCCACGGGCGGTACCCGTAGCCGACCGTCCAGTCCAGCAGGTGGTTCCAGGCGCGGCCGATGAAGTGCAGCCTGCGGCGGCGCGCGCGCAGCTTGGCGAGCTGCACCTTGCGGGCGAGGTCGTCGGAGCCGACCCCGTGGTACCAGGCGGCGAGCTGCTCGTACGGCTGGAGGTGGAAGTCCGGGTCGCGGGACACCCAGTCGAGGCGCTCCTTGAACCCGGCGCCGCGCAGCGTCTCGTAGACGAGGCCGTTGAGCAGCAGCTCCTCCGGCCACAGCTCCGGCAGGTCGTAGAGGACGCCGACCCGCGAGTACGACAGGTTGACCTTCCCCTTGATCCGCTCGGACGGCAGGAGCAGCAGCTCGTCGGCGTGCATGTGGGACGCGTGCAGCGACATGCGCCCGGGGTCGCCGGAGTCGAGGGTCCCCTTCGAGAAGGAGAGGATGCCGTTGAAGCGGGCGTTGCGGAGCCGGACGGTCCCGACGGCCCGGAACCCGGCGCTGAACTCGGCGGCGTCCTCGACGACCATGTTCTGCGCGTCCAGGGCGATGCGCCCCGGGTTGGACAGGACGGTCCCCTGCATGAACAGCCCGCCGTTCATGCGGGCCCCGACGAACCGGACGCCGCCGGTGATCTCGGCGTCGCGGATGAACGCGCCGACGTCCACGACGAGCCCGCCGCTGAACACGGCCCACTTCTCCGGGGCGTCGGCGGTGATGCGCGTCCCGTTCATCCGGAACCCGCCGGACAGCTGGGCGCGCGGCAGCCGCACCTGCCCCTCGATCGTCGAGCCGGACAGGCTCAGGTAGCCGTCCGCGCGCAGCCCGCCGCCGTCGAAGCCGGGCATCCGGCATTCGGCGAACCGCAGCTGGCGGGTGTCGGCGTTGGAGAAGTCGGGCTCCTCCACGAGCCTGCAGCGTTCGAGGCGCAGCTCGTGCTCGACCGTGCCGCCCGACACGTCCAGGCGTCCGATGACGTAGGCGCCGCGCAGCCGCAGGGCCGCGACGGCGCCGGGCCGGGCCTCGCAGGCGCCGAGCAGCAGCCGGGTGAGGACGTCCGCGCGGACGGTCCGGTCGGGCAGCGGGCCCTCGGGCACGTCGTCGCCGAGGACGACGGTCGTGCCGGTGGGGAACGCGGCCCACAGGCGTTCCTCCGCGTGGGTCAGGCCGGGGGGCGGGGTCACGGGAACCCTTTCTACGCGGCGATCCCCTCCGTGATCAAGATCGCGGAGGGGATCGGCGGCACGACGAGGTCGACGGCGGGTCGACGGCGGGTTAGAAGAAGCCCTTCCGGCGGCCCGCGTCCTGCAGGAAGCCGTTCAGCTGGGACTCCCAGTCGGTGTTGCCGACGGTCGCGTAGTCGACCTTGAAGCGGCTGAACGAGTCGTGGCCCTCGGTGAACACGCCGCCGCGCTTGTCGAGCTCCAGGACGACGTCCATGGAGGTCGGGTACGAGACGAACGTGACCTCGAGCTGCTTGATGCCGCTCGCGTACTGCGGCGGCGGGGCGAACTCGATCTCCTGGTAGAACGGCAGCGTCTGGTTGACGCCGTAGATGCGGCCCCGCTCGCAGTCGGCGTTGCGGAAGCGGAAGCCGAGGTTGCCGAACGCCTCCAGGATGCGCTCCTGCGCGGGCAGCGGCTGCACCACGATCGGGTCGAGGTCGCCCGGGTCGACCGCGCCGGCGACCTCCAGCTCGGTGGCGAGGCCGACGGTGGTGCCGAGCAGCGGGCGCCCGTACATGTGCGTCAGGGGCGCCTCCCACGGGATGGCGAACTCGAAGGGGATGGTGTGGCGCGAGCCGTCGTCCAGCTCGAAGCCCCCGGCGAGCGACACCTTCGCGTACTCGAGGTTCGTGACGTGCTCGGAGTCGCCCGACTCGACCTCGACCCGGCTGCGCAGCGCCAGGTTCAGCGACTTGATGTTGGAGTCGTGCTGACCTCCGATCAGCGTGACCTCGCCACGGACGACGCCGCCCGGCTGAGTGTTCGGGTTCTGCAGGGTCGTCTCGATCTGCGGGCCGCCGATGCCCATCGCCTGGCGGAGCTTCTTGAAGACCAAGGTTCTTCCTCCCGTGGTGGTGCCGAACGCCCCCTGGCGCTCTCGACACATAGACGCACATGTCGGGGTTCGCGTTCCACCCTGTCAGGAGAATCGGCCGCAGGAGAAGCGGAACGGCCGGAAAAGGACTCGATAGGCCGGATCCGGGCCCGAGCGGCGCACGAAATGGTCGTCCGGACGCATGCCGCGCGACGGTTCGTTGCGTCGTGCGGCGCTCGTCCGGGGATCGTCCGGCCCGTGCGAACGGCCGCCGAACATCGGGTGAACGTGCGCCGGGGCGCCGTCCGGACGGTCTCCGGACGGCGCCCCGGGCGCCTCGCGCGGTGCCGCTCAGTGGCCCCCGCCCGCCAGGTTGAGGCCGATGACGCCGATGATGATGCAGGTCAGCGCCCCGATCTTCAGCGCGGACACCTGGTCGCCCATCAGCAGCATGCCGAGCGCCGCGGTGCCGACGGCACCGATCCCGACCCAGACGGCGTACGCCGTCCCGACGTCGAGCGTGCGGAGCGCCATGTTGAGGAGGCCGAAACTGGTCACGGCGAAGGCGAGGAAGCCGACGGACGGCCACGGTTCGGTGAAGCCCTTGCTGGCCTTCAGGCACAGGGCCATGGCGACTTCGAAGAGGCCGGCGACGATGACGAGGATCCAGGCCATGTTCTGCTCCCGTGGACGAGACGACTGCGGTCCGCGTCGTCTTGTCCTGCCGGGTACGGCGCACCTCGTCCGGGAGGGCGGGCCGGACGTGCGTCCCGCCCCGGGCCCTCGTCCCCGTCCAACGGCCCGTCCCGCCCCGGTGTTCCCGCCGGTGGGGAGCGTCACCGGCGGGACACCGGCTCAGCTCCGGCCCAGCGCCCGGTACTCCCAGCCCGCGGCGCGCCAGCGGTCCGCGTCGAGGGCGTGCCGGCCGTCGACGATCCGCTTGTGCCGGACGACCTCGGCGAGGGCGTCGGGCTCGATCTCGCGGAAGTCCGACCACTCGGTGAGCAGCACGACCACGTCGGCGTCCTGGGCGACGTCGAACGCGCTCTCGCCGTAGCGCAGCTCGGGGAACGCGCGGCGCGCGTTGTCGAGCGCGGCCGGGTCGAACACGCGCACGTGCCCGCCGAGCCCGTGCATGGTGCGGGCGACGTCCAGCGCGGGGGCGTCCCGGATGTCGTCGGAGTTCGGCTTGAACGCCGCGCCCCACGCCGCGATGCGCTTGCCGGAGATCCCGCCGAGCATCTCCCGGACGAGGTCGACGGTGCGGGCGCGGCGCCGCCGGTTGATGTCGTCGACCTCGCGCAGGAACGACACCGCCTGCCCGACGCCGATCTCCTCGGCGCGGTGCGCGAACGCGCGGATGTCCTTCGGCAGGCAGCCGCCGCCGAAGCCGAGGCCCGGCTTGAGGAACTTGCCGCCGATGCGGTCGTCGAGGGCGAGCGAGTCGGCGAGGTCCTTGATGTCGGCGCCGACGGCCTCGCAGACCTCCGCCATCGCGTTGATGTAGGAGATCTTGGTGGCGAGGAACGAGTTCGCCGCGACCTTCACCAGCTCGGCCGTGGCGAGGTCGGTGCGCACGACCGGGGTGCCGAGGTCGAGGACCGGACGGAACGCCGCCTGCAGCCGCTCGTAGGCCCAGTCGGACGCGACGCCGAACACGAGCCGGTCGGGGTGCATCGTGTCGTCCACGGCGAAGCCCTCGCGGAGGAACTCGGGGTTCCACGCCAGCTCGACCTCGGTCCCGGCGGGCGCGAGCTCGTGCACGACGTCGGTGAGCCGCTTCGCGGTCCCCACCGGGACGGTCGACTTGCCGACGACGAGCGCGCGGCGGTTCAGGTGCGGCGCGAGGCTCCGCACGGCCGCGTCGACGTAGGTGAGGTCGGCCGCGTCCGAACCGGGCTGCTGCGGGGTCCCCACGCAGACGAAGTGCACGTCGCCGAACTCGCCAGCCTCCTCGAAGGAGGTGGTGAAGCGCAACCGGCCCGACTCGAGCGCCTTCGTGAGCAGCTCCGGCAGGCCGGGCTCGAAGAAGGGGACCTCACCGGCCGCGAGTTTGCCGATCTTGCGCTCGTCGACGTCCACGCCGAGTACCTCGAAGCCCAGCACCGCCATGCAGATGGCGTGCGTCGCACCGAGGTAACCGGTCCCGATGACGGTGAGCCTCGGGGCCTCCGCCTGGTTCATGGCACTTCTCCTTCTCGATGATGGTGACGGTAGAGCCCCTAAGAGCGCTTCCCCGTGTTCGCTGGCACTGCCCCGTGTGTCAGGAGCACTGCCCCGTGTTGAGCAGTTCGCCGCCCGAGACCCTGTTGTCGCAGGCGACCGCGTTGCCGGCCGAGTCGAGCCGGATCCCCACGCCCTTGGCGTCCCCGAGGGCGATGACGTTGCGGCGGAAGACGTTCCGCGTGCCCCAGCCCTTGTACTCCTCGTGCGTCTGGAAGCCGTCGGCGTTGGTCTTCGCGCCGCGGTTGTCCTCGACGACGTAGCCGTTGCCCTTGACGTCGACCCACGAGTCGTTGAATCCGCCGGACAGCTCCGTGCCGTCGAACGCGTTCCCCGCGATGCGCCCGCCGGACGTGCCCTCCTTGACGTCCACCGCCTCGGCGGTGGCCCTGATCTTGTTGCCGGCGACGAGGTTGTTGTCGCTGCGGTCCGGCTGCCCGCCGGTCAGCGTGCCCCAGTTGTTGTGGGACGAGCCGAGGTAGACGCCCTCGCCGAAGCGGGGGTTCTCGCGGCCCGTGCGCGATATGGAGTTGTACTGCACGGAGTTGCCCGTGCTGAAGCGTCGCAGATGGACGGCCTCGTCCCCGATGTCGCGGATCGTCAGTTCCTGGACGACCGACGCGCCCGTCCCGTCGAACATGACGCCCTTCTGGCTGTTCTGCAGCGTGAAGCCGATCAGCCGCCAGTGCGCCGCGTCCTGCAGGTGGAAGCCGTACCCCTCGCCGGTGCCGCCGCCGTCCAGGATCGACTTCGGCGTCCCGCACACGAAGATGGGCCGGTCCTTCGTGCCGGACTTCTGGCTGAGGAACTGCCCCGTGAACGTCCCGGGCGCCAACTGGATGACGGTCCCCGGCTCGGCGACGTTGAGCGCCTCCTGCAGCTTGACGCCGTCCGACACGGTGACGGTCGGCTCCGGGCAGGAGATCCGCTCGTCCGAGGTGGGCAGCGGGAACCGCTGCCCGCCTCCCGGGTCGCCCGCGCCCGCCCCGGCGCCCGCGCCGGTCGGCCCGCCGGGCCGGACGCTGGTCAGGTCGTCCGACGGCGGCGCCACGATGTCACCGCCGGCCGGGACGTCCTTCGGATCGTCGCCGGATCCGGTGGCGAGCACGACGAGCGCGCTGGTGGCGACCGCCCCGGCCACCAGGATCCCGGTGAACTTCAGATCGATCTTCACGATGCACCAACTTCACCCCCGGCCGCGCGCCGGCCGCGCGTCAGGAGCACTTCCCGTCCTTGGTGAGCTTGCCGCCGTTCACCATCTTGTTGTCGCACTTGACGATGTTGCCGCCCTTGGTGTCGGCGATCCCGACGCCGCTGCCGCCGCCCAGGTCGATGACGTTGCCGGTGAACGTGTTGTTCTTGCCCCAGCCGTCGATGATCTCGTGGGTTTGGAAGCCGTCCATCGGCGTACCAGTGCCCTTGTTGCCCTGGATCAGGTAGTTGTTGCCCTTGACGTCGATCCACGAGTCGTTGTGCTTGCTGCCGCCGGTCTTCGTCCCGTCGAACACGTTGTTCAGGATCTTGCCGCCGGACGTGCCCTCCTTGATGTCGATCGCCTCGGCGGTGGCCCGGATGACGTTGCCGCGCACGACGTTGTTGTCGCTCTTGTCGGGCTGCCCGCCGGTGATCTTCTCGAAGTTGGACTCGGCGGTGCCCAGGTACACGCCCTCGCCGAACTTCTCGCGGCGCATACCAGTGTTGTAGATCTTGTTGTACTGGACGGTGTTGCCGGTGGAGAACTTCCGCAGGTGGATGGCCTCGTCGCCGATCTGGTGGACGGTCAGCCCCTGGATGATCGACCCGTTGGTGCCGTCGCCCATCACGCCCTTCTGGCTGTTGCTGACGGTGAACCCGATCAGCCGCCAGTAGTTCGCGCCGTCCAGGTGCAGGCCGTAGCCCTCGTCGACGCCGCCGCCGTCCAGGACCGTCTTGGCGTCGCCGCACAGGTAGATCGGCTGCTGCTGGGTGCCGTCCGTCTTCGCGACGAACTTGCCCTTGTAGGTGCCGGGGTTCATCTTGATGACGTCGCCGGCCTTGGCGCTCCGCAGGGCCGTCTCCAGGGTCGCGGCGTCGTTCACCGTCGTGGTGGGCGCCGGGCAGTCGACCTTGCCCTCGCCCTCGGGGACGGGCAGCGTCAGCGCCGGTCCGGCCGCGCCGCCGTTCCCCTCGTCGTTGCCCTCGTCGCCCTCGTCCTCTTCCTCGCCCGGCTCGGTCGCGCCCGCGCCGGGCGCGACCGGCGCCAGCGACGAGTTCTGCGACGCGTTGCCGGGTTCGGGGTCGTCGTCGCCGCCGGTGAACAGGATCACCAGCGATCCGACGACGACGGCGCCGATCAGCAGGCCCGCGAGGAACTTGATGTCGATCTTGACTGTCATATGACGGTCCACTCCTTGGATCCGCTCTGGTGCGTCGTTGCCGTGCCGTGCCGTGCGCCGACCGGCCCGATGGGCCGGGCCTAGTGGTCGACGCGTGTCCCCGCGGGCTGCCGTCGCTGCTGGTGCGGCGGCGCCGCGGGAGCGGTACGGCGGAGCAGGCGCACGGGGCGCTCCTCGAGTTTGGTCTGGTCCTCGTACGGGTGGGCGCCGCGCCGGCCGATCCGCATCCCCGCGCCCCGCGAACGGAACATGGAGACGGCCACCAGCAGGAAGACGCCCGCCCAGATGATGTTCATGGGCTTGAACACGCGCTTGACCCAGGTCCAGAAACCGGCGGTCTTGTTCCAGCCCTTGATGTTGTTGCCGGTGTTCTTGTACTGGCCCTCGGCGCGGTCGTAGTCGAGCGCGCTCGACCCGGACCCGCTGATGGTGTTCCCGGCGATGACCGTCGCGGAGACGTCGCCGTTCAGCGTCACGCCGTGCCGGGACGCCGACTGGACGGTGTTGCCCTGCAGCGTCACCGACGAGTCGCGCACGTACAGGGCGGTCTGCGTGCCGTGGATGACGTTCCCCGCGACGCTGCCGCCCTCGACGCCGTCCCGCAGCACGATGCCCTGCCGCTCGGGCCCCCGGACCTGGTTCCCCGAGATCTGCACCTGGGTCGCCATCTCGCGGGCCACGATGCCCATGTCGCCGCCGGTCACCCGGCTGTTCTGCACGGCGACGTTGTCGCCGCCGAGGATCTCGAACCCGTACCGCTCGTTGTTCTCGGCGGCGCTCCCGCTGATGAGGTTCTGGCCGAACGCCGTCGTCGCCTCGCCGGACGCGGACGGGCCGTCCGCGAGCGGCTGCCCGTTCAGCGTGAAGCCGTTGCCGCCGTTGTCCCGGGAGGTGCAGTTCGTGATCCGCACGCCCTCGGTGCCGCGCGACAGGACGAACCCGTCGCCGCGGCTCCGCGACACCGTGGTGTTCTCGATCGTCGCGTTCTTCGCGAACCGGTGCAGCAGCACCCCGTTCACGAGGCTGTTGGTGATCTCGTTGTTGGTGAGCCGCGTCTGGTTCGACGCGGTCACGAAGATCCCGTACGCGTTGCCGTCGAACGTCGAGTTGTCGACCGTCCCGCTGACCAGGCTCGCCTGCGGCACGTAGAACGACGTCGAGGCGCCCGCGCCGGCCGCGGCCTGCACCTCGATCTGCTCCTGGTTGCCGCGGGTCGTCTCCGTGGAGCCGTCCGGCATCCGCACCCTGTGCGGCGCGGCCGGCGCGGTGGCCCGCTCGGCGGACGAGTCCGGACGGTCGGAGCCCGTGAGCGCCACGCCTCCGGTGCGGCCGCTCCAGAACCCGAGGTGCTTCACGTTCGTGTACGTCATGCTGAACGAGCCGCCGATCGCCCGGATGTAGGCGCGGCCGTCGTTCACGGCCGTGTCCGGCTTGTTCGTCGACTCGTTCCAGCTCGTGATGTTCACCGGGTTCTGCGCGGACCCGTTGATCCGGACGCTGCCGCCCGCACTGACGATCGAGGTGAACGAGCCGGGCACGCTGCGCATCCGGATCGTCAGCGGGCCGTCGCCGCTCTGCAGCACCAGCTTCCCGCCGGCCGCCACCATGATGTTGACGTTGAGCAGGTACGACCCGTCGCCGAGCTGCTGGAAGTCCTCACCGGCGAGCTTCTGCAGCTCCGACACGTAGTAGGGCTCGCGGCGCTGCGGCAGCATCAGCGTCCGGCCGTTCGCCGAGCTCATCAGCCGCGGCTGCCGCGCCTTCGCGGCCGCCGCGCCGCCGCCGGCGATGTCGGACTCTTGGAGGGCGCGGGTCTGCATGATCCGCAGGTCCTCCTGGTCGACGAGCGTCGACTGCTGCTGCGCGGCCGTCGTCGACACCTCGTTCACGCCGGGGATCTCGGGCGGCCGGTCGGTGTACGTGCGGTACGCGTACGTGCCGCCGCCGGCCAGGCCGAGCACCAGCAGCGTCGTCAGGATCTTGCCGCCGCTCCCCTTCTTCTTCGGGGGCGCGGCGCCGTGCGCGGGCCCGGACGGGCGCGCGGGGCCCGCCGGATCCGTGGGGCCGGCCGGGCGGGGCGTGTTCGCGGGGGCGTTCATCGGGGGCTCACCTCCGTTCCGGCTGCGGGACGCCGCTGCGCGGCGTCGGGTGCGGGGGCGTCTGCGGCGGCTGCACCGGCAGCGGCCCGGTCGTCGTCGCGCCGTTCGGCGCCGCGTGCTGCGGGCCGCGCGGCCGTCCGGCGGACGGGGCGGGCTGCGGGCGCGGACCGGACGGCTGCGGGCCGTTCGGCGCCGCGTGCCGCGGCGGCGCGGTGCCGGGGCCGCCGCGGCGCCCGGCGGCGGTCGGGATCGGCTGCGGGACGGGCACCGGCCCGCCCGCCGGGGCGGCGTGCCGTCCCGCGACGGGCTGCCCGACCGGGACGCCCGCGGGGGCGGCGCCGACCGGGACGCCCGCGGGGGCGCCCGCCGGGGCCGCCGCACCGGCCGGCGCGGGACCGGCGGGGCGGCGCGGCAGGCTCCACACCTGCCGCTTCTCCATCGGCTGCTGCAGCTCGTACGGGTGCACGCCGGTGCGGCCGATGCGCAGGCCGCCGTTGCGCGCCCGCATCATCGAGAACAGCACCATGAAGAACACGCCCGCCCAGATCATGTTCATCGGGGTCAGGTAGCGCCGCGCCTTCATCCACAGCGACGCCGTGTCGGTCCAGCCGTCGGTGTTGTTGTCGTCCTCGGCGATGTCGCCGCTGGACCGGGACGTGCTGACCGCGCTCGTCCCCCGGCCCTGCAGGGTGTTGTTGCGGACCTCGGAGCCCTCGGCGTCCCCGACGAACGTGATGCCGTGCGCGGCCGCGCCGCGGATCACGTTCCCGGTCAGCTTCCCGGACGAGTCGCGCAGGTAGATGCCGGTGCGGGCGCCGACGATCGTGTTCCCGGCGAGGCTCGCGTCGTCGACGCCGTCGCGGACCGAGATGCCCTGCCGGACCTGCTCGCTGAGCTGGTTGCCGGAGATCTGCACGTCGCCGGCGCCCTGCCGGACGACGATGCCCATGTCACCGCCGATGATCTTGCTGTTCTGCACCGACAGCTTGTCGCCGCCGAGCAGCTCGACGCCGTAGTGGCCGTTGTTCCGGGAGACGCTGTTGCTGATGGAGCTGCCGCCGAACGCCTTCAGCGACTCGCCCGACGCGGACGGCCCCTCGGCCAGCGGCTGCCCGTTGACGGTGAAGCCGTTGTGGCCGTTGCGCTCGGCCGTGCAGTTCGTCACCTGGATCTTCTCGGTGGCGCGGGCGAGCGCGAAGCCGTCGCCGCGGCTGCCGATCACCGTCGTGTTCGAGATGTTGGCGTTCTTCGCGAACCGGTGCATGACCAGCCCGTCCACCAGGCTGTTCTCGATCCGGTTGTTGGTGATCTGCGTCTGGTTCGACCCGGAGACGAACAGCCCGTACGCGTTCCCGGTGATCGTCGCGTTGTCGATCGACCCGGTGACGAGGTCGGCCGCGGGCACGTGCGTCGCGGTGCCGCCCGGCTCGACGATCTCGATGTCGCCGGGGCCGCCGCCACCGCCGCGGTTCTTGTTGGCCTCGAGCCGCTCCTGCTTGGCCTTGTGCCGCTCTTCCTTGGTCTTGCGCTTCTGCTCGTTCTGCGGCCGGTCGGTGCCGGTCATCGCGATGCCGCCGGTCCGGCCGCTCCAGAAGCCGAGGTGGGAGAACTTGGCGTGCTTGATGTGGAACTCGCCGCCGACCGCCCGCAGGTAGGCGCGCCCGTCGGTCAGCTCGGTGTCGGGCGTATTGGTCCGCGGGTCCCAGCTGGTGATCTGCACCGGGTTCTGCTTGGTGCCCTCGATGTCGAGCTCGCCGCCGAAGCTGACGATCGACGCGTACGCGCCCGGCATGCTGCCCATCCGCAGGACGAGCGGCCCGTCGGGGTTCTTCAGCGTCAGCTTCGCGCCGTCGGCGACGAACACCGGGATGCCGAGCAGGAACGAGCCGTCCGGCAGCCGCTTGAAGTACTTGCCGCCGTACTTGGCGAGGTCGGCGACCGTGTAGTCCTGGCCGATCGGCGGCAGCACGAGCGTCTTGCCGTGGCTGGAGCCGAAGATCTGCGGCTGCTTCCACTGCGCGGTGGCCGCGCCGCCGATCTGCAGGATCGCGGTCAGGACGGACCTGATCTGCAGGATCCGCTGGTCCTCCTGGTCGACGAGCGTGGCCTGCGGGGTCGCCTCACCGGCCGGCTGCCCGGCCTGCGGGGTCTGCTGGGCTCCCGGCTGGGCGCGCTGCTGTTGCGCACCCTGCTGGGCACCTTGCTGCGCACCCTGCTGCTGGCCGTTCTGGGGCCGGCCGGAGGGCTGTCCGGTCGGCTGCCCGGTGGGCTGACCCGTCGGCTGGCCGGTGGGCTGGCCGGCCTGGGTGGGCTGGGGCGTCGGCGCCGCGTGCGCCGGGGCCGCGGGCAGCGCCGCGACCACCGGGACGAGGCCGATGCCCAGCGCGAGCCCGGCGGCCGCCGCCGTCCGCGGGCCGCGCCGGAGCGGGCCGGGCGGGCGCGTCGCGCGCGTCCGCGTCAGGGGGGTGGGAAGCGTCAACTCAGCCCACTCCCTGCAGCGAGCTGGCGCTCTGCCCGGCGCCGCCGACCTGGTCGGCGGAGCGGGTCAGCCAGCCCTGCTTGTTCATGGTGATGAACGCGTACAGCTTGATCGGCAGCGAGATCATGATGATCACGAGAGCGGTCAGCGGCAGCAGCAGGATCTCCTTCGGGTGCCGCTTGAGGTGCGACCAGCCGCGCACGCCGCGGCCGAACAGCACCCAGCCGATGGCCAGCGAGATGCCGAGCGGGGTGAGGTTGTCGAGGATGCGGCTGAAGATGAGGTAGGCGAGGGTGACGCCCATCGTCACGGGGGTCAGCAGGATCTGCAGGACGGTGACCTTGGTGACGAACGGGGTCTTCCACAGCCAGCCCTTCCACAGGGCGGTGAGGTAGCAGCGGTAGGAGTTGCGGCTCCACCGGATGCGCTGCTTGAAGAAGGCGCGGAACGAGTCGGGGAACATGGAGATCGCGCGCGCGGACGACTGGTGCACCGTCTTGTAGCCCTGCGACAGCGTCAGCCAGGTCAGCCGGCCGTCGTCGCCGGCGATGCAGCGGCGGCCGAGGAAGAACTCGTTCTCCAGGTTCTCCACCACGGGGAGGATGACCGAGCGGCGGTAGGCGGCCGTCCGGCCGGACAGGCAGGCGACGCCGCCCTTGGAGCCCATCGCCGGGACGTAGTCGTAGTAGCGCAGGTTGACGAGCCAGTCGGCGATCCGGCGCCACACGCTCGTCTCGCGCTGGAAGACGTTTTGCTGGGTGCCGACGCCGCCGACCTGGGGGTCCTCGAAGGGCATCTGGACGGCGTCCAGCAGGCCGGGCTGCCACCAGGTGTCGGAGTCGGCGAAGACGATGATCTCGCCGCGGGCCGCGCGGATGCCGACGCCGAGCGCCGACCGCTTGCCCGAGTGCTCGTAGACGAGGACGTGGACGCGCGGGTCGGTGACCTGCGCCAGCCGCCGGTGCCCCTCGGTGTCGGCGACGTCGATCACGATGATGATCTCGCTGGGGTTCTGGGCGAGCCAGCTGTCCAGGCAGCGCATCATGATCTCGGGGTCCTCGCGGTACGAGGGGACCACCACGGACACGGTCGTCCGGAAGTTGTTCACGACCGGCTTGTCCATGCGGGAGAGGATCACCCGGTAGAGCCAGAGCCCCCAGACCAGAAGGCCCGCGAACCCCAGCGGGATGAAGTCTCTCCAGTCGCCGCTGGAGAACGCCCCCGTTATCGAACTCCAGGCATCATTGAGCCACCCCGTGACAGACGACAATTCCAGTCCTTCCTCTGCTCGGGCTCCGGGGGAGAACCCGCAGACCCTTGTGACCCCGTGCCACCTCAAGTAAGAGGGACGAGGCCCCCGATTGGTTCACGTTTGCCAGATCCGGTCATGGCGCTCCGCGGCGCCGGAGAGCTAGCAGTAAGACCCGTTCCTGTCAAGGGTTCGGCGAGGATCGTTCCGAAAGCGATGCCCCGGCAATGGGTGCGCAAGCCGGGGGACATGATTCTGAAACGCCCAACCATGAGTTGACCAGGCTGTTGAGGGCGAATAGTCCCTTTTGTTACGAAATGTTCGTTTGTGTCTACCGATTGGTAACGGAGTTGCACTGTTCGTGTGAGTTGCGTCACTTTGTAGGCCCGATGGTAAGGCACATGTGGCCCGCGTCCCGGTGAACGCCGGATTCCTGGTGGTTCTCACTGGTTACCAGCGGGTAGCATGTCGTTGAGTTACTGACCAGTACGCAGTGCGGGGCCGTCGGCAGCCCGCCGAGCCGAACGGAGTCTCGAATGGGGCACTACAAGAGCAACCTCCGTGACCTGGAGTTCAACCTCTTCGAGGTGTTCAGGCGCCAGGACCTCCTCGGAAGCGGCCCGTACGCGGAGCTGGACGAGGACACCGTGCGCAGCATCCTCGACGAGGTGAACCGCCTCGCCGAGGGGCCGCTCGCCGACTCGTTCGAGGACGCCGACCGCAACCCGCCGGTCTTCGACCCGGCCGCCGGCACCGTAAGCATGCCGGAGAGCTTCAAGAAGAGCTACCAGGCGTGGATGGACGCCGAGTGGTACCGCCTCGACCTCGTGCCGGAGTTCGGCGGCAGCGGCGCCCCCCGTTCGCTCACCTGGGCGGTGGCCGAGCAGGTCCTCGGTGCCAACCCGGCCGTCTACATGTTCTCCTCCGGCCCCGGCTTCGCCCAGATCCTGTGGCAGATCGGCACCCCCGAGCAGAAGCGGTTCGCCGAGCTGGCCCTTGAGCGGCAGTGGGGCGCCACGATGGTGCTGACCGAGCCGGACGCGGGCTCCGACGTCGGCGCGGGCCGCACCAAGGCCGTCCGGCAGGCGGACGGCACCTGGCACATCGAGGGCGTGAAGCGGTTCATCACCTCGGCCGAGCACGACATGTCCGAGAACGTGTTCCACCTGGTGCTGGCCCGCCCCGAGGGCGCCGGCCCCGGCACCAAGGGCCTGTCGATGTTCCTCGTGCCCAAGTACATGGTCGACCTCGAGACCGGTGAGCTCGGCGAGCGCAACGGCGCCTACGTCACCAACGTCGAGAAGAAGATGGGCCTCAAGGTCTCCACCACCTGCGAGCTCACCTTCGGCGAGAAGCACCCGGCCGTCGGCTACCTCGTCGGCGACGTGCACGAGGGCATCAAGCAGATGTTCCTCGTCATCGAGTACGCCCGCATGATGGTCGGCACCAAGGCGATCGCCACCCTCTCCACCGGCTACCTCAACGCGCTCGAGTACGCCAAGGAGCGCGTCCAGGGCGCCGACATGACGCAGATGACCGACAAGACGGCCCCGCGCGTCACGATCACGCACCACCCGGACGTCCGGCGCAGCCTCCTCACGCAGAAGGCGTACGCCGAGGGCATGCGGGCGCTCGTCCTGCTCACCGCCTCCTACCAGGACGCCGTGCAGATCGCCGAGCACGAGGGCCGCAAGGACGAGCAGGCCGAGAAGCTCAACGACCTGCTGCTCCCGATCGTCAAGGGCTTCGGGTCCGAGCGGGCGTACGCCCTGCTCGGCGCCGAGTCGCTGCAGACCCTCGGCGGCTCCGGCTTCCTGCAGGAGTACCCGATCGAGCAGTACATCCGCGACTCCAAGATCGACACCCTGTACGAGGGCACCACCGCCATCCAGGGCCAGGACCTGTTCTTCCGGAAGATCCTCCGGGACAACGGGGAGGCCCTGAAGGTGCTCGCCGGCGAGATCAAGGCGTTCACCGAGAGCGAGGCGGGCAACGGCCGCCTCAAGAACGAGCGCGCCGCCCTCGCCCGCGGGCTGGACGACGTCCAGGGGATCCTCGACCCGATGATCGGGTGGGCCCTCTCCTCCATGGAGAACCCGAAGGAGCTGTACAAGGTCGGGCTGAACTCCAGCCGCCTCCTGCTCGCCCTCGGCGACCTGATCGTCGGCTGGCTGCTCTGCCGCCAGGCCGAGATCGCGCTGGCCGCCCTCGGCGGCGGCGACGTCTCCGACTCCGACAAGGCGTTCTACACCGGCAAGGTCGCCGCCGCGCAGTTCTTCTGCCAGACCGTCCTGCCGCGCCTGGCCGCCGACCGCGCCGTCACCGAGGCCACCACCCTGGACGCCATGGAGCTGCCCGAAGAGGCCTTCTGACGCACCGTCCCGGGCATGCCGGGGAGGCCCCCTCGACCTCGCACCTCGACCGGGCCCGCCTCCCGCGGCCGGCACGCGGCCCCCGTCGCATCGCGGCGGGGGCCGCTGCGCGTCCGGTGCCCGGACCGCTACCGTAAGCCTCGTCCTCCCGCTCCCTCCCGACCGACCGGAGAGCCGATGCGCCCCTCATCGAGCGTTCCCCTCGCCGTGTTCCTCGCCGGGCTGCTGCTCGCGACCGGATGCTCCGACTCCGGCGACGCGGAGGGGAGCGAGTCCCCCGCGGCCTCCTCGAGCGGGCCGGCGAGCAAGCCGGCGGCCCAGCCGGGCGAGCTCGTCAAGGAGGGCTGGTTCGGCGACGCCGCACTGCACGCCCGCGTCCAGATCAAGGGCGTCCAGCGGCAGGGGGCCACGTCCGTCCTGAGCTACACGGTGACGTCGATGGACCGGTCGCCGAAGAGCGCGCCGTTCGCCGTCGACCTGCTGGACCCGGTCGGCCGCAAGCTCTACAAGCCGACGACGCCGCCCGCCCCGCAGCAGTTCGCGCCGAACGCCCCGCAGCAGCTCACCGCCACGTACCCGGCGATCCCGCAGAACGTTCAGCGGCTCACCGCCATCACGCCCGGCACCGCGGGCGAGTTCGCGGGCGTCCCCGTCACCGGGAGCGGCGGCGCCCCGGCGAACGGCGGGCAGGGCGACGGCGCCAACCCCGCGTTCCTCTACGACATCACCGAGGGCGAGATCAAGGACGTCACGTCCAGCGGCTCCGACGTCACCGTCAACCTCCGGACGGACGTCCTGTTCGCGTTCGACTCCGCGAAGCTGTCCGGCCGCGCCAAGCAGGTCCTCGACGAGGCCGCCGCGGAGATCAAGGCGAAGGCCGACCCGAACAAGCGGCCCCTCACCTTCAACGGGCACACCGACAGCAAGGGCGGCGACGACTACAACCTCAAGCTGTCGCGCCAGCGCGCCGAGTCGGTCATGGCCGAGCTGAAGAAGCGGCTCGGCGACGCGTTCAAGTACTCCGCGCACGGCAAGGGCGAGGCCGAGCCCATCGCCAAGGAGGGCGGCAAGGACGACGAGAAGGCCCGCGCCCGCAACCGCCGCGTCGAGATCCAGTACGAGGTCCGCGAGGTCACCGAGGGCGTGAACGGCTCGACCACCGCGTCGGCCGACGGCCGCGGCGCCGCCGTCCCGCCCGCCGCGTTCCGCGCGTCCGACGGCGAGAAGGTCGCCAGCCGCTACGCCCGCTTCGGGGAGCAGAAGCGCCGCCTCGACGTCAAGCCGTTCTACCGGGACGGCGCCTACATCGTCGCGGTCTTCGACATCGTGAACGAGGGCCCCGGCAACACGCCGCCGAACGCCGCGTACCCGCACCGCGACTACCCGGGCGGCGTGTTCACCTCGATGGCGATCCAGGTGCCCGGCGGCACCGACACCTACCGGGCCGTCCGCGTCGGCAAGGCCGCCCCCGGCAAGCCCGCCCCGTACATCGGCTCCACCGGCGCCGCGTTCCGCACCGGCGTGGAGGAGCCCGTCCGGGGCTTCGCCTACATCCCGGCCCCGCCCGGGAACGTCTCCACGGTGACGTTCGTCGGCGGCCCCTTCGGCAACGTGAACAACGTGCCCGTGCAGTGAGCCGGGTGCAGTGAGCCGGGTGAAGTGAGCCGTGGCGTGAGCGGCGCCCGTGCGGCGGGCAGGGAGACGCGCGTCCTGCCGGCCTACGAGGCCGGGGCCGCCGAGGTGCCGTTCACGATCCTGCACTGGGACGAGTCCTTCACCCGGGACACCACCTGGAACGAGCACTCGCACCCCTGGCACGAGCTGCTGTGGAACGAGCGGGGCGCGTCCACGGCCGTCGTGGGGGCGCGGGTGTGGACGATCACGCCCGCGCTCGGCCTGTGGATGCCGGCGGGCACGCTGCACTCGGGCTCGGCGACCGCCGGCACGTGGTGCCGCGCGGGCTTCTTCGGGTTCGGCACCGTGGACCCGATCTCCCCGTCGCCCGTCGGCGTCGAGATCACCCCGCTGCTCCGGCTGCTGCTGGAGCGGCTCTCCGACGCCGCGCTGTCCGCCGAGTCGCGGGCGCTGACCGAGGCGATGGTGCTGGACGTGCTCGCCCCCTCGCCCCGCGAGCTGCTCCTGCAGATGCCGACGTCCGATCTGCTGCGCCCGATCGCGGACGCCGTCCTGGACGACCCGGGCGATCAGCGCACGCTCGCGGACTGGGCGGCGCGGCTCGGCGTGAGCGCCCGCACGATCACCCGCGCCTTCAACGCGGAGACGGGCACGAGCTTCGCGCGGTGGGTCGCGGCGGCGCGCGCGCAGCACGCGGTGACGCTGCTCACCCGCGGCTGGGAGATCGACGTCGTGGCCGAGGAGGTCGGCTACCGCTCGGCGAGCGCGTTCGGCGCGGCGTTCCGGCGGACGACCGGGCTGACGCCGGGGGCGTTCCGGGCGCGCTGATGTCCCGATCGCGATAACGGCTGTCCCAAATGGGTGATTGCGACAAGTCGGTCATTTCTCCTAGGGTGCGCACGAAGGCAAGCCTTACCTAAGTCGGTCGGAGCTTGTGGCGGATCCCTAAAGGTGGAGTACGGAGTGAAACGTCCAGGTGGCCTGCGCCTTATCGCAGCGGCGGCCCTTCTGCTGGGCACCATCACGGCTTGCGGCGACTCGTCGGAAAGCACGGAACAGAGCGCGGGCGGCGGCGCGGGGGCGTTCCCCGTGACGATCGAGCACGCGCTCGGAACGACCACCGTCGAGAAGAAGCCGGAACGGGTCGCCACCGTCAACTGGGCGAACCACGAGGTGCCGCTCGCCCTCGGCGTCGTCCCGGTCGGCATGGCCGCCGCCAATTTCGGCGACGACGACGGCGACGGCGTCCTGCCGTGGGTGGACGAGAAGCTCAAGGAGCTGAAGGCCGAACGTCCCGTCCTGTTCGACGAGACCGACGGCATCGACTTCGAGGCCGTCGCGAACACGAAGCCGGACGTGATCCTCGCCGGGTACTCGGGCCTCACCAAGGAGGACTACGCGACCCTCAGCGAGATCGCCCCCGTCGTCGCCTACCCGGACGCGCCGTGGGCGACGCCGTGGCGCGAGGTCGTCCGGATCAACGCCAAGGCGCTCGGGCTGGACGCCGAGGCGGAGCAGCTGATCAAGGGCATCGAGGCCGACATCTCCGCGGCCGTCGCGAAGTACCCGCAGCTCAAGGGCAAGTCGGCGATGTTCATGACGCACATGGACCCCAATGACGTCAGCGAGGTCGGCTTCTACACGACCCACGACACCCGCACGCTGTTCTTCCAGGACCTCGGGATGACGACCCCCGGCAGCATCGCCGAGGCGTCCAAGGGCTCGGACAAGTTCTCCCAGACCGTCAGCTCCGAGCGGATCGACATGTTCGACGACGTCGACATCATCGTCGGCTACGGCGACGACAAGCTGCGCAAGCAGATCGGCGAGGACCCGCTGCTGTCGAAGGTCCCCGCCATCGAGCGCGGCTCGGTGTACCTGATGTCCGGCACCACCCCGGCGGGCACCGCCGCCAACCCGACCCCGCTGGCGATCTCCTGGGTCCTGGAGGACTACGTCAAGGCCCTCGCCCAGGCCGCGGACAAGGTCAAGTGACGACGGTCGACACCGACCGTGCGCCGGACGCCGCCCTCGTGCGGCGTCCGGCGCGCGTGCGCGTGCTGTGGCTGCTCGCCGCGGTCGCCGTCCTCGCCGCGGCGATGCTGACGTCCGTCGTGCTCGGTTCCCGCAACGTCGCCTGGACGGACGTGTGGGCGGCGCTCGGCGGCGCGGAGGACACCATCGAGCAGGCCGCCGTCGCCAAGCGCGTCCCGCGCACCCTGCTCGCGGTGCTGATCGGCGCGGCGCTCGCCCTCTCCGGCACCGTCATGCAGGGCGTCACCCGCAACCCGCTCGCCGACCCGGGGATCCTGGGCGTCAACATGGGCGCGTCGCTCGCCGTCGTCTGCGGCGTCGCGTTCCTCGGGCTCTCCTCGCCGACCGCCTACATCTGGGTCGCGATGGCCGGCGCCGCCGTCTCCGCCGTGTTCGTCTACACCGTCGGGTCCCTCGGCCGCGGCGGCGCCACCCCGCTCAAGGTCGCGCTCGCCGGGGCCGCGACGTCGGCGGCGTTCGCGTCCCTGGTCAGCGCCGTCGTGCTGCCCCGCAACGACATCGCCGGCGGCTTCCGGCTCTGGCAGATCGGCGGGGTCGGCGGCGGGACGTACGAACGCATCGGGCAGGTCCTGCCGTTCCTCGCCGTCGGCTTCGCGATCTGCCTGCTGTCCGCGCGGGGCCTGAACTCGCTCGCGCTCGGCGACGACGTCGCGGCCGGGCTCGGCGAGCGCGTCGCCCTCATCCGCGCGACGGCGGCCCTCGGAGCCGTCGTCCTGTGCGGGGCGTCGACCGCGGTCGCCGGGCCGATCGCCTTCGTCGGGCTGCTCGTGCCGCACGCCTGCCGGCTGCTCGTCGGCGTCGACCACCGCTGGCTGCTGCCGTCCACGGTCCTCGTCGGCGCGTCGCTGCTCACCCTCTCCGACGTCGTCGGCCGCGTGATCGCGCGGCCCCAGGACATCGAGGTCGGCATCGTCACCGCGATCATCGGCGCGCCGTTCTTCATCCACATCGTCCGCCGTCAGAAGGTGCGTGAGCTGTGAGCGCCCCCGCGTCCGCCGCCGTCCGGCCGTCCGCCGTCCAGGCCGTCGCCCGCGGCCGCCGCCGGCGCGCCGCCCGCCGCCGCGCCGTCATCGGGACGCTCGCCGCGCTCGTGCTCGCGGGGTTCGCCGTCTCCCTGATGGTCGGGCAGTCGTTCTACCCGCCCGGCGACGTGCTCCGCGTCGTCCTCGGCGAGCAGGTGCCCGGCGCGTCCTTCACGGTCGGGCGGCTGCGGCTGCCCCGCGCCGTCCTCGCGGTCGCCGCCGGGGTCGCGTTCGGCCTCGGCGGCGTCACGTTCCAGACGATGCTCCGCAACCCCCTCGCGAGCCCCGACATCATCGGCATCAGCTCGGGCGCGAGCGCGGCCGCGGCCGTCGCGATCGTCGTGTTCGGCCTCGGCGGCACGCAGGTGTCGGCTTTCGCGATCGTCGCGTCCCTCGCCGTCGCCCTGCTGATGTACGTCCTGGCGTTCCGGGACGGCGTCGTCGGCATGCGGCTCATCCTGATCGGCATCGGGATCGCCGCGATCGGCGACAGCGTCACCTCCTACGTCCTGTCCCGGGCCGGGGAGTGGGACATGCAGGAGGCCACCCGCTGGCTGACCGGCAGCCTCAACGGGACGACCTGGGCGGAGGTGCTGCCGACCCTCGCCGCGCTCGCCGTCCTCGGCCCCGTCCTGCTGTTCCTCGCGCGGGACCTGTCGGCGCTGCAGCTCGGCGACGACACCGCGTCGGCCCTCGGCGTCCGCGTCGAACGCACCCGCATCGCGGTCATCGTCGCCGCCGTCGGGCTGATCGCGTTCGCCACCGCCGCCGCGGGGCCGATCGCGTTCGTGGCGTTCCTGTCCGGCCCCATCGCGGCCCGCCTGATCGGGACGGGCGGCTCCCTGCTCCTGCCCGCCGGGCTCGTCGGCGCCCTGCTGGTCCTCGTCGCCGACTTCGTCGGGCAGTTCGCGTTCGACTCCCGCTACCCGGTCGGCGTCGTCACCGGCGTCCTCGGCGCGCCGTACCTCGTCTACCTGATCGTCCGCACCCACCGTGCCGGAGGCTCGCTGTGACCACGTCCCACTCCCTCGCCGCCGAGGGCCTCACGCTCGGCTACGGCGACCGCGTCGTCGTCGAGTCCCTCGACATGGCCGTGCCGCCCGGCGAGATCACGGTCGTCGTCGGCGCGAACGCCTGCGGCAAGTCGACGCTGCTGCGCTCCCTGTCCCGGCTCCTCGCGCCCCGCGCGGGACGGGTCGTCCTGGACGGCAAGCAGGTGCACCGAATGCCCGCGAAGGAACTGGCCCGCACCCTCGGCCTGCTGCCGCAGTCGCCGATCGCGCCCGAGGGCATCACCGTCCTCGACCTCGTCTCCCGCGGCCGCCACCCCCACCAGGGCATGTTCGCGCGCTGGAACTCCAAGGACGACGCCGCCGTCGCGGCGGCCCTCGAGGCGACCCGCACCACCGACCTCGCCGACCGCGCCGTCGACGAGCTCTCCGGCGGCCAGCGCCAGCGGGTGTGGATCGCGATGGCCCTCGCCCAGCAGACCGACCTGCTCCTCCTCGACGAGCCCACCACGTTCCTCGACCCCAGCCACCAGGTCGACGTCCTCGACCTGCTCACCGACCTGAACCGCTCCCGCGGCACGACGATCGTCATGGTCCTGCACGACCTCAACCTCGCCGCCCGCTACGCCGACCACCTGATCGCCCTCGCCGACGGCCGCGTCCACGCGTCCGGCGCACCCGCCGACGTCCTCACCGAGGACGTCGTCCGCACCGTCTTCGACCTCGAGAGCCGCATCATCGAGGACCCCGTCTCCGGCCGTCCGCTGATGCTGCCGATCGGCCGCCACAACGTCCGCGCGGAGCACGAGGAGCCGTCCATGCGGGGAGGCGAGTAGGGGCGCGCCTCGACCGGGACGCGGACGGGGTCAGGCGGCGGTGCGGGTGATCTCGATGGCCGGGCTGACCGCGAACTCGCCGGTGAAGGTGACGGTCTCGCCGGCGGGGTCCACGCCGGGGCAGCCGACCGAACCGTCTTCGTTGGTGACCGGGTACGGGACGGCGGTCGCGCTGCGGTACTTCAGCGTGCGGGTGTCGTTGTCATAGGTCGCGCTGATGCCGCTGAACGAGAACCGGCAGTTCTCCGAGAAGATCGTGATGCCCCACGGGGAGCCCAGGCTGCCGGTGAGGGTGGTGGTGCCCGTGGCGGCGTCGTAGCCGGTGGCGATGTAGTGGATGCGGCCGAGGCCGGCCGATTCGTAGTTCCCCAAGATGGCGGCCGCGGTGCCGTCGGGGCGCGTGCAGGGGTTGCCGACGGTCTGGTGCGCGGACCCCACGGTCACGGACGCGCCGGTGGAGGTCTTGCTCGCCATCGGCCCCGACTGCCGGACGGAGGAGCAGGTGACCAGAGTCGCCCCCGCCTCGTTCTCAATGGTCATCGCCCCCGTCGTTTCGGCCGTGTACCAGCCGTTGGAGGCGGGATTGACGACCTTCCAGGTGACGGCGGCGGCGTGCGCGGGGAACGCCGCCGCGCCGAGCGCCAGGGGCAGCGCGGCGGTCGCGGCGACAGTGAGGATCCGGGGGAGACGCATGGGGGGCCGACCTCCTTCTGCCCGCCGGAGCGGGCCCCAGCGGAAGATCCACTGGGTGAGCGTGATCAACGTAACCCGCACGCCTCACCATGATCAACGGCCGGATCCGGCCTCGGAGATCCGCGGGGAACGCCCGGCCGGGGCGTCGCGCCGGGGCGGGAACGCCCGGTGGCGATCCGGCGGCTCGGGCGCTCGCCGGACCGGCCGGGGCCTTGGCCCCCGGCCGGTTTCGCGCGTCAGCTCCAGGCGAGCATGCGGAGGGGGTCCTCCAGCATGTCGCCGACGTCGCGGAGGACGCGGGAGCCCAGTTCGCCGTCGACCATCCGGTGGTCGAACGAGAGGGCGAGGGTGGTCACCTTGCGGATCGCCAGTTCGCCCTCGTGCACCCACGGCATGTCGCGGACCTGGCCGAAGGCCAAAATCGCGGCCTCGCCGGGGGTGATGATCGGGGTGCCGGTGTCGACGCCGAACACGCCGACGTTGGTGATGGTGATCGTCCCGTCCGAGAGGTCCGCGGGGGACGCCTTGCCCGCGCGGGCCTTCGCGGCGAGGTCGTTCAGCGCGCGCGCGAGGGAGGGGAGGTCGAGGTCCTGCGCGTCCTTGATCTTCGGCACGATGAGGCCGCGGTCGGTCGCGGCGGCGATGCCGAGGTTCACGTAGCGCTTGACGACGATCTCCGCGCCGGACGGGCCGTCCTCCCACGTCGCGTTCACCATCGGGTGCCGCGCCACGGCGGTGAGCAGCGCGCGCGCCACCAGGAGGAGCGGCGACACCTTCACGTCCGCGAACTCCGGGAGCTCGCGGATGCGCTTGACCGCCTCCATGGTGCGCGTGACGTCCACCTGGAGGAACTCGGTCACGTGCGGGGCGGTGAACGCGGAGTCGGTCATGGCGGCGGCCGTCGCCTTGCGGACGCCCTTCACCGGGATCCGCTCCTCGCGCGGGCCCGCGGCGGGGGCCGTCGCGGCGGGCGCCGACGTGGCCGCGCGGACGTCGTCCCGGGTGATCGAGCCGTTCGGGCCCGAACCGGTGAGCGTCGCCAGGTCGACGCCGAGGTCCTTCGCGAGCTTGCGGACCGGTGGCTTCGCGAGGGGGAGCCCGCCGTTGTCCACAGGCTGTGGACGGACGGGCGCCGCCGGGGCCGCCGGGGCCGCCGGGGCCGCCGGGGGCGGCGCGGCGCCGTTCGTCTTGCGGGGGCGGCGGCGGGTCGAGCCCTCCTTCACCCCGTAGCCCACGAGGACGGGCGTGCGCTTCGGCTTGTCGGGCGCCGTCATGCCCGGCTCGTCCGCCGTCGGGACGGCGTCGGTCTCGCTGAGCGCCGCCGCCTGCGCGGGCGGCTCGGACACGGGGGTGGCGACGGCGCCGCCCGCCGCGCCGACCGCGATGATCGGCGTGCCGACGTCCACCGTCTCGCCCTCGGAGACCAGCAGTTCGGCCACCACGCCCTCGAACGGGCACGGCAGCTCGACGATGGCCTTCGCCGTCTCGATCTCGACGATCGTCTGGTTGATCTCGACGGTGTCGCCCGGCTGGACGTGCCATTTGACGATCTCGGCCTCGGTGAGGCCCTCGCCGACGTCCGGCAGCTTGAACAGGTTCGTGTCGGTCACCGGCGTCACCACGCGAAGGTCCGGTCGACCGCGTCGAGGATGCGGTCGAGGTCGGGCAGGTAGTGGTCCTCGAGGCGGGACGGCGGGTAGGGCGTGGAGAACCCGCCCACCCGGAGCACCGGCGACTCCAGCCGGTAGAAGCAGCGCTCGGTGATGCGCGCGGCCAGCTCGGCGCCGTACCCGCTGAAGACGGGCGCCTCGTGGACGACGACGCAGCGTCCGGTGCGGTTCACCGAGCCGGCGACGGTGTCCATGTCGAGGGGGTTCAGCGACCGCAGGTCGATCACCTCGAGGGACCGGCCCTCGCCGGCCGCGGCGGCGGCCGCCTCCAGGCACGTCTTCACGGACGGCCCGTACGCGAGGACGGTCACGTGCTCGCCCGGACGGACGACGCGCGCCGCGTCGAACGCCGTCCAGCCGGTGGAGTCGACGTCGACCTCGGCCTTGTCCCAGTAGCGGCGCTTCGGCTCGAAGAAGATCACCGGGTCGGGGGACGCGATCGACTGCTGGATCATCGTGAACGCGTCCGCCGGGTTGGAGCAGGCGACGACGCGGAGCCCGGCGGTGTGCGTGAAGTACGCCTCGGGCGACTCCGAGTGGTGCTCGACCGCGCCGATGCCGCCGCCGCACGGGATCCGGACGACGACGGGCAGTTCGAGCGCGCCGAGCGAGCGCATCCGCATCTTCGCGAGCTGCGTGATGATCTGGTCGGCGGCGGGGAACACGAACCCGTCGAACTGGATCTCGACGACCGGCCGGTAGCCGCGCAGGGCGAGGCCGATCGCGGTGCCGACGATGCCCGACTCGGCGAGCGGCGTGTCGATGACCCGCTCCTCCCCGAAGTCCTTCTGCAGCCCGTCGGTGATGCGGAACACGCCGCCGAGCTTCCCGACGTCCTCGCCCATGATGAGGACCTTCGGGTCGTTCTCCATGGCCTTGCGCAGGCCGGTGTTGATGGCCTTCCCCAGCGTCAGGGTCTCCGCGGTCATGACGCGACCTCTTCCTCGAACGACGCCAGGTAGGCGGCGAACTTCTCCTGCTCCTCGGTCATCAGCGGGTGCTGCTCGGCGTACACGTGCTCGAACATGGCCAGGGGCCGCGGGTCGGGCATGGCCAGGCAGCCCTTGCGCAGGTCGGCGGCGACGCTCTTCGCCTCGTCCTCGATCCCGTCGAAGAACGCGGCGTCCGCGAGGTCGCCGCGGGTCAGGTACGCCTTGACGCGCTCGATCGGGTCCTTGAGCTTCCAGGACTCCTCTTCCGCCTTCATCCGGTAGCGGGTCGGGTCGTCCGTCGTGGTGTGGGCGCCCATCCGGTACGTGAACGCCTCGATGAGCATCGGGCCCTGACCGGTGCGGGCGGCCTCCAGGGCCTTGCGCGTGACGGCGAGGCACGCGAACACGTCGTTGCCGTCCACCCGCACGCCCGGGAACCCGTACCCCTGCGCGCGCTTGTAGAGGGGGATGCGCGACTGCTTCTCCAGCGGCTCGGAGATGGCCCACTGGTTGTTCTGGCAGAAGAACACGATCGGGGCGTTGAACACCGACGCGAACACGAACGCCTCGTTCACGTCCCCCTGCGAGGTCGCGCCGTCGCCGAAGTAGGCGATCGCCGCGCCCGCCGACGGCGAACCGAGGACGCCGTCCCGCTGGATGCCCATCGCGTACCCGGTGGCGTGCAGCGTCTGGCTGCCGATCACGACCGTGTACAGGTGGAAGCCGTGCTCGGCCGGGTCCCAGCCGCCGTGGTTGACGCCCCGGAACAGCCCCAGCAGGTTCAGCGGGTCCACGTCGCGGCACCACGCGACGCCGTGCTCCCGGTACGTCGGGAACACCATGTCGTGCTCGGAGAGCGCCCGGCCGGAGCCGATCTGCGCCGCCTCCTGCCCGAGCAGCGACGCCCACAGGCCCAGCTCGCCCTGCCGGGTCAGCGCGACGGCCTCCCGGTCGATCCGCCGGGTGATCACCAGGTCGCGGTAGAGCGCGCGGACGTCGTCCGCGGACAGCTCGAGGGGGTAGTCGGGATGCTCGACGCGCTCGCCCTCGGGGGTGAGCAGCTGGACGGGCTCTGGCTCGGCGGTCGCGGCGGTGGCCGGCGCGCCTCGCACGGAGTCGATCGTCATCGATGACACTCCTCGTTCGGGGCCGGGACACGGGATCGCCGCACGCCGGCCGGGGTCAGTGACCTCGTACCCGGTAAGGGACAAAGGCCGCTTATGCCATCGTGGCAGACATCACACCGTGCTGTGCAAGTCCCGCCTGACGGGTTCCCTACCCCGATCGGCGCCGCTGATCCCCGGACCCGCCGGAGCCGCCGCCGTCCGTCACCGGCCCGTCACTCGCGGGAGAGCACGCGGGTCACCCCGGCCGCGACCGTCAGGCCGAGGACCAGGCCCGCCGCGACGATGAAGTTCGCGATCCACTGGGAGACGCCCTCGGGCGCGAACAGCCCCTCCTGGCCGAGCGTGCCGATCGGCAGGATCAGGTCGAGCGTGTAGAAGAACGCGTTGAAGTGCGGCTTGTCGTCGTCGTTCAGGACATCGGGCTGGTCGATCGAGAACACGATCGTCCCGAACGCCAGCAGCCCGATCAGCCAGGTCGCCGCCCGGAACGGGCGGTAGCCGTAACCGACCAGACCGTCCTGCATCCAGCCGATGGTCTTGCGGAGGATCCCCTGCGTCTTGCGGCGGTCGCGCGCCTTCGCGAGCAGCACCGACCGTCCGTCCGCGTCCAGGCCCAGCGCCCGGTACGTCTGCGCGAGGCGCTCGTACGGCTGCGGCGCGTACCCGTCGGTGTCGCGGCGCAGCCAGCCCAGGCGCTCCTTCGCCGTCATCGGCGGGTCGAGCGTCTCGTACTGCAGGCCGTCGAGCTGGAGGCGCTCCGCCCACGTGTCGGCCGCGTCCCGCAGCAGGTTGATGCGGGCGTACGACAGGTCCGCGACGCCCCGGATCGGCTCGGCGGGACGCAGCAGCACCTCCTCCGCCTGGACGCGCTGCAGGCTGAGCGCCGTCCCGTCCGGGTTGAGCAGCCGGGCCTCGCTGAAGCTGAGCTGCCCGGTCACGCGCGCCCCGGCGAACGACACCGCGCCCTCGGCGACGAAGCCGTCCGAGCAGTACACGTCGTTCTCCACGCCCAGGTCGTCGCAGTTGAGCGCCGTCCGTCCCTTGTTGGCCAGGCGCGCGCCGACGAACGACAGGTAGCCGCCGACGCGGGCGCCGCGCAGCCGCACCTCGCCCTCGGCGGTGAACCCGCCGTCGCAGAACACGTTCGCGGCGACGTCCAGCCGGCTCGCGGTCAGCGCGGCGCCGCCCGGGTTGTGCAGCCGCGCCTTCCGGAAGATCAGCTGCCCGCCGATGCGCGCCCCCGGGAGCCGCACCTCGCCGGTGGCCGCGAAGCCCTGGTCGCAGTACACGTTCGCCTCGACCGTCAGCCGGTCGGCCAGCAGCGCGTCGCCGTCCGGGTTGGCGAGCTGGACGCCCGACATGTTCAGGATGCCGGTCACGTTCGCGCCGTCCAGCCACAGCCCGCCGTAGATGTGGCTGCCCTCCAGCCACAGGTGCCCGTCGACACGCGTACCGGACGCCACCAGCCCGGGCAGCCGGCAGCGCATCAGGTGCACGCTGTTCATGCTCGCCCAGTACAGGTGCGGGGCCTCGTCGAACGCGCAGCCCGTCAGCGCCAGCGGGACCTCGACGGCCGCGTGCCCGAGGTTCAGCGACCCGAAGACGCGCGCGCCGCTCAGCCGGACGGCCGCGACGTGGCCCGGCGCGGGCTCGACCGCCCCCGCCAGCAGCGCGACCAGGACCTCGGCCCGGATCAGCCGGTCGTGACCCCAGCGGCCGGCCTGGGCCGGGTCGTCCAGCACCGGGTCCCCGGAGGACAGGTCGACGAGCTCGCCCTTCGGGAACGCCTCCCACAGACGGCGTTCGGACGGCGACAGGTCCTCGATGTTCATGTATCGGCTCCGGTGGTCCGGGGGGGACGGTGGGCTGCTTCCTGCAATGGTGCCGTACGCTTCAGGTCGTCAGGAAAATCGCAGATCAGTGAGGGGGCGGTCGTGGCGCGTGTCGTCGTCGACGTCATGCTCAAGCCGGAGATCCTCGACCCGCAGGGGCAGGCGATCGCCCGGAAGCTGCCGCAGCTCGGATTCGAGGGCGTCGTCGCGGTGCGCCAGGGCAAGCGGTTCGAGGTCGAGCTCGAGGGCGAGGCCGACGAGGCGGCGCTGGAGCGGGTCCGCAAGATCGCGGAGACGCTGCTGGCGAACCCGGTGATCGAGAACTTCGAAGTCCGGGTGCTCTGACCCGGAATGGCGGGAAATGCCGATCCGGTGATCCGCGCGTTCCGGCGCGTTCCCATTCCTGTGAACCGTTGACCACGTCACCGAGGATTCACGGAAAGACCCGCCGGTGTGGCGGTTACGCGCGTTTCCGCCGGGGAAGCCTTACCTGCGGCCGAGTCTTCAACACGCTCCGGGGACGGGGGACGTCCGAGCGAGCCGGGGCATGACACGAGGTGTCACGGTGGATGTGACCTTCACCCTCGCGCTGCCCCGCGAGGCGCCGACCGTCCCGCTGATCCGGCGGCTGATCGGCGACGCGCTGCGCGGCCTCGGCGCCACCGAGGACTGCGTCGACGACGTCCTCGTCGCCGCCTCCGAGGCCTGCACGAACGTGCTCCGGCACTCCCGCGCGTCCGGTGACTACCGGGTCGCCGCGCGGGTCGACGAGTCCGTCTGCGAGCTGGAGATCGCCGACCGGGGACGCGGACCGCGGCCGGCCCCGGCGAACCGGGGGGTTTTGAGCGAATCGGGGCGCGGGCTTAAAATCATGCGCGCACTGGTGGACGACCTCGACATCGACCACGCGCCCGACCGGGGCACCGTCGTCCACCTGCGGAAGCGGCTGACCTGGCGAGACGGGGCACTGGTTCGCCGCCCGGACGACCGGCTCATCACGAGTGCCGGGTAGATTGGTACGCGCGCGGGGGGATATGCGACGCGCAGCGGTGATCGACGGAGACCACCCGACCGTCCGCGGCCGCACCTCATTTCGGAGGAACAGAACAGATGGACGCTGCCCGGGTTGGGGTCATCACCTTCCCTGGTTCCCTTGACGACAAAGACGCAGCACGCGCGGTCCGGCTCGCGGGAGCCGAGCCGGTCGCCCTGTGGCACGGCGACCACGACCTTCAGGGCGTGGACGCCGTCGTGCTGCCCGGAGGGTTCTCCTACGGGGACTACCTGCGGGCCGGGGCGATCGCCCGCTTCGCGCCGCTGATGACCGAGGTGGTCGCGGCGGCTCACGCGGGCCTGCCCGTGCTCGGCATCTGCAACGGCTTCCAGGTGCTCTGCGAGTCGCACCTGCTGCCCGGCGCGCTGCTGCCCAACGCGGGCCTGCACTTCGTGTGCCGCGACCAGCGGCTCCGCGTCGAGAACGCCGGCACCGTCTGGACCAGCGAGTACCGGGAGGGCCAGGAACTGGTCATCCCGATCAAGAACGCCGACGGACGGTACACCGCCGACCGGGAGACCCTGAACGAGCTGGCCGAATCCGGACGCATCGTCGCCCGGTACGTCGACCTGAACCCCAACGGCTCCCTCGACGACATCGCCGGGATCACCAACGAGGCCGGCAACGTGGTGGGGCTCATGCCGCACCCCGAACACGCCGTGGAGTCCCTGACCGGCCCGTCCACCGACGGGCTCGGCTTCTTCACCTCGATCGTCAAGAGACTGGTCAACGCATGAGCGAGCAACGGCACGACGTTTCCGAGCGCAGGGGGCGGGACAACTCCGACGAGCCCTCCCTCGAGTGGCTCGCCGAGCTGAGCTCCGACGCCGACGACCCCGAGCTGCAGCCGGTCGACCCGTCGGTCACCCAGGGGTTCGCCGCCATCCTCGAAGAGGACGACGACGCCCCGCAGGCCCCCGCCGAACCACCGGCGGCCGAGGCCGCCGAGCCGTCCGGTCCCGCGCCCGTCCCGCCGGCGGGCCCCGCGCAGGGCCACGCGCCCGCGCAGGGCGCCGACCCGGCCGCGGGGGAGTTCGCGCGCGCGCTCGCGGAGGAGCAGTCGGGCGCCGTGCCCGGCGCGCCCGGCGCCGACCCGACCGTCACGATGCCCGACCCGCACGGCGCCCCGGTGAGCAGCCGCACGGGCGGCTTCCCCACCCTCGGCACCGGCCCGCTCCCGCGCGTGGCCCCCGCCACCGGCGGCTTCCCGGCCGTGGGCCCGGGGACGGGCCCGCAGCCCGCCGTAGGCCAGGGCCCCGGCCCGTTCGACGGCGGTCCCGGCACGGGCCCGCAGCCTCCGATCGGCCAGGGCACGGGCGGTTTCCCGGCCGTGGGCCCGGGGACGGGCCCGCAGCCCGCCGTAGGCCAGGGCACCGGCGGCTTCCCGGCCGTCGGCCAGGCTCCCGGCCCGTACGGCGAGCACGGCCCCGGCACGGGCGGCTTCCCGGCCGTAGGCCCGGGGACGGGCCCGCAGCCGGCCGTCGGCCAGGCCCCGTACGGCGAGCACGGTCCCGGCACGGGCGGCTTCCCCGCCGTGGGCCAGGGCTCCGGCCCGTTCGACGGCGGCCCGGGCACCGGCCCGCAGCCTCCGATCGGCCAGAACACGGGCGGCTTCCCGGCGGTAGGCCAGGGCACCGGCGGTTTCCCGGCCGTGGGCCAGGGCCCCGGCCCGTACGGCGAGCACGGCCCCGGCACGGGCGGCTTCCCCGCCGTCGGCACGGGCGGCTTCCCGGCCGTCGGCCCGGGCACCGGTCCGCAGCCCGCCGTGGGCACGGGGCCGGAACAGCAGCAGTACTCGGGCGCCGACGCCCTGTTCGCGATGGGCGCGGGCGCCCCGCCGTCCGGCGACGGCGTCCCGCACGTGGAGTTCCCCCCGGGGACGGGCCTGCAAGGTGTGGTCATGGGCCGCGGCGCCGGGACGTCCGGCGACGGCGGCTTCGACGACGCCGACGAGGCCCCCCGGTACCCGGCCAACCCGACCACCGGGTCGTTCCCGGCGATCGGGACCGGCACGGGGCCGCAGGCGTCCGTGAACCCGAACAGCGGCCCCTTCCCGGCGCCCGGGCAGGGCACCGGCCCGCAGCCCGCCGTCGGCGGCGGCACGGGCCCGCAGGACGCGGTCGCCCCGGAACCGGCACCCGCCCCGGGCGACGGCGGCGGGCCGTACCCGGCCGTCGAGCCGGGCCCCGGGACGGGCCTCCAGCCGGCGCTCGGCACCGGTCCGCGGCCCGAGATCCCCCAGGGGACCGACACGGTCGCGGTCGCGGCGGCGACCCCCGACCGGCCGCAGCCGTACGCCGAACTCGGCATGAAGGACGAGGAGTACCGGCGGGTCCGCGAGATCCTCGGCCGCCGTCCCACGTCGGCCGAGCTGGCGATCTACTCGGTCATGTGGAGCGAGCACTGCTCCTACAAGAGCTCGAAGGTGCACCTGCGCCAGTTCGGCGACAAGGCGCCGCAGACGGACGCGCTGCTCGTCGGGATGGGCGAGAACGCGGGCGTCGTCGACGTCGGCCAGGGCTGGGCGGTCACGTTCAAGGTCGAGTCGCACAACCACCCGTCCTACGTGGAGCCCTACCAGGGCGCCGCGACGGGCGTCGGCGGCATCGTGCGCGACATCATGTCGATGGGCGCCCGCCCGATCGCGGTGATGGACTCGCTGCGGTTCGGCCCGGCCGACGCGCCCGACACGCAGCGGGTCCTGCCCGGCGTCGTCGCGGGCGTCGGCGGCTACGGCAACTCGCTGGGCCTGCCGAACATCGGCGGCGAGACCGTCTTCGACGCGTGCTACGCCCAGAACCCGCTGGTCAACGCCCTGTGCGTCGGCGTGATGAAGCACGACGACATCAAGCGCGCGGTCGCGCCCGGCCCGGGCAACAAGGTGATCCTGTTCGGGGCCGGCACGGGCCCGGACGGCATCGGCGGCGCGTCCGTCCTGGCGTCGGCGACGTTCGACGAGGAGTCGCAGCAGAAGCGCCCGTCCGTGCAGGTCGGCGACCCGTTCATGGAGAAGCTCCTGATCGAGTGCTGCCTGGAGCTGTTCCGCGAGGACCTCGTGGTCGGCGTGCAGGACCTCGGCGCCGCCGGGGTGTCGTGCGCGACGACCGAGCTGGCGGCCGCCGGCACCGGCGGCATGGACGTCGAACTCGACGCCGTCCCGCTCCGCGACGAGACGCTGCGCCCTGAGGAGATCCTCATGAGCGAGTCTCAGGAGCGCATGATGGCGGTCGTCACGCCGGAGAACGTCGACCGGTTCATGGCGATCTGCGCCCGCTGGGAGATCCCCGCGACGGTGATCGGCACGGTCACCGACACGGGCCGGCTGGTGATGCGCTGGCAGGGCGAGACGATCGTCGACATCCCGCCGGGCACCGCCGCCGACGAGGGCCCCGTCTACCGGCGTCCGCTGGAGCCGCCGCACGACCTGGGCGCCCTGCAGTCGGACACGCCGGGCCGGCTGACCCGCCCGTCCACGGGCGACGAGCTGCGCCGGACCGTCCTGTGGCTGGCCGGGTCGCCGAACCTCGCGGGCAAGACGTGGGTGACGTCCCAGTACGACCGGTACGTCCTCGGCAACACGGTCCTGGCGCAGCCGGAGAACGCGGGCGTGGTCCGGATCGACGACGAGTCGGGCCTGGGCATCGCGCTGTCGCTGGACGGCAACGGCCGGTACACGCGCCTCGACCCGTACTCGGGCGCGCAGCTCGCACTGTCCGAGGCGTACCGGAACGTCGCCGCGACCGGCGCCCGCCCCCTCGCCGTGACGAACTGCCTCAACTTCGGCTCCCCGGAGGACCCGGGCGTCATGTGGCAGTTCCAGCAGGCCGTGACCGGCCTCGCGGACGCCTGCGAGTACCTCGGCGTCCCCGTCACGGGCGGCAACGTCAGCTTCTACAACCAGACCGGGTCGACGCCGATCAACCCGACGCCGGTCATCGGCGTGCTGGGCGTCCACGAGGACGTCCGGCGGCGGGTGAACATGTCGCTGACGACGGACGGCGCGACGATCGCGCTGCTCGGCGAGACCCGCGAGGAGTTCGGCGGGTCCGAATGGGCGCACGTCGTCTACGGGCACCTGGGCGGCCTGCCGCCGCTGGTCGACCTGGCGGCGGAGCGCGCGCTCGCGAACGTCCTGCAGCTGGCCGTCCGGGACGGGCTGCTGACGACGGTGCACGACCTGTCGGACGGCGGCCTGTCGCAGGCGCTGGTCGAGTCGTGCCTGCGCGGCGGCCTCGGCGCCCGGATCACCCTGCACGGCGACCCGTTCGTCCAGCTGTTCAGCGAGTCGGTGGCGCGGGCGATGGTCGCGATCCTGCCGGGCGCGGAGGCGAAGGTCGCCGCGCTGTGCGAGGCGCACGGCGTCCCGGTGGCCCAGCTCGGCGTGGCGGGCGGCGACGCGCTCACCGTGACCGCCGCGGGCCAGGACGAGCTGTTCAGCATCCCGCTGCACGAACTGCGCGAGTCCCACGAGCGCATGCTCCCGAGCTACGCGGACTGACGACTCGGTAAAGGGCGCCCTCCCCCGGGAGGGCGCCCTTCGCATTCCTGTCGGAGACGTCGAATTCGACCCGACCACGGCCGCCTTCGCGCTGGCCGAGAGGCTCACCGGAGTCCACCTCACGGCGGAATTCCTCAAGACCGCGACCTTCGCGACCGGCCTCGTCCCCAGGGACGCCTTTTGAGCCCGGCGGCGCGTGTTTGACCCTCCTGTAACGGGAGGCCGGACACTGAAGTCATGTTGAGCATCGGTGAGTTCGCGAACATGACGGGGCTGAGCGTGAAGGCGCTGCGCCACTACGACGACAAGGGCGTCCTCTCCCCGGCGGAGGTCGACCCCGCCACGGGGTACCGGCGCTATTCGGAGGGCCAGGTGCGCTCGGGCGCGCTGGTCCGGGCGATGCGCGACGCCGGGCTGCCGCTGCCGGCGGTCGCGGTGGCGGTCCGGGACGGCGACACGGCGTCCGCGCTGGACGAGCACCGGCGGCGCGTCCTCGCGGAACGCGCACGCGAGGACGCGGCGTTCGAGAACGCCCGGCTCGTCGTGTCGTCCTTCGCGGCCCCCGTCGAGGTGACCGAACGCGAGAGCGCGGCCCGCCCGTACGTGGGCCGCGCCCTCACCGTGCGGACGGACGGCGACCACGAGGCGAGCGACGAGGCGGCGAACGACCTGCTGATGGGCCTGTTCGCCGACCTGCGGGCCGCCGGCCTCGGGCCGTCCGGGCAGTTCTGGACGGCGGTCCGGGAGGGCGACTCGCCCGACCACGCGGAGGTCGTGTGCTGCTGGCCGACGGCGGAACCCGCACCCGCCGGGTGGGGCGGCCCCGGCACGATCGTCGGCGTCCTCCCCGAACGCCGCGAGCTCGTCGCGACCTGGCGTTCCGTCACCGGCGGCCCGCTCCCGGAGGGCTCGGTGCACCCGGCGGTGGTGGCCCTGTTCGACGCCATCGCCGCCCGCGGCGTCGCCGTGTCCCACGACGAGGTACGCCAGGCCGTCCTGGGCCAGGACGAACACGACCACTCCGTAGAAGTGGCCGTGACCATCAAGCACTGAACCCGGCCGCCCCGGGGTCAGGGGTGGATCGGGTGGGTGTTCTGGTAGGTCAGGCGGTCGTCGGCGGTTTCGGTGATGGCGGTGAGGAGGTCGTCGAGGGCGGCGAACTCGTCCCATGCCGGGCGGGCGGACGCGCGCGCGAGGCGGGCGACGAGGAGGTCTTCGAGGTCCGGGACGCGCTTGCCCTTCCAGACCTTGTCGGCCAGGCTCACCAGCAGGTCCTCGATGGTGGTGCCGGGGTCGGTCCAGGACGCGTGGGTGGCCGCGAAGCGGGCGAGGGCGTCGTCGAAACCGTGCCGCAGCAGCAGGTCCCGGCCGGCCGCCTCGTGGGACGAGCCGGGCCCGGAGAGCTCGGCGACGTGCAGGGCCTTCCCGACGTCGTGGGTGGCGGCGCCGAAGAGCACGGCCCGCCGGTCGAACCGGACGTCCGGGTGCCGCCGCTCCACCCAGTCGGCGAGCCGCGCGGCGACGTCGTGGACGAGGCGGAGGTGGGCGGCCAGCCGGGGCGGGCAGTCCAGCGACCGCAGCAGCTCGGCGACGTCGCCCGGCAGCGGCCGCAGCGGCGGCTCGGACGGCCCGTCCAGGACGCGCACCAGTGCAGGCGAGGGGCCCACGCGTCCTCCTCGGGGCTTAGAAGACCGAGATGTGGACGTGGTCGTAGTGGTTCGCGGTCGCGCCGCCGCGGTTCTCCATCATGCGCCAGCCGGGGCTGCGCATGTCGTAGATGCGCTGCCGCCAGATGACGTACTTGATGCCGAGCTGGCTGGCGTGGGAGATGGCGTAGTCGGCGACCTGGTCGCCCTGGGTCTTGGCGCTGCCGGACGCGACGGCGCCGCCGGTCGTGACCATGAAGTCGCAGGCGTGGCCGGTGGCGTGGTCCTGGGGGTCGCCGGCGTAGCGGACGCAGCCGATCGTGGGGAACGGTCCGAACTCGACGTCCATGGTGTTCTTGACGTTGAGCATGCGGGACGTGACGCCGCCCATGCCGGTGCTCGGTGACTGCGGCTTGTACTTCTTGACGAGCTGCTTGATCTGCGCCTGGCGGCCTCTCAGCTCCTTGATCTCCTTCTCCAGGGCGTTGATCTTCTCTTCGGCCTTCCTGCGGGCCTGGTTCTGCTCGTCGATCAGCGTCTGGATCTGCTCGACCTTGCCGGCCTTGTTCTGCGCGAGGTGCGTGATGAGGCTGGCGTTGCTGAGCATGTCGGTCGGCTCGGCGGCCGCGAGGAACTGGACGGTCGGGTCCTCGCCGCCGGTCATGTAGCGGTTCGCGGCGAGGCGGGCGACGACGTCGCGGGCGGCCACCAGGTCCTTCTCGAGCGACTGGGCCTTCTTCATGGCCTCGGTGACCGCGTACCGGGTGTCCTTCAGCTTCGCCAGGTCGCCGCCGTACTCGTCTTCGAGCTTCTCGATCTGGTTGCTGAGCTGTCGGAACTTCTCCGAGTCGCCCGGGTCGGCCATCGGCGCGGCGACGGGTGCGGCGGCCGCGGTCGGCGCCGACGTGCCGAGCAGGGGCAGGGCGGTCGCGATGGCGAGCACGGCCACGGCGGCACGGCGTCCGCCGCGCCGAAGGGCGGTGGAGGTGGGGGTCTCCACGTCCTCTCCTCAGGTCAATGAACATTAAAGAACCGTCTGCCGCACGGCCAAGGCTAAACCCAAGTGGCGGGTGGGACGGTCCGGGACCCGTGACGCCCGGCGTCATGCTGGGAGCCGGGCCATACTACGTGACCGGATTCACGTTCGGGGCGCGTCAGCGGCGGCTGAGGGCGCCCTGGTAGCCGAGTTGGGTGCCGGGCCTGGTCCAGGTGTACCGGATGGTGCCGTCGGGCTGCAGGGACGCTTCGACGGCTCCGGGGGTGCACGGCTTGGCGACGTCCAGGGCGAGTTTCAGGCTGCTGTTGGTGCCGCTCTCGAACGTGAGGGTGCCATTGCACTTCTCCTTCGGGTAGACGACGCGCGCCGTGGTGGCGCCCTCCTCGAACGTGACCTCGAGGGGGAAGGACGCCTGGCTGTTGTTGTTGACCATCGTGCCGGTCCAGGTCCCCGCGAACGACTTCGGGACGACCGACACGGGACGGGTGTCGCCGGTGCCTGCGGGCGGCTCCGCGGCGTCGCCGTCCTTGAGCTGCGGCCACACCACGAGCGCGATGATCGCGATGCCGACGCCGACGCCGATCAGCAGCGACAGCGCCACGCCGAGCACGTGGTTGCCGGGACGCCGCATCCCGCCGAGGGACGGGAAGGACGGCGAGCGCCGCGGCGGTTCGTCGTCGTCCACGGCCCGCAGCCCGGGGATGAGGTGCGGCGCGGTCGAGTCGCGGGGCTCGGGGATCGCGTCGAACGTGCGGGTCTCGCCGTCCCCGGCCGGGAGCGCGCCGATCGCGGCCGTGCGGTCGTCGGCGACGGCGCCCATGGTGGTGGTCCGGTCGTCGGCGACGGCGCCGAACGTGGTGGTCGCCTCGAACGCGCCGGGGTCGAGCTCCACGGCGGGCGGGGGCGGCGGTTCGGGACGGTCGCGGCCGCGCGCCAGCTTGCCCAGCAGCGTCTTGCCGGGCGCCTGCTCGGGACGGGTCGCCTCGGCCGGGGGCGGCGGAACGTGCGGGGGCACGCCGGGCTGCCCTGGGACGGCTTGTGCCGGGGCTCCCTGGAGCGGTGCAAGCGCGCGCGGGGGCGGGGGTGCGCCCATGGGCGAGCCCACGGGAGGCGGCGGCTGCGGGACGCCCTGAGGCGGCTGGGGCGGCGCGGGCGCGGGCGGCGCGGGCTGGGGCTTCGGCGGGGGGACGGCCCCGGTGGCGAGGGCGCGGCCCTCGTGCACGAGCGAGGCGGGCATCCGGGCGGCGAGGGGGCCGCCCTCGTCGAGGAGGCGTTCGAGCAGGCCCTTGGCGGTGGGGCGCGCGGCGGGGTCCTTGGCGAGCGCGTCCGCCAGCACCGCGCGGAGCGAGTCGGGCGCCGCGGACAGGTCCGGGTCGTCGTACATGATCTGCTGGACGGTCTCGGACGGCGAGCCGTCGGCGAACGGGGGCGCCCCCGTCGCGGCGAACAGCAGGGTCGAGGCCCAGGCGAAGACGTCCGCGGGCGGGTCGGCGCGCAGGCCGCTGAGCTGCTCGGGGGCCCGGTAGAGCAGGTGGGACGGGTCGCTCGCGTCGGGGTCCCAGCGGGTGTCGCCGAGCACCGCGTCGAGCGCGCCGTGGACGCCGATGTCGCACATCCTGGGGCCGTCCCGTCCCAGCAGGACGTTCGCGGGCTTCAGGTCGTGGTGCACCGCTCCCGCGCGGTGCACGGCCGCCAGCGCGACCGCGAGGCCCACGGCGAGGCGTTCCACGACGGCGGGGCCGCGCGGGCCCTCCTCGTCGACGAGCTGCTGGAGGGACGGGCCGTCCACGCACTCGCTGACGACGTAGGCGCGGTCGTCCTGGACGTCGGCGTCCAGGACCGCGGCCGTGCAGAACCCGGAGATCCTGCGGGCGGCCTCGAACGCCGCGGTGAACCGGCCCCGGGCGGCGGGCTCGCCGCTCAGCCGCACGTGCAGCAGCTTGACCGCGACCGTGCGTCCGGCGGGGTCCGCGCCGAGGAAGACGGCGCCCTGCTCACCGACGCCGAGCCGGCCCGTGATCTCGTACGCGCCGAGTCTTCGCGGGTCACCAGGCTGCAGGGGCAGCGCCTCGGGCATCTGACGAACCTCCGTGTCCTCCGGGGAGCGAGTTCGCCGCCTCCCCGTCCTGTTCACTCCCCGCCTGGCATCGGTCCTTTTTTACCGTTATTTCCGGCGGCTCGTGCCTTTTGGGGGACGACCGCCCGGGTGAGCGCGCCAGCCGCCCGGAGCGTAGGCGCACGAGGCGTGCCGCGCAAAAACGCGGCCGGCGGGGGCCCGGGTCGCCGGCGCGGTAGCTTCGGTGCGTGCCCCGGACACCGTTGACCGCCGCCGTCCTGAACGAACAGCGCGCCGCGCTCGGCCTGCCGCCGTACACCGGCGGGGACGACGCCGCCGACCTGCGGCGGGCCGCCTTCGAGACCGTCGCGGCCATGGGCGACGCCGGGACGGGCGCGGCCCGCCCGGTCGTGCGGGGCGCGGTGCGGCACCTGCTGGACGACCTCGCCGGGCGGGCCCCCGGACGGTCGGTGGAGGTGCGGGTCCCGCCGCACGCGGCCGTGCAGTGCATCGAGGGGCCGCACCACAAGCGCGGCACCCCGCCGAACGTCGTCGAGATGGACGCGGCGACGTGGATCGCCCTCGCGACCGGACGTCTCGCGTGGGCGGACGCCGTCGCGGACGGACGCGTCCGTGCGAGCGGCGCGCGCGCGGACCTGTCGCCCTACCTCCCGCTGGAGTAGGGGCCCGATTCGGGTCTTGCCACCGTGCCCCCGCGCTGGGAGCGTGGTCACCACCGGCCGATCGGGGGCATGGAGGTGTCGCCATGCTCGTCGCGCACTGGACGTTCGACGTCGCGACCGTGGAGGGCCGCCGGGTGCACGTCGCGTCCGGCGCCGCGCCGGACGCCGAACTGGACGAGGTCGCCGAGATCGTCCCCGGACGTGCCGGGGAGGCGCTCGCGCTCGGCGCACACGCGCGCGCCGTCATCCCTGCCGCGCCCCAGCTCGTCTTCAGCCAGATCTTCGGTTTCACGGTGGCGTTCTCCGTGAACGTGACCGAGGAACCTACCGGGGAGTGGCGCAGCCTCCTGTACAAGCCGGTCGGGGAGAACGACGCGCGTGGTCTCGGCCTATGGCTTTACCCGGACGCCATGCGGCTCCGGCTCCAGCTGTTCACCGCCAAGGGCCCCGACTACATGGACAGCCACGCGCGCCTGGCCGTCGGGGAGTGGGCCCACGTCGCGTTCGTCGTGAACGCCCAGGGGATGGTCCTGTACGTCGACGGTGAGCAGGATGTGGCCGAGGGACTGGACGAGCCCGTGGTCACACCGGCGGGCCCCATCCTCCTCGGCAGCGAGCAGACGAAACCGGGGTTCGGCGGCCTGATCGACGACCTCCGCGTGTACGCGTCCGCGCTCGACGCCGAAGCCGTCCGGGCCCTCGCGGACCAGGGGCCGTCCTAAGGCGTTCCCTAAGGCGCCAGGGTGGAGCGCGCGAAGGGGAACTCGCGTTCGACGCAGTGGCGGCGCTCGTCCGCACCGGGGTACCGGCGCTCGTCGCCGCACTCCGCCGCCTTGCTCAGCAGGACGAACAGCGCCACGCCGCCGAGGACGAGCGCGGCCGCCGAGCAGACCACGCCCACCACGGCGGGCCAGCGGTCGGCGTCGTGGCGGGCCAGCGAGACGGCGCCGAGGACGAGCCCCGCGAGCGCGGGCAGCACGCCCAGCAGGCACACCGCCAGCCCCAGGAGCCCGATGATCCCGAGCACCAGAGAGGCCCGCGCCGCCCCACTGCGCGGGCGCGGGGCGGGGGGTGTGTAGGTCTGGTACCCAGGCAGCGTCATCCGGTCCTCCCCGTCTCCTGCCATACGTTTCCGTGCCGTGCCTGAAGCCCGTGGTCGCAGGGGGTAAAGGTCGTTTAAGGAGATCCGCCGATCCGAGCAGGTGAAGGTGGCATCTAGACTGACGGGCGTGCCTCTCCGTGATGGACGTCTGAGCCACGACATCGATCCCACCGACCGCCCCCCGCAGGACGCCTGTGGGGTGTTCGGCGTCTGGGTCCCCGCGGACCAGGCGACCAAGGCGGAAGTGAGCAAGCTCACCTACTACGGTCTGTACGCGCTCCAGCACCGCGGGCAGGAGTCCGCAGGCATCGCCGTGAGCGACGGCGACCGCATCGTCGTCTTCAAGGACATGGGCCTCGTCGCCCAGGTGTTCGACGAGTCGGTGCTGAACACTTTGCGCGGCCACATCGCCGTGGGCCACTGCCGCTACTCCACGACGGGCTCGCCCACGTGGGAGAACGCGCAGCCCACGTTCCGCCCGACCGACGCGGGCGGGCTCGCGCTCGTCCACAACGGCAACCTGATCAACACGCGGGAACTCGCCGAGGACCTGCCCCCGGGCACCCTCACCGCGACCACCGACACCGAGGTCCTCACCGCCCTGCTGTGCGCCCGCGAGGGCGGCCCGCTGGAGGCGGCGCGGCACGTCCTGCCCGCCACCCGCGGCGCGTACTCGCTGGTGTTCATGGACGAGCACACCCTGTACGCCGCACGCGACCCGGAGGGCATCCGCCCGCTCGTCCTCGGCTCCCTGGAGGGCCACGGCGGCTGGGTCGTCGCGTCCGAGACCGCCGGCCTCGACATCGTCGGCGCCCGGTTCGTCCGGGAGATCGAGCCCGGCGAGATGATCGCGATCGACGCGGACGGCGTCCGCTCCGAGCGGTTCGCCGAGGCCCGCCCCAAGGGCTGCCTGTTCGAGTACGTGTACCTCGCCCGCCCCGACACGACGATCGCCGGGCGCAGCGTCCAGGCCACCCGCGTCGAGGTGGGGCGCCGGCTGGCCCGCGAGCACCCCGTCGAGGCCGACATGGTCATCCCGACCCCCGAGTCGGGCACCCCGGCCGCGATCGGCTACGCCGAGGCGTCCGGCATCCCCTACGGGCAGGGGCTCGTCAAGAACTCCTACGTCGGACGGACGTTCATCCAGCCGTCGCAGACGATCCGGCAGCTCGGCATCCGGCTGAAGCTGAACCCGCTGCGCGAGGCCATCGAGGGCAAGCGCCTCGTCGTCGTCGACGACTCGATCGTCCGCGGCAACACCCAGCGCGCGATCGTCGGGATGCTGCGGGACGCGGGCGCCGCCGAGGTGCACGTCCGCATCTCCAGCCCGCCCGTCGCGTGGCCCTGCTTCTACGGCATCGACTTCGCCACCCGCGCCGAGCTGATCGCCGGGAACCTGTCGGTGGAGGAGATCCGCGACTCCATCGGCGCCGACAGCCTCGGCTTCATCTCGCTGGACGAGCTGATCTCCGCGTCCCACATCGCCAAGGACCGCCTCTGCCGCGCCTGCTTCGACGGGGTGTACCCCATCGAGGTCGAGCAGTCCGAGCGCGGCAAGCACCTGCTGGAGGCCGGACGATGACGTCGTACGAGGCCGCCGGGGTGGACATCGCGGCCGGCGAGCGGGCCGTCGAGCTGATGAAGTCCCGGGTGGCCCGGTCCCGCCGTCCCGAGGTCGTGGACGACGTCAGCGGCTTCGCCGGGCTCTTCGACGCCTCGGCGTTCCTGCGCTACAAGCGCCCGCTCCTCGCCACCTCCACCGACGGCGTCGGCACCAAGGTCGACCTCGCCCGCCGCCTCGGCGTCTACGACACCGTCGGCCACGACCTCGTCGGCATGGTCATCGACGACCTCGCCGTGTGCGGCGCCGAGCCGCTGTTCATGACCGACTACATCGCCTGCGGCAAGGTCGTCCCCGAGCGCATCGCCGACATCGTCGGCGGCATCGCCGACGCGTGCGCCCTCGCGGGCTGCGCCCTGGTCGGCGGCGAGACCGCCGAGCACCCCGGCCTCCTCGAACCGGACGAGTTCGACATCGCGGGCGCCGGAACGGGCGTCGTCGAGGCCGACGACGTCCTCGGCCCCGAACGCGTCCGCGCGGGCGACGTCGTCATCGCGATGGCCTCGTCCGGCGTGCACTCGAACGGCTACTCGCTCGTCCGGCACATCCTCGCCACGACGGACCTCGCCCTCGAGTCCCGCCCCGCCGAACTCGACCGCACCCTCGGCGAGGAACTCCTCACCCCCACGCGCATCTACGCCAAGGACTGCCTCGCCCTCGCCGCCGCCGGGGGCGTCCACGCGTTCGCGCACATCACCGGGGGCGGCCTCGCCGCGAACCTCGCGCGCTCCCTGCCCGCGAACGTGGACGCCGTCCTGAACCGCGGGTCCTGGGAGGTCCCGCCGCTGTTCCGGGTGCTGCAGGCCCACGGCGACGTGCCGCAGGCCGAGATGGACAAGACGTTCAACCTCGGCGTCGGCATGGCCGCGATCGTCGCGCCCGACGCGGCCGACGCCGCCCTGCGGCTGCTCGCCGAACGCGGCGTCCCGTCCTGGATCCTCGGCGAGACCACCGAGGGCACCGGGCGGGCCGCCCTCGCCTGACCCGGCGAGGACCACCCGGCCGCGCACGCGATCTCGCACCGGGACGCTCCGGCGCGCGTCACTCGCCGCCCCCGGCCGCTGCCCGGCCGACCGCGGCGACCTCAGGGGCGTCGGCGGTGTCGGCCGGGGCCTCCTGGCCGAGGGGCGGGACGTGGCGCGGCGCGCGGGCCACGAGCACGGCGATGCCGACCAGGACGACGGCACTGGCGGCCGTCACGACGTTCATCCCGGTCAGGAACGCGTCCTGGGCCGAGCCGCTGAGCAGGCCGCCGACCGCGTCCGGGAGCCCGTCGGCCACCGCGGACGCGGCCGCGAAGCCGTCGATCACGGTCTCGGCCGTCCCGTCCGGGAGACCGTCCGGTATCGCGTCCGCCATCCGGGCGCTGTAGACGGCCGTGCCCAGGGTGCCGAAGAGGGCGATGCCCAGGGCGGCGCCGAGTTCGCCGGCGGTCCGTCCTGCGCCGCCTGGCCCTGCACCCGGACGGCTGCGCCCTCGACGCCGTCGAAGCGCAGGGCGCGACCGGGGAGGCGGCCGACGGCGATCGGGCCGGTGAGGACGTGGCCGACCTGCTGGGCAGGCTGCTGGACAAGTCGCTGGTGGCCGTCTCCGGCGAGCGGTACCGCCTCGCCGAATCGTCGATGCGGCTCGCCGAAGCCTACGCGCTGAACGGGCTCGCGCGGGTGGCCCGCCGTACGGGCCGCCTCGACACCGCCGACGCCCACCTGACCACCGTGCTCGACCGGAGCCGCCGATCAACAGGGCGGGCAACACGAACGCCACCCTCGCGACGCGGGGGTGGCGTTCGTGTCAGACATCAACCCGAGGATTGGTCCTTGCGGTCCTCGGTGCCGTAATCGTCGGCGTAGTCGGCGTACTTCTCGACGAGTTCGTCGTAGTCGCCGCCCGGGGAGTCGTTGACTCCGAGTTCGCTCTTCAGGCGGTCGAGGTCCGTGTTGCCGCTGTTGTACTTGAGCTGGCGGGCAACCTTCACCTGCTTGGCCTTGGCTCGGCCGCGACCCATTGGCTCGACCCCCTCGATGGTCAGGGCTTTCGTGGGCCCATCAACGCGCGCGTGTACCACACGAACCGATGCCTGATGAGCCATGCGTCAGTCACGAGTACAACCGTACCCGTTTTGCGCCCGGCTCGGTACTTCGGCGGCACGTGGCGGCGCTCTTGTTCCGGGAACTCCAGTGTATCCGGTAGGTGTCAGTGGACCGACTTGACGTCATGTGAGCGCCCGGCACACCGGGCCGAACGGAACGTCAAACGCTCGGTGGCCGCCGTGGGACGCGCGTACGACGTCCCACGACGGCTTCGCGAAGGCCCTACGACGGCCGGTACGGGATCAGACGAGAATGCCGCGCAGACGGCCGATCTCGGACATCCGGCGCTCGGCGAGCCGGTCCGCGGCCACCGCCGGGGGGACGCCCTCGTCGGCGGCGAGCTCGAAGATCTTGCGGGTCGTGTCGTAGATGCCGGACGCCCGCGCCTTGGCGCGCTCGAAGTCGAACCCGGTGATCTCGTCCGCGACCTGGATCACACCGCCCGAGTTCACCACGTAGTCGGGGGCGTACAGGACGTTCCGGTCGGCGAGGTTCTTCTCCACGCCCGGGTGCGCGAGCTGGTTGTTGGCGGCGCCGCAGACGATCCGGGCGCCGAGGGCGGGCACCGTCTCGTCGTTCAGCGACCCGCCGAGCGCGCACGGGGCGTAGACGTCGAGGTCCGCGCGGATCATCGCGGCGCCGTCCGCGACGACCTCGACCTCGGGGTGCAACGCCCGGACGCGTTCCACGGCGGCCTCGCTGACGTCGCAGATCACGACGTCCGCGCCGTCCTCGCGCAGGTGCTCGACGAGGCGGTGGCCGACCTTCCCGACGCCCTCCACGCCGACCCGCCGGCCGTGCAGGGTGGGGGCTCCCCACACCGTCTCGGCGGCGGCGCGCATCCCCTGGAACACGCCGTAGGCCGTCAGGATGGACGAGTCGCCCGCGCCGCCGTTCGCGACGGTGCGTCCGGTGACGAACTCGCATTCGCGGGCCACGAGGTCCATGTCCTCGCTGTACGTGCCGACGTCGCACGCGGTGTAGTAGCGGCCGCCCAGGGACTTGACGAACCGTCCGTAGGCCCGCAGGAGCGCTTCGGTCTTGTCCCTGGAGGGGTCGCCGAGGATGACGGCCTTCCCGCCGCCGTGGTCCAGCCCGGCGAGGGCGTTCTTGTACGCCATGCCCCGGGAGAGGTTCAGCACGTCGGCGAGCGCCTCCTCCTCCGACCCGTACGGGTAGAAGCGGGTGCCGCCCAGGGACGGCCCGAGGGCGGTGGAGTAGATCGCGATGATGGCGCGCAGGCCGCTGGCCTCGTCCTGGCAGAAGACGACCTGCTCGTGGCGGGGTTCCGAGCCCTTGTGGGGCGACCCGAAGACATTAGGCACGGTAGTGCCCTCCTTCCTGTCCACTGATCAGCCTAGGGCGCGCCGCGCCCCACCGGGAGGTAACGCGGGCGTCTCGCCGGGCCCGTCGTCGCGACCGCCGGGCGGGTCTCGTGTCACGATGCGATCGTGTTTCCGTACGCCGCGTACCTACGGGTATACGAACCGGTGACCGCCTTCCAGGAACCGGCGCGGACGTTGTGGACGGCCTATGCCGAGTCCCGGCGGCGCCCGCGACGGATCCACGCGCTCGGCGTCGAGCATCGCGACGCGGCCCACCGGCTGGCCGCCGTCCCGCCGGAGGTCGTCCCGGACCGGGAGAGCCGCGACGCCTACGTGCGCCGCCTCGACGACGCGATCTACGTGTGCCCGTGGGAGACGCGGCTGCGCTCGTGGATCGCGTTCGAGCGGTTCCGCGACGAGCAGCCGGCGGGGGTCGCCGCCGCGTTCGTCCCGCCGCCGCAGTCCGAGCGCATCGCGCAGGCCTTCGAGCGCTGGAAGCGGGCCGGGCGCCCGATGCGCCCGCACATCCTGACGAGCACCTGGCACGTCCCGCTGGACTGGTTCGTGCCGTTCGTCCGCACCGAGCGCTCGCTGACCCTGGGCGGCCCCGGACCGGACGTCGACGCCGCGTGCGACCACGCGGGGCAGGGGCCCGCGACGGCCGCGCCCGCGCGCACACTGCTGTACGTCACGTCGATGGGCGAGGCCCGTCGCCGCGTGGACCACGCGCTGCCGATCGTCCGGGAGAACCTCGGGGACGGCTCGGGCGACGTGTACCTGCTCTCTGCGGGGCGCCTGGAGACGCTGTCCCGCTGGCTGGGGGAGTTCCATCCCCGCGCGCTCGTCGAGCTCGACTACGGCGGGCTGGTCCATCTCCTGGACGATGCGGCGCTGCGGGCGGACGAGTCGGTCGCGGAGATGTCGGTGGCCCTCACCGGGATGCAGCGCGGCGAGGTCGAGCTGACCGTCGCGATGTACAAGCGGCTCCTGGCCCGCTGGCGGCCCGTCCGGGCCCTGGAGTCGGCCAACTGAGGGCCGCCGGGATGCCGCTCCCGTGGACGTACTGAACAAAATTCCCGAATCTGCGCGCGATACGACTATACGTGTCGCTAGAATCACGCAGCGTGACCCGAAGTTCATCGCCGATGCGCAGCTCGCGGCGTTCGAGGGGATGTTTGCCCGCAACGTACGCCAGGAACTTGCTTGTTGCGCTCAGTGGTGGCAAGGTTACACGTTGTGATGTCATAGTGGCTCTTTCGGGCCATAGGGGACATCAGTGACCGCGCGAGGATCAATCGCAGGATCGCTGTCATCGGTCCACGGAGGAGAGGCCGCAAACATGTCAGCACGTACGCCAGAGGCCGAGCCCCTGCTGACGCCGGCGGAGGTGGCGACGATGTTCCGCGTCGACCCCAAGACCGTCACGCGCTGGGCGAAGGCGGGCAAGCTCACGTCCATCCGGACGCTCGGGGGGCACCGGCGCTACCGCGAGGCGGAGGTGCGGGCGCTGCTGGCGGGAATCCCGCAGCAGCGCTCGGAGTAGCCGCTCCGGCCGGCGCGCCCCGCACTGGCACGCCGGACGCCTCACAGGGGGGCTGCGAACGGCCCGGGACCACGGTCATCCGAGAATCGCGGTCCCGGCCCGCTCACGGTTCGATCGGACGTCCCGCCCGCGACTCGCCGGGCGGGACTCCGGCATGCCCGGACGCGCCCCGAGACCCGCCCCGCGGCTCCGCCGAGACCGCGGCGGGCGCGCGGCAAGGGGGTGGCCGATAGTGGTCACCCGAGTCACGGCGGTCACACCCGCCGTGAGAGGACCAATCCGCCCCGCCGGAACCGGCCGCCCCAGGCGGAGGCTCAGCCGGACGCCTGCCCGGACGTCTGGCCGGACGCCTGCTCCGGGGTGAGCTCCTCGTGCGCGAGACGGTCGAACAGGGCCCCGGTGCCGGGGTCGTGCCGTCCCGCGACGTGCAGCATCACGACCAGGTGGTCGACGAGGAGCCGTTCGAGGTCGGCCCGCGCGACGTCGCGGTTCTCGAGCCAGTCGAGGCCCGCGGTCTCGACCGCCGCCATCCACGCGCGCAGCGTGATCCGCAGCGTCGGCTGCGGGACGTCCACGGCCAGCGAGTGCAGGATCCGGTCCAGCAGGAGCTGGCGGATGCCGTCGACGATCTCCCCGACCTCGCCCGACCGGTCGGCCGGGCCGCCGCGCAGCAGGGCCGTGTAGCCCGCCGCGTGGCTCTCCACGAAGTCGAAGTAACGTTCCAGCGAGACGCCGAGCCGCTCCAGCGGCTTGCCCTCGGTCGGCGGCTCCAGCAGCACCGACAGCTTCTTCGCCGCGCTGCCGAGAGCCGCGATGTACAGCTCGTACTTGCCGCCGAAGTAGTGGTAGACGAGCGCCCGGGACGCCCCCGCGGCCGCCGCGACGTCGTCGATGGAGACGTCCTCCGGCGACCGCGTGCTGAACAACTGCAGGGCCGCCTCGATCAGTTCTTCCCGTCGTTCGTCCACGCTGAGCCTGCGACGTCCCTGCCCGCCGCGCTGCCGGCTCCGCGCCCTGTCACCGGTCACCGCACGTTCTGCCACCTGCGCAGGGTATCCGAGGCGCCGCCCGGGGCACGCCGTGCCGGGCCCGCCGCGGGGCGTCCCGTCACCCTCCCGTGACCCGCCCCGGACCGCGATGTGATCCGGGACACCACAGACCCGAACCCGGGTTGGCGGCGGACCGTTACTCCCTGTTGCGACGATTTGTGGGGAAGCCAAGGCATCATGGCATCTCCTCCCGCGCGGAGGAGGCGCGCCGCGGCCCCAGGCGCGCCGTGACGGCAGGTCCTGCAGGCCCCCCTGGACGGAGTGCCATGTCTGGTGAAGTTGACCCCCCGCACAAGACGCAGGAGGACGTCGTGGTGCCCAGGCCGCGGCGCCCCTCCTCGGCCGCCCGCGACGAGGGGAGGTCCGTGCCCGCGCCGAAGCCGACGATCCGCAACGTCGCCGAGCGGGCCGGGGTCTCCAAGTCCCTCGTCTCCCTGGTGATGCGCGGCTCCCCGCACGTCAGCGAGCGCCGCCGGCAGGCTGTCCTGCAGGCCGCGCGGGAACTCGGCTACCGGCCCAACGCCGTGGCCCGCAGCCTCGTCGAGGGACGCACGCGCCTCATCGGCGCGATCGTCGCCGACCTGCACAACCCGTTCTTCGCGGAGTTCCTCGACGGGCTGCAGGAGAGCCTGCACGGCGCCGGGCTCCGCATGCTCGTCGGCAGCGGCCGCTGGGACCCGATGTTCGAGGCCGAGGCCGTCGAGGCGTTCCTGGAGATGCGGGTGGACGGCCTGGTGCTCCTCAGCGTCGTCCCCGAGTCCCTGAAGGACGCGGCGGCGAGCGTCCCCGTCGTCGTGGTCGGCGAGCGGGACGTCAAGGGCGTCGACATCGTCGTGGACGACGACGAGCTCGGCGCCAGCCTCGCCGTCGACCATCTGGTGTCGCTCGGGCACCGGCGCATCGCCCACATCGAGGGCACCCGCTCGACCGCGGCCCGGTACCGGCGCATCGGCTACGAGAAGGCGATGCGGCGGCACGGGCTCGAGGACGAGATCGCCGTGCAGCCCGGCGACTTCACCGAGGAGGGCGGCTACCGCGCGGCCCGCGGCCTGCTGCGCCGCGACCGCCGGCCCACCGCGATCTTCGCGCCGAACGACCTCGTCGCGACCGGGGCGCTGTCCGCGGCGGTGGAGCTCGACCTGCGGGTGCCCGCCGACCTGTCGGTCATCGGTTACGACAACACCCATCTCGCCGCGATCCGGCACATCTCCCTCACGAGCGTCGACCAGCCGCGCCGCGACATGGGCCGCCTCGCGGCCGAGATGCTCACCGCCCGCATCGGCGACCCCTCCCGCGCCGCCCGGCAGAACCTCGTCGTCCCGCACCTGGTCGTCCGCTCGACCACGGGCCCGGTGCCCGCCTGACGTCTCCCGGACCCGGCGCCTCCCGAAGTGGTCCGCATCGGGTAACGGGCGTGCCAAGGCCGGGGCATTCGCCGTACTCCGGACGGCCGCCGGGGGGTTAATGGACTCACCGTTCGGCGGGCCGGGGACAGGCGGGCCGGACGGCCCCCGGCCGGGCGCCGGCGCGGCCGTCCGGCCCGGACCCGCGCGCGGGGCGGGCACAGGGTCGTGGACGATCGGGGGGTTCAGCCGTGCGTGATCCGGAGCTGGTGTCGTGCGCGCAGCGCGCCGCGAACGAGTTGGAACGGGCCTGGTCGCGGTGGAGGCACGCGCGCGGCCTCGCCGAGCAGGTGTCGGAGTCCGTCGCGAGTTACGTGGCGCACTCCATCGACCATCCGTGGGGCCGCCCCCGCGTGGTGCTGGGCCTGGACGCGGAGGAGGCGCGGGCGCTCGCCGCGCTGCTCGGCCGGGAAGATCCTCTCCGCTGATCGGGAATGCCGTTCCGCGTGACTTTCGTTTGACGAACTCGATGCCGGGTGCAGACTGGCATCGGCGATAACGAACCCATCACGGAGGAATCGGCCTGTGCGCATCAAACGAGGCGGCCCCGCGGTCGCCGGCCTCGCGCTGAGCCTCGGCGCCCTCGTCGCCTGCGGCACGGGCGGCGGGTCCGGTGACGCGGCGCAGCCTCCGACGGCCGGCGCCACGTCCCCCGCGGGCGCCGAACAGCAGCGTTCCGCGTCGCCCGACGCGTCGTCCCCCCTGGACGGCAAAGTGATCGTCATCGACCCGGGGCACAACGGCGGCAACGCCGACCACCCCGACGAGATCAACAAGCAGGTCAAGATCGGCAACGGCAGCAAGGCCTGCGACACCACCGGCACCAGCACCGACGACGGCTACGCCGAGCACGCGTTCACCTGGGACGTCTCCAAGCGGCTCGAGAAGGCCCTCGAGGCCGAGGGCGCCGAGGTGACGCTGACCCGCGACAGCGACGACGGCGTCGGCCCGTGCATCACCGAGCGCGCCGGGATCGCGAACGAGCTGAAGGCCGACGCGGCCCTGTCGGTCCACGCGGACGGCACGTCCGCGTCCGGGCACGGCTTCCACATCATCGCGCCCGAGTCGATCGGCCGGAACGCCGCGGTGGTGCCCGAGTCGCGCGAGCTGGGCCTCGCCCTCCGCGACGCCTTCAAGGACGGCACCGGCGTCCCCTACTCGAACTACCTGGGCGAGAAGGGGATGGACTTCCGTGACGACCTCGGCGGGCTGAACATGTCGACCGTCCCGAAGGTCTTCATCGAGTGCGGCAACATGCGCAACGCGGGCGAGGCGGCGAAGATGAAGGACCCGCAGTTCCGCGAGCGCATCGCCGACTCCCTCGCGCAGGGCTTCGAGCACTACTTCGCCTGACCGGGGACGCGCGCGGGGGCGGCGGTCAGGACGGCTGCACCTCGTCGAAGAGCGCGACGGCCGCGGCGTGCGGGACGTCGCCGGTGGGGCGGGGTGTTCGGCCGTGCGGGGCGCGGGACAGCGGGCAGGATGGGGGGATGTCCGATCTTCGTGTGCCGCTCAGCCGTGTCCGTGACGTCCTGCAGGAGGCCGGGTACACCGTCGCCGGTGTGCGCGCGCTGCTGGGGCCGGTGGCGGGCGGGGCGCTGGCGCGGGACGAGATCGTGCCCGCGCTGCGGGCGACCCGGGGCGGTTCGGCGCTGGAGGCGCTGACCCGGCTGCTCTGGCTGCAGGTCCCGGTGCCCCCGGACGGGACGACGGGCGAGCTCGTCCGCGCGGGGCTCGCGGAGGAGTCGGGCGGCGAGGTCCGGGGGCTGTTCCACGTCGAGCCGCTGGAGGCCGTCGGCGGGAACGGCCACGCCGGGTACGTCGTGTCGGACCGGAAGGTGCGGCCGGGGGACGGGATCCCGGCGCCCGATCACGTGGTGGGCGCGGGCGGCGCGTCCGGGAGCCTCGCGCGGCTGGTTGTCCACAGCCCTGTGGATAACGTGCTCGACCTCGGGACGGGATGCGGCGTGCAGGCGGTGCATCTGGGCGCGCGCGGGCAGGCGCGCCGCATCACCGCGACGGACGTCAACGCGCGGGCGCTCGAACTCGCGGAGATGAGCTTCGCGCTGTCCGGGATCGGGAACGCCGAGACGCTGCGGGGGCCGCTGTTCGAGCCCGTCCGGGGGCGGCGGTTCGACCTGATCGTGTCGAACCCGCCGTTCGTCATCGCGCCGCCCGGCGACCGCGCGTTCACCTACCGCGAGTCCGGAATGCCGGGCGACGACTTCTGCAGGCGGCTCGTCACGGAGTCCGCCGGGATGTTGAACGACGGGGGATATTGCCAGCTCCTGGCCAACTGGCTGCACGTGGACGGGGTGCCGTGGGACGAACGCGTCGGCGGCTGGGCCGAGGCGTCGGGGTGCGAGGCGTGGGTCGTGCAGCGGGACGTCCAGGACCCGGCGGAGTACGCGGAACTGTGGCTGCGGGACTCGTGCGAGGCGGGGACGCCCGAGTACCGCGCGCGCTACGAGGCGTGGCTCGAGCACTTCGAGCGGCACCGCGTGACGGGCGTCGGGTTCGGGTGGATCACGCTGCGGCGGGGCGACGGGCCGGTGCGGGTGGAGGAGCTGCGGCACGCGGTCGAGGAGCCCGTGGGCGCCTACGTGGCGGACGTCCTCGACGGGTTCCGCGCGGGCGCCGAGTTTTCCACAGCCTGTGGACGAACGCTGCGTGCGGCGGCCGGTCTGGTACAGGAGCAGATCGGCCCGCCCGGCGCCGAGGACCCGGAACGGATCGTCCTGCGCCAGACCGGCCGGCTCCGCCGGGCGGCGGGCGTCGGGACGGTCGAGGCCGGGCTCGCCGGGGTCTGCGACGGCTCGCTGCCCCTCGAACCGCTCCTCGACGCCATCGCGCGCCTCACCGGGACGGACGCCGGCAGTGTGCGCGCGCACGCGGACGCCGTCCTCCCGGAGCTCATCGCCGACGGCTTCTTCCACTGACGCGCGCCCGGGCCGCCGAACCCGCGCCGCGCCGGCCGCGTCGGATGTCGATGGAGTGATTCCCCGCCTGCGGCCGAGGGCCGGCGACCGACAAGGAGGACGCCGATGAGGGTGCGAAGGTGGCGGGCCGCGTGGCTGGTCCGGCAGGCGGTCGAGAAGAGCATCCCGTACCTGGACACGCTGGAGCGCGGCATCGGCGAGGACGGCGCGGTGCGCGCGCTGGTGATCGAACTCGCCACGGAGGACCGGCACGCCGAGCACCCGCTGCGCCTCTGGGCCCGGGACCGCATCGCCCGGACGTGGGTGCGCGGCCGGGACCCCGCGCTCCGCGCCGTCGTCCGGGAGCACCGGCTGATGGCCGCCGGGGGCGACGAGCACTGGACGACCGCCGCCCTGAACGACCGCCTCCTGGAAAGCTGGGGCCTGGACGCCGAAACGGCGCTGCCCGCGCTGCTCACCGACGACGACCCCGACGTGCGCGGGGGCGCGCGGCGGGCGTGCGCGCAGGCCCGCGAGCCGCTGCTGGGCGTCCTGTGGGCGCAGGCCAAGGCGTCCCTGGGGGCCGAGCGCGAACCGCTGCTGGAGTCGCTGCTCGGCAACCCCCACCCCCTGGACGACCGCACGCTGGGCCTGGCGTGGTCGACGTGGATCGAGAGCCCGGAACCGGCCCTGTGGGCGTTCCTGCGGGAACGCGGCGGGCCCGCGACCGACGCCGGCGGCGCCGTGACGCGGCGGCTGAGCCGGCTCGCGCTGGGGACGGCGCCGCCGGAGGAGCTGTGCCGGTCCGTGCTCGACGACGGCCCGCCCGAGCACGTCCGGGAGATCGTCGTCCGGACCTGCGCGGAGCGCGGGCTCGTGCCGGCCGAGCCGCCCGCGCGGGCGGCGTTCCTGCTGGTCACCGGCCGGTACGAGGAGTACCGGCTGCTCGACCCGGACGGCTCGCTGCTGGCCGCCGCCTACGCGGCGGGCCCGGCCGGGCTGCGCGACCGGGTGCGCTCGGCGATCGCCGCCGCGGGGGAACTCGACCTGCTCCGCGTCCTGATCGACGCCACCTCCGTGCGGACCATGAGCGTCCGCGAGCGCGGCCTGCTGGCCGACCGGCTGGCGGCCGAGGAGGCGTGGCCGAAGCTGTGGCGGCTCGCCCGCGACCTCCCCCTGGCCGAGGCGATCGGCGCCCTCCGGGCGGTCCCCGGCCGGCCCCCGCCCGGCCTGCCGCCCGCCGCGTTCGACCGGCTCCGCCGCATGCCGCCGCACCGCGTCGCGGCCGCGCTCGCCTCCCTCGACGCGCCCGCGCCCGTCCGGCTCGAGCACGGGCTCCTCCTGCCCGGCGACCACGCCCTGTCCCCGGACGGGACGCGCATCGCCGTCGAGGGCTACAGCCGCGACGCGGGCGCCGAGGTGGTCGTCGAGTACACCCTCCCCGAGGGCGAGGTCGTCGCCCGCCACCGGAAGGCGCACGCGGAGGGGCCGGTGCACGCCGGCGACGCCGTGTTCGGGATCGCGGGCCGCCCCGAGCGCGTGTCGGGCCGCGTGCACGGGGACGTCGTCCGGTACGGCGGGGGCGGCGAGCCCGCGAGCGTCCTCGGCCCCCGCCGCGGCGACAGGCCGATATGGGCGCTGGCCGCGGCCCCGTCCGGGCTCGTCGCCGCGAGCCCCGACGGCCTGTACCTGCTCGCCCCGCCCTACGACCGTCCGCACCGCACCGTCCGGTTCGCCGACCTCGGGCTGCCGCCGGTGCCGCCCTTCACCCTCGCCGTGGAGTGGACGACCGGGATGATCGCCGTCGGCGGCGCGGCCCCCGCGGTGCTGGACGCCGCGGCCGAGACCGTGATCGCGCGCGGAGACGCGGTCTCCAGCGGCGCCGTGCAGGTGGCCTTCGCGTCACCGTCCCGGCTGATCACGCGCAACCGGGACGGCTCCTGCACCGGCTGGGCGATCGCGCACGGCATGCTGCGTCCCGAGCCGACCGCCCTCGCCGGGAAGCCGGGCCAGCGCATCACCGCGCTGCCCGCGCACGACCGCCTCTGGGCGGGCCGCTACGCCGGCTTCTTCGACCCGGCGACCCTGGAGCAGGCGGGCCCGCCGGCCGGCGGCGGCCTTGCGGACGTGCGGGCCCTCTGGGCCGCCCCGGCGGGCGCCCACTTCGCGATCGTCCGCGAGGAGACTTCGGCCGTCCGGAAGGGGCACGAGGACGACGTGGAGGTGTACGGCACCTACCGCGACCCCGCCGGACGGATGCTCGACCGGCCCCTCGCCGACTTCGCACCCGCCGACCTCGACCGTATCGACGCCCTCATCGCGTCCGGGAAGTACGACGGCGACGTGGCCGAACTGCTGGCACTGCACCGCATCTTCCTGGAGGAACGCTACGGCTCCGACGTCGCCCTGGGCACGGCCGTCCCCCTCGGCGACGAAACCGACATCGCCCTCGGCGACGCGACGGGCACGGCCCTCGGCGAGGGGGCCGACCCGGCCCTCGGCCCCTGATCGACGGTCGTGCCGCGGCCGGGGGCGGTGTGTTCAGCCGCGGGCGTCCTCGATGGTGGCGAAGGCGCTGCCGTGCAGGCGGCGGGCCAGGTCGCGCTGGACGCGGCGCGCCCACAGCGGCCCGCCGTAGATCATCCCCGTGTACCCCTGGACGAGCGTGGCGCCCGCGCGCACGCGTTCCCAGACGTCGTCGGCGGTCTCGACGCCGCCGACGGAGACGAGGACGAGCCGGTCGCCGGCGCGCGCGCGGAGGCGGCGCAGCACCTCGACCGAGCGGTCCTTGAGGGGGGCGCCGGACAGCCCGCCGGTCTCGGCGGCCAGTTCGGGCGCGCTGCGCAGGCCGTCGCGGCCGATGGTGGTGTTGGTGGCGATGACGCCGTCCAGGCCGAGTTCGAGGGCGAGGTCGGCGACGGCGTCGACGTCGGCGTCCGCGAGGTCCGGGGCGATCTTGACCAGCAGCGGGACGTGCCGGCCCGCGGCGAGGTCGGCGGCCTCGCGCACCGTGCCGAGCAGCGGGCGCAGGTGCTCGACGGCCTGGAGGTTCCGCAGGCCGGGGGTGTTCGGGGAGCTGACGTTGACGACGAGGTAGTCGGCGAACGGCGCGAGCCGCTGGGCGCTCGCGACGTAGTCGGTGACGGCCTCGGCCTCCGGCACGACCTTCGTCTTGCCGATGTTGACCCCGACGATCGTGCCGCGGCCGCGTCCGCGCAGCCGTTCGGCGGCGGCCTCGGAGCCCGCGTTGTTGAACCCCATCCGGTTGACGACGGCCCGGTCGAGGGGGAGCCGGAACAGCCGGGGGCGCGGGTTGCCGGGCTGCGGGCGCCCGGTCACCGTGCCGATCTCGACGTGCCCGAACCCGAAGGCGCCGAGCGCCTCGTAGGCGACGGCGTCCTTGTCGAACCCGGCGGCGAGGCCGAGCGGGCTCGGGAAGTCGAGCCCGAGCGCGCGGACGGCCAGGGCCGGGTCGCGGGGCGCCAGCAGGCGGCGCAGCAGCGGCGCGAGTCCCGGCACGGACTGGATCGCCCGCAGCGCCCGCATCGTCAGGTGGTGCACGGTCTCCGCCGGGACCCGGGCGATGACCAGTGCGAACAGGAGTCGATACATTGCCGTCAGTATCCCAGGGAAAAATCGTCGACGGTTCGGCGCCCTGCCGCATAATCTGGACGCATGCTGATCAATGCCGTGGCCACCGGATGGTGGCCGCTTCCGATCCGGGCGTACCGCCCCCGCCGCGCCGACATGTCCGGTCGGAGCGTGATCGGCGGTTGAGACCCGCCGCGCTCTCGGGGCCGGACGTGCGCACCATGTAGAGCACGAACCACGGGAGTGACCATGGCCAAGAAGCGCAACAACATGCTGGGTGTCGGCGGCCAGCGCGGCAACGTCTCGCGGCGCGCGCTGCGCGGCGAGGCGGCGCGGACGTCCGGCGACCGCGACGACGCCGCCGCGGCGAAGCGCGACCTGCTCGCGAAGATGCGGGAACGCAACGAGCGGCGCGCCGCGGAGGCCGACCAGAACGAGAAGTAGACACGACGCGCGCCGGTTCCCTCGGGAACCGGCGCGCTTTCCTTTGCCGCCGTGCGGCCCGGAGGCGCCCTACGCGCCGCGGAACATGCGGCGGAGCGTGAGCCGGACGTCGCGGAGCGCCTGCCGGACGGCCCGGTAGGGCACGCCCACGGTCACGTTCCAGACGGCGGCGACGCCGCGCCCGACCGGGCTCAGGACGTTCCTCCACAGCCACGTGCACGGGGTCGCGACGAACACCCGCCACAGCCACTTGAGGAACCGCGCGGCGTATCCCCACGGCGTCACGATCAGGACGTTCCACATCCAGGCGATGCCGCGCCCCAGGGCCTTGAACCCTTTCCCGATCCACACGAGCGGCGGGTAAAGGACGTACTTCCACAGGAAGACGGCCGGGATCACGATCAGCACGTTCAGCAGCCACAGGAACGGCTTCAGCAGCACCAGGTCGAGCAGCCACCCGACCCACCGCAGGACGGCGACGATCCCGTGCCCCAGCGGCGTCAGCAGGACCCGGTAGATCCACCGCGCCGGGACGACGAGCAGGTAGTACAGCGTCGCGCCGATCGCGCGGCCCACGGGGGCGAGGACCCACTTGTACAGGGCGTTCCAGATGCCGCCGAACACCCACCCGAGACCCTTGCCGATCAGCCGGATCAGGTCGTACAGCAGCCGGAACGGCAGGACGATCACGAACGCGATCGCGCGCAGCGGGACGACGAGCCACGCGGGGCCCGCGGGCTCGGCGGCGGGCTCGGGTCCGGACGGACCGGACGGCCCGGGCACGCCCGCCCGGTTCGCGTGCGGGCGGTTCGGGTGGGGACGGGGCGCGCGCGACAGGTCGGCGTACGGCCCGGGTACCCCAGCCTGGTCGGGGCCCGTTCCGGGCGTGTTCGTCCGGTTGGTGGGTTCGTCGCCACTGCTCACGGATCTCTTCTCCCTCCGGCCGTCGCCTGTGCGCGTCAGGAGATCTGACCCCACGAGAGCTCGGACGGTTTCATCCGGTTCTACCGGATTTCCGGCGTTCACCGTACTGCCGCGGCGGCGCCGGGCCTCGTCCCGTCGAGGTTCGCCGCCGGCGACGCGCCCGTCCGTTCCATTCAGCCGCGGCTGATGTTCGGCGTCGACATCGAGAACTTCAGCGGACGCACCGCGAACTCGTCGCGCGGCTGCTGGACGCGGAGCCGGTGCGCCGCCGGCTCGCCGAGCGGCCCGGCCGGGACCTGGCGCTGATCGTGTCCGACCGCATCTACCGGGACGTCGTCGGCAGCGGCCTCTGCGCGCTGCGCGGGTCCGACTTCCACCGGGTCGACCTGACGGTCAAGGGCCGCGCGTACCGCGGTCACCTGCACGAACCGTCCGGTTGATCTTGTCTGGGATGATCGGGGGCATGTACGAACGCTTCGCCCGTGAATACGCCGCGCACGCCGAGACCGGCGCCTACAACGCCCTCTACGACCGTCCGGCCGTGCTCGGCCTCGCGGGCGACGTCGCGGGCGCGACGGTGTTCGACGCGGCGTGCGGCCCCGGCCTGTACGCGGCGGAGCTGCTGGAGCGGGGCGCGCGGGTCCTCGGCTGCGACGCCAGCCCCACGCTCGTCGAGCTGGCCCGGGAGCGGACGGACGGGCGCGCCGATCTGCGGGTGCACGACCTCGCCGAGCCGCTGACCTGGGTGCCGGACGGCTCGGTGGACGTCGTCGTCCTCGCCCTCGCCGTCCACTACCTGGACGATCCGGTCGCGCTGCTCCGCGAGTTCCGCCGGGTGCTGACGCCCGCGGGCGCGGTCGTCCTGTCCACCGAGCACCCGGCGAAGTCGTGGCAGCGGCTCGGCGGCTCCTACTTCGACGTCGAGGTGGTCGAGGAGTCGCTCAGCGGGGACCACGACTGGCCGATCCGCGCGTGGCGGCGGCCCCTCACCGACCTCAACGCCGTGTTCCGGCGGGCCGGGTTCCTCATCGAGGAGCTGCTCGAACCGCGGCCCGTCCCGGAGATGGCCGACAGCCACCCGGACGACCACGCGTCCCTGAGCACCTTCCCGGCGTTCGTCGCGTTCCGGATCATTCCCGACCCCCGCGTTCAGTAGAGCTCGGGGCGCCGGTCGCCCAGCAGGTCGTTGCGCGGGCTCGCGGTCTTGTCGGCCGCGTCCGCCAGGTCGACGTCCGCGACCGCGAACCCGGACGCGGCGGCCGTGGCGAGCGGCCAGCCGTCCGCGCCGACGATGACGGTGCCGCCCGTCCAGGCGACGCCGCGCTCGTCGCCCGTCCGGTCGCAGCAGGCGACGAACACCCGGTTGACGCGGGCGGCGGCCATCGCGATCACCGCCTCCGGCGGCCGCTCGCCCGCCGGGCGGTCCACCAGCGGCCAGTTCACCGGCGCCGCGAGCAGCCGCGCCCCGCCGAGCGCGAGCGCCCGCGTCACCTCCGGGAACTCGAGGTCGTAGCAGATCGGGACGCCGATCGGCCCGGCCGTCGTCCGGACGACCGGGACCGGACGGCCGCCCGCCGCGAACACCCGCTTCTCGGTGTCCCACAGGTGCGTCTTGCGGTAGACGGCGACGACCGCGCCGCGGTCGACGACGGCGGCGCTGTTGTACAGGCGCCCGTCCGGGCCCCGCTCGCAGAAGCCGCCGACGACCACGGCGCCGCCCGCCGCGTCCGCCCACGCCGCGAAGACGGGGTCGGCCGGGGTGATCGCGACGGACGCGGCCTCGGCGGCGGACGCGAACACGTACCCGGACGTCACCAGCTCGGGCAGCACGATGACGTGCGCGCCGAGCGCGGCCGCGTCCCGGACCGCCGCCGCCGACCGCGCCCGGTTGCCGCGCAGGTCGCCGACGACCGGCGCGAGCTGCGCGCAGACGATCCGGGTCACGGACGTCAGGCCGCGGGCGGGTCGTCGCGCAGGAGCTGCGCGAGGACGTCGAACTCGTTGAACAGCGTCCACTCCTCGACGATACGGCCGCCGGAGAAGTACAGCTGCGAGATGCCCCACAGGTGGACGCGCCGGCCCGTCGGGCGCCCGTACAGGCCGTGGCCGCGGTGCGTGCCCGCCGCCGTCCACCGGACGGACGCCGCGTACCCGTCGCGGTCGTTGCCCATCCAGTACACCTCGTCGACCTGCATGCCCAGGTCGGGGAACGTGGCGAGCAGGTTCCGCGCCATCCCGCGGACGTCCGCGCGCCCGTACCCGGACCGGTTCGACGTCCCGTGCCAGCGGACGTTCGGCGCGTACGCGCGGTCGATCGCGCTGAGGTCGCGCCGGTTGTAGGTGTCGTGGAACAGCGCGCGGACCGTGTGCTCCAGGTCGAACCCGGCGCGCGGGTCCGCCGCCGGGTACGGCTGCGGCCGGCGGCCCCCGGCGAGCCGCTCGACCTCGGTGACGCCGCGCTCGCCGAGCGGCACGACGCCGCCCTCGTTGCCGTAGATCCGGGCGGCCTCCCGCACGTCGACGCCGAGCTGCGCGAGCTTCGCCGCCGTGTTGTAGAGGACCCACTCCTCGTAGATCTCGTTCTCCCGGACGACGCAGTTCGCGATCACCCACGTCTCCATGCGGCGCCCGGTCGGCGGGCCCCAGCGCCACGGCCCGGTGTGGTGCCCGATGTTGATCGCGCGGTGCGACGTGACGAACCCGTGGTCCTCGTCGCCCGCCCAGATCACGTCGTCGGCGTAGTGCCGGCAGTCGGGGAAGGCGTTGATGCTCTGGATCGTTCCACCGACGAGCTGCTCGACGCCGTACTTGAACCCGGTGTCGTCGTAGAGGCGGCAGCCGGGGCTGTAGGTGTCGTAGATGTAGCCGACGTCCTGGTCCTCCCAGATGCGGTGGGTGATCCGCACGATGTAGTCGACGATGTCGGTGTAGGCGTCCTCGAACCCGCGCATCGGCTGCCGCCGCGCGCCGTGCACCGTCCCCGGGACGTCCGCGCCGTGGCCGGGCCGCAGCGAGATGCGGAAGTCGGACGGCATGGTCCGCGGGACCGGCGCGGACATCGCGACCGCCGCCCCCGGCGCCCGGTCGGGGATCCGGCCGCCGCCCGCCGCACGCTCGCCCTCGCCGCCGGTTCCGGCCTGTTCGTCGTTCCGTTCGTCGCGGCGCTCGTCGTCCGCCATGTTCGCCAGCCTTTCGTGTCGTTCGTGGACGGGATCAGCGGTACCGGGCGAGCCGGAGCGTCGCGGTCGCGCCGTGCGCGGCCATCCCCTCGTACGAGGAGATCACCTCGACGGCCTCGGCCAGCAGCGGGGTCGCCTCGCGCGCGGCGCGCTGGTAGGTCAGCGGCTTGAGGAACCGCGACACCGACAGCCCGGCGCTGTGCCGCGCGCCGCCCGCCGTCGGCAGCACGTGGTTGGTGCCCGCCATGCCCTTGTCGGAGTACGCGACGGTGCTCCACGGCCCGAGGAACGCCGACCCGTAGTTGTGCAGGGCGTCCAGGTACCGGTCGTCGTCGGCGGTGAGGATCTCGAGGTGCTCGGGGGCGAGGTCGTCCATCAGCGCCACGGCCGTCGCCTCGTCCGCGGCCCAGGTCACCGACCCGAAGTCGCGCCAGGCGGGCCCGGCGATGTCGCGGGTCTTCAGCGCCGCGAGCTGCCGCTCCGCCTCCGCGACGACCGCGAGCCCGAGCCGTTCGGACGTCGTGACGAGCGCCGCCGGGGACTCGGTGCCGTGCTCGGCCTGCCCGAGCAGGTCGGCCGCGACGAGCTCGGCGTCGGCGGTGTCGTCGGCGAGCACCGCGACCTCGGACGGCCCGGCGAGCAGGTCGATCGCGACCGTCCCGAACAGCTGCCGCTTCGCCTCCGCCACGTACGCGTTGCCGGGGCCGACGAGCATGTCGACGGGGGCCTCGCCGAGCAGCCCGAACGCCATCGCGGCGAGCGCCTGGACGCCGCCGAGCACGAACACGCGGTCGGCGCCCGACAGGTGCGCCGCGTACAGGACGGCCGGGTCGGCGCTGCCGTCCGGACGCGGCGGGGTGCACGCCACGACCGTCCCGACGCCCGCGACCTTCGCGACGCCGACCGTCATGCAGGCCCCGGCGAGCAGCGGGAACCGGCCCGCGGGCAGGTACGCGCCGACGCGCTGCACCGGCACGTACCGCTGCCCGGCGACCAGGCCGGGCGCCAGCTCGGTCTCGAAGTCGGTCAGCCGGGAGCGCTGCTCGCGGGCGAACGCCGCGGTCCGCTCGACGCCGAGCGCCAGCGCGTCCCGCAGCTCGGGGGAGAGCGCGTCGCCGCTGCGGGCGAGGTCGGCGCCGGAGACCTCGACGTCCGGCCGGTCCCAGCCGTCCAGCTCCCGCGCGTACCGCAGGACGGCGTCCAGGCCGCCGGCCTCGATGTCGGCGAGCATCGACGACACCCGTGCGGCGACGGCCGGGTCGGTCTGCGCGGCCGGACGCGTGGAGCCCGGGGCCTTGAGGATCCGGTAGGACCCTTCGAGCTCGGCGAGCCGGGCGGGGGAGAAACGCATGGATCAACCTTTCAAGAAGGGGAGAGAACGGTCAGTTGGTGCGGCTCAGTTCGCGGGGGACGGTTCGTCGCCGCGGGCGTGCGCGATCTGCGCGCGCACGGAGATCTCGTCGTAGATCCGCCATTCCCGGACGATCCGGCCGTCCCGGAAGAGGAACTGGGACGCGCCGAGCACCTCGACCGGCGAGCCCGTCGGCGCCCCGTACGCGGGCGTCCCGCCGTACGCGCCGCGCAGGAACCACACGACGCCGACCCGCACGCCGCCGTGCGCCGCCGAGTCGTGCGCGGCGACGTCCCGCACCTCGATCCGGGCGTCCGGGAAGGGGGCCAGCAGGTCGAGGAGGGCGCGCTGGTAGCCGTCCGGGCGGATCACGTCGCGGTGCCCGGTGGTGTGGCAGGTGACGTCGCGGGCGACGAAGTCGGCGACGCGGTCCAGCCGCCGCCCGTTCCACACGTCCTCGATCAGCCCGAGGACGTGCTCGCACTCGCCGCGCCGCGCCCCGCCCGCCGGACGCGGGCCCGAGTCGCCGCACGTCAGCGGGTCGGCGGGCGGGTCGCCGAGGATGCGCCCGCCGCCCGCGGGGAACGCGAGGCCGCGCGCGACGGCGTCCGGGTCCAGGCCGAGCTGCCGGACGACGGCGAGCTCGTCCCGCACGACCCACTCCTCCTCCATCACACCGCGCCGGTACAGGCAGGTGGCGATCGTGCGGGACACGAACGGGCGGTGCGTCGGCGGCCCGTAGTGCGAGACGCCCGTGTGGGTGCCCGCGCTGAACACGCGGTGCGAGCTGACGAACGCGTCGTCGCCGCGCGCCTCCCACACGACGTCGTCGGCCTGCCCGACCCGGTCCGGGAACGCGCTGATCTTCTGCAGCGTGGACGCCACGACGGGCTCGACGCCGCGCACCGTCCCGTAGGCGCCGTGGACGATCGAGTCCGCCGCGTAGTTCTCGCGGATCAGCCCGACGCCGCGCCGCACCCAGATGCGGTCGGTCCACTCGGTGATGAACTCCTCGGGGTCGCGGTACGGCGCGTACGCGACCTCCTGCAACGTTCCCGCCTCAGCCACCGGTCTCCTCGATCTTCTTGATGCGGGCGGCGGCGCTCCGCAGCTCGGACCGGACGTCCGCGCCGTGCGCCATCTCGTTGATCGCGACCTCGAGGGTGTCCTGGATCTGCGGCCAGTTGATCGAGGTCGGGATGACGCGGCCGGTGCGCAGCGCCTCGTACTGGAGCTTCGGGATGCCGCCGTTCACCTCGTTGACCTCCGGGTCGAGCATGTTCGAGGTGTGGACGGTGATGCTCGTGGCCTGGTCGGGCTTCGACTTGTCGAGCGCGATGGCCCGTTCGGTCTTCGGGTTGGACACCCACTTGAGGTACTCCCACGCCGCGCCCTGCTTCTCGGAGCTGCGCAGCACGCCCATCAGCCACGTCATGCCGTAGGACGCGCGCTTCTCGCCCTCCCAGCCGGGGAGCTGCGCGGCCCGGATGTTCTCCGCGACCTCCGGCTTCACCTTCGCCGGGTTCGTGAAGTCGTCGTACTGCCAGGTCCAGGTGAGGACGGTGTCCGCGTGGCCCTGCTCCATCGACTGCGTGGAGTCGGTCTCGGTCCAGTTCGCCGACGCGGGCGGGCTGTACCCCGCGCGGATCATCTCGATGTACTTCTCGGTGGCCTCGACGCCCTGCGGGCTCGTGAACGCCACGTTCCCGGCCTCGTCGAACAGCTCCCCGCCGTTGCTCCACAGCATCGACAGCCACGTGAACAGGTTCTGGCCGCTGCCCCGCCCGTACTGCCCGGCGATCGGGTGCCGCGGGCTCGACTCCTTCAGCTTCGCGAGCTGCCCGAGGTAGTCGTCCCACGTCTCCGGCGGCTCGAACCCGAACTTCTCGTAGACGTCCTGCCGGTAGTACAGCGAGTACGCGTACCCCCGGATCGGCAGCCCGTACGTCGTCCCCGGGTCCCCGGCGGTCGCGGCCTCCCGGAACGGCGGCGGGTAGTCCTCGAGGGTCATGCCGGCCCGCTCCATCACCCCGTCGAGCGGCTGCACCCCGAGCCGGACGGACGCGCCGAACGCGTCCGTCCAGGCGACCAGGTCGTAGGTGCCGGTGCCGAGCGCGCTCTCGGCGACGATCTTCTGCAGGAACGACTCGTACGGGATGTTGGCCCACTCGACCTCGATCCCGGTCCGCTTCGTGAACTCCGCGCCCGTCCGGTCCTGCATCGCGAGGAACTGGGCGGCGGTGTTGCAGCAGATCAGCAGCCGGATCTTCTGCCCGTCGTACGGCTTGCCGGTGCGCAGCCCGAGGTCGTCGACGGGACCGGCGCGGACGACGTCCGTCAGCTCGTGCCGCTCGGCGTCCGTCCCGCACCCGGCGGCGAGCAGGACGGCCGCGAGCGCGGCCGCGGCGGGACGGGACGCCCGCCGGCGCAGGAACCCTCGCTTCACTTGATCGCTCCCATCGTCATGCCCTGCGCGAAGTGCTTGCGGACGAACAGCGACATCACCAGCATCGGCACCATCACCAGCAGCCCCGCGGCGGCCATCTGCCCCCACGCGACGCCCTCCGGACGGACGAGCGTCATCAGCCCGACCGGCAGCGTCGTCGCGTTCTCCTTGGCGAGGAACGTCGGGAACAGGAACTCGTTCCACGACAGCAGGAACGAGAACACCGCGCAGACGAACAGGCCGGGCGCGGCCAGCGGCGTCACCACCCGCCACAGCAGCCGGACCTGGCCGCAGCCGTCGAGCCGCGCGGCCTCCTCGATCTCGATCGGCAGCCCGTCCACGAACCCCTTCAGCAGCCAGGTGATGTAGGGGACGACGAGGGACAGGTTCACGATCACCAGCGACGTGCGGGTGTCGAGCAGGCCGAGGTCGTGGAACAGGGTGAGGAACGGCAGCGCGATCGCGACGCCCGGGATGAACTGGGTGGCGACCATCGCGAGCAGCATCGACCGGTGCCCGGGGAAACGGTGCCGGGAGAACGCGTACGCGGCGAGCAGCGCCATCGGCAGCGAGATCAGCGTGGTCGCGACGCCCACCACGACGCTGTTCACGGCCGCGGCGGTGAGGTCGTTCTCCCCGCCGATGATCGCGCGGAAGTTCTCCAGCGTCGGCGCGAACACCGGGGACGTCGAGAACGCCTCCGCCGCCGGGCGGAACGCGGTGATCGCGAGCCACACGATCGGGAACAGGACGAAGAACAGGATCGCCAGGACGGCGACGAGGTGCAGCCCGCCGCCCAGCGCCCTCCGCGCGGTCAGGTCACGGGTGGTCATTTCGCCTCCTGCCGGTTCATGACGATCAGGTAGCCGGTCGCGACGACGCCGAGGGCGACGACGAGGATCCACGAGACGGCCGAGGCGTAGCCGATGTCGAGGAACGTGAAGCCCTGCGTGTAGGCGTAGAAGTTGAGGGTCTCGGTCGCCCGGCCCGGCCCGCCGCCGGTGATGGTGACGACCTGGTCGAACAGCTTCAGCGAGAAGACCGCCTTGAGGAAGATCACGATCAGCAGGAGCGGCCGCAGCAGCGGGAACGTCACGTGCCGGAACCGCTGCCACGCCGAGCAGCCGTCGACCCGCGCGGCCTCGTTCACCTCGGGCGGGACGGACGCGAGCCCGCCGAGCAGCATCAGCGCGATCAGCGGCGCCCAGCCCCACACCTCGGTCAGGACCAGCACCATCTGCGCCCAGAACGGCTCCCCGAGCCAGTTCACGTCGGCGGCGAACGGGAACACCGCGTCGATCATCTTGTCGTAGACGCCGTGGTCGGGGTTCATCATGAACCGCCACGAGAAGCCCTTGAGCGCGGGCGCCACCGCGAACGGCAGGATCAGCAGCGCCTTGGTCAGCCCGGTGAGCGGGCCGCGCCGGTTGAGGATCAGGGCCATCGCGAGCCCGATCCCGACCGACAGCACCACCGACACGAAGGTGAACCACAGCGTGACCATGACGCTGTTGAAGAACGTGTCGTCCTGGAACGCCCGCTGGTACTGCTCCAGGCCGACGAACCCGCCGGGCGCCGTGGACTCGTTCAGCCGCCAGTGCCGGAAGCCGGTCACGAGCGCCGAGACCAGCGGGTAGACAGTGGTGAGCAGGACCGCGGCGAGGGCGGGGGCGAGGTGCAGGTACGGCTGGGCCGCCCGGCGCATCCGCCGCCCGCGCCCCGCGCCGGACCCGGGCGGCCGCCCGGCCGGGGCGGCGCCGGACGCGGCGGAGCGCTCGGCCGTCGCCGTCACCATGGCTCGGTCCAGGCGGGGGCTGGGGACCTCGATTCCACTGCGGGCTCCTTCGCCGTGAGGTGACGGGGGTCTCAGGTCCGGGCAGTGTATGCGTATTCACAACGCCGATTCAACACCCCGTCGCCGACTTTTTACGGACGTGGACGGGTGTCGACCCCTCGGTGTTCACGCAGCTCATCATCATGGACGGGGCGTCGCGGCAGGGTGACCTCGGGATCCGCCGTTATGCATATCCGTATGCATGACTCGTTGGACGTCCGGTGTCGCGGGGGCGATCCGCGGGCGCGCGGGGCGGCGGAGAGGGGCGTGGAGCGGGAAGGGCGCGGGAGCGTCAGGCGGGCGGGGCGGCGTGCGTGTGGCGCGGGACGAACTCGGGGTCGAGCACCACGCGGGCCGGTTCGTCCCCGGCCTTGCCGGTGATCCGGTCGATCAGCATCCGCACGGCCGTGGCCGCCATCTCCCCGAGGTCGTACCGGACGGTCGTCAGCTCGAACGACGCCCACGACGCCATCGGGATGTCGTCGAAGCCGATGACCGTGAGGTCGTCCGGGACGCGGACGCCGAAGCGGCGCGCGGCGTCCAGGGCGCCGATCGCGATGACGTCGTTCCCGCAGAACACGGCGGTCGGGGGCTCGCTGGAGGCGAGCAGGCCGGTGAGGCCCGCGTACCCGGTGTCGAACTCGAAGGGGCCGCGCCGGACGCGCGACTCGGGGAGCCCGATCCCGGCCTCGGCGAGCGCGAGCCGCAGGCCGTACTCGCGGTCGCGGCCGGTGCTGGTGTCCTCGGGCCCGAAGATGCCGGCGATCCGCTCGTGCCCGAGCCCGACCAGCTCGCGCGCGGCGAACCCGGCGCCGCGCCGGTTGTCGACGACGACGGCGTCGCCGGGGGTGCCGCCCTCGCGGTTGAGGTAGACGAACGGAAGTTCGCGGCGGCGCAGCTCGGCGGGCAGGTCGGAGCCGAGGGTGGTGGTGGCGAGGACGACGCCGTCGATCGACCGGTCGAGCAGCCGCTCGTAGGCGAGGGCCTCGTCGGTGCGCTCGGTGAACAGCATCATGCGGTAGTCGAGCCGGCCCAGCTCGTCGTGGAGGGGGCCCACGAGGTGCGGGTAGAAGGGGTTGGTGAGGTCGGTGACCAGCACCCCGATGCGGCGGGACGTGCTGGTGGACAGGCTGCGGCCCGCCTCGCTCGGGACGTAGCCGAGGGCCCGGGCGGCCTCGCGCACCTTCGCGCGGGTCGCGGCGGACACCCGCTCGTCGCCGCGCAGCGCCCGCGACACCGTGGGCTGGGAGACGCCGGCCAGCCGGGCGACGTCGCGGCTCGTGATCCCCACCTGCTGCCTCCACGCCTGCGCGCCCCGGACGGCGGCCCCTCGAACGATGCAGGCAAGCATACGTCTATTCACCGGCTGTCCGAAGCCGTTTCGGCCTACGGCGATTGACAACACCGCACCCGCTGCGCGTAGTGTGCATACGTATGAATACTCAGGACGCGGACCCGCGGCGGGTCCCGGTGACCGCCGCCGAGCTGGCCCGGCGGACGATCCGGCGGGACGACTTCGTCTCCTGCGACCAGGCGTTCATCGACTGCCGCACGCCCGGATCGGACCGCAAGGAGAACTACGCGATGATCGGCCCCGGGGTGAGCCAGAGCCCCGGCCAGGTGATCAACCTGCGCGAGCCGCACGGCTACAACATCGGCGCGGCGGCGATGCCGAACGGCGTGACGAACAGCCTGCACCTGCATTTCACCGCCGAGGTGTTCCTGTGCTTCCGCGGCGAGTTCCTGCTGCGGTGGGGCGCGGACGGGACGGACGGCGAGCTGCTGCTCCGCGAGGGCGACATCGCGTCCATCCCGACGTGGATCTTCCGCGGGTTCACCAACACCGGACCCGACGACGGCTGGCTCTTCACCACCCTCGGCGAGGACGACACGGGCGGCATCATCTGGGGCCCGTCGGTGCTCCGCGAGGCCGCCGACCACGGGCTGTTCCTCACCGAGGCGGGCGAGCTGGTCGACACGGTCGCGGGCGAGACGGTCCCCGAGGGCGCGCGCACCGTCCGTCCGATCTCGCCGGAGCGGATCGCGGCGCTGCGCACCTACACGGCCGACGAGCTGCGCCGCCGCGTCGCCACCCCGGACGACCTGGCCTGGAGCGACGCGCCGTTCCTCGACTCCGGCCTGCCCGGCGGCGGCGCGCGGCTCGCGGCCGTCATCGGCTACGGCATGACCGAGGACCGCTTCCAGGAGCCGGTCGTCCACAACCCGCACGGGCACAACGTCGCGTGGCTGCGGGCGCGTCCCGGCGAGGGCGTCCACCGGCACCGGCACGGCGAGTCGCAGGTGCTGATGGTCAAGGACGGCGAGTGGGAGGTCGTGCTGAACGGGCCGGGCGAGGAGCTGACCGTGCGGCTCGGCCCGTGGGACATGCTGTCCGTTCCCGCGCACGCCTGGCGCTCGCTCCGCAACGCCGGGGACGGCGAGGCGTCCATGGTCGTGGTGAACGGCGGCGACGGCCGCGTCCGGCTGGAGTGGGACGACGACGTCGTCAAGGCCGCGGCCGACGCGGGCGTCGCCCTCGACCCGGGCGGCTACCTCGCGCCCGCCGACCTGATCCCGCGATGATCCCGACGCTGCTCGTGCCGGGGATGCTCTGCGACGCCGACCTGTGGTCGGGCGTGGACGTCCCCGGGACGCCCGTCGCGATCACCGAGCCGACGATCACCGGGATGGCCCGGCAGGTGCTCGCCGCCGCGGACGGCCCGTTCGTCCTCGTCGGGCTGAGCCTCGGCGCGATCGTCGGGTTCGAGGTGCTGCGCCTCGCGCCCGAGCGGGTCGCCGCGTTCTGCGCGATCTCCACGAACGCGGGCGCCCCGACCCCGGCCCAGCTCGACGGCTGGCGCGGCATGGCCCGCCGGACGGAGTGCGGCGCGTTCGGCGACGTCGTCCGCGAGATCCTCCCGACGATGTTCGCCGAGCCGGGGCACGACGAGCGGTTCCTCGGCATGGCGCACCGGACCGGCCCCGACGTGTTCCGCGCGCAGCTCGCCGCGCAGGCGACCCGCCGCGACGCGTCCGCGCCGCTCGCCGCCGCGACCTGCCCGGTGCTCGCGGTGTGCGGCAGCGCCGACGCGCTGTGCCCGGTCGGGTTCCACCGGCACATCGCCGAGACCGCACCGTCCGGGCGCCTGCGCGTGCTGCCCGGCGCGGGCCACCTGCTGCCGATCGAGCGTCCCCGCGTCCTCGCCGGGGTGCTTCGCGAATGGCTGGACGAACAACCCACAACGAACAGGAGGGCGTCGTGCCCCACGTGCTGAAGAAGCCGGTGCCGCAGGAGCGCGTCGCGCGCGACCTCGGCGAGGTCCGCACCCGCGTCGAGGCGATCATCGCGGACGTCCGCGAGCGCGGCGACGCCGCCGTCCGCGACTACTCGAAGCAGTTCGACGACTGGACGCCGCCGTCGTTCAAGCTGTCGGACGCCGAGGTCGAGCGGATCGTCGCGGGCGTCCCCCGGCAGGTCATCGAGGACATCGAGTTCGTGCAGGAGCAGGTCCGCGGGTTCGCGAAGCTGCAGCGCGACTCGATGACCGACTTCGAGGCCGAGACGCTGCCGGGCGTCCGGCTCGGCCAGCGGCACGTGCCCGTCTCCGCCGCCGGCGCCTACGTGCCGGGCGGCCGCTACCCGCTGACGGCGTCCGCGCACATGACGATCGTGACCGCGAAGGTCGCCGGGGTGCCGCGCGTCGTCGCGTGCACGCCGCCGATCCGCGGCGAGATCCCGGCGGCGACGGTCGCGGCGATGCACCTCGCGGGCGCCGACGAGATCCACCTGCTGGGCGGCGTGCAGGCGGTCGCGGCGATGGCCGTCGGCACCGAGACGATCGGGCGCGTCGACCTGCTCGCCGGGCCGGGCAACGCGTACGTGGCCGAGGCGAAGCGGCAGCTGTTCGGCGAGGTCGGCATCGACCTGTTCGCGGGCCCCACCGAGATCCTGGTGATCGCCGACGAGACCGCCGACCCGTTCACCGTCGCCGTCGACCTGCTCTCGCAGGCCGAGCACGGCCCCGACTCCCCGGCCGTCCTCGTCACCACCTCCGCCGACCTTGGGCACGCGGTGGCGGCGCACATCGACCGGCTGCTGCCCGGCATGCCCACCCGCGACTTCGCCGAACCGGCCTGGCGCGACCACGGCGAGATCGTCGTGGTCGACTCCGTCGACGAGGCGTTCGAGGTCGCCGACGGGTACGCGTCCGAGCACGTCGAGGTGCTGACCGCCGACCCGCGCCGCGCCCTCGACCGGATGCGCAACTACGGCGCGCTGTTCCTCGGCGAGGGGACGTGCGTGTCGTACGGCGACAAGGTCATCGGCACGAACCACGTCCTGCCCACGCGCGGCGCCGCCCGCTACACCGGCGGCCTGTGGGTCGGGAAGTACCTGAAGACCGTCACGTACCAGGAGGTCACGGACCCGGCGGCGAGCGCCCGCCTCGGCGAGGTGTGCGGCCGCGCCGCCCGCGTCGAACTGTTCGAGGGCCACGCCCGCTCCGGCGACGTCCGCGCGGCGAAGTTCGGCGACGCCTCCTTCCCCTGGCTGAACGACGCCCGCGCGGCGCTCGCCGGAGACCCGTCGTGACCGCCGGTCCCGGCGGGGCCGTGGTGGGGCGGACGGCGCTCGTTACCGGTGGCGGTAACGGGTTGGGGGCGGCGATGGCGGGGGCTCTTGCTCGGGCGGGGGCCCGGGTGATCGTCGTCGGGCGCGATCGGGCGAAGCTCGACGCGGTGGTCGCCGGTCTGCCGGTTCCCGGACGGGCCGCGGTCTGCGATGTGTCGGATCCGGTGAGCGTCGCGGCGCTCGCGGGGGATCTCGCGGACGAGACGGTGTCGATCCTGGTGAACAACGCGGGCGTCCCGGGTCCGGTGAAGCCGCTGGTCGAGATCGAGCCCGGCGAGTGGGACGCGGTGTTCGACGTGAACGTGCGCGGCGTCTACCTGATGTGCCGGGCGTTCCTCCCCGCGATGGTCGAGCGCGGTGCGGGTGACGTCGTCAACGTCGCGTCCGTCAGCGGCAAGCGGCCCCTCGCCGCCCGCACGCCGTACTGCGCGTCGAAGATGGCGGTGCTCGGGCTGACCACCACGCTCGCCGCCGAGGTCGGGCCGCTCGGCGTGAACGTCAACACGCTGTCGCCGGGGCCGGTCGCGGGCCCGCGGATGGAGCGCAACTTCCGGCTGGAGGCGGAGCGCACCGGCACCGACCCGGCGGACGCGGAGCGCGCGTTCGTCTCGCGTGCCGCGCTCGGCCGGATGGTCACCGAGGACGAGGTGGCGACGGCGCTCGTGGCGATGCTGGGCATGCCGGGGCTGTGCGCGGCCGACATCGACCTGTCGGCCGGGATGGTGGCGCGGTGACCGGGCTGAAGCAGCGGATCCGGGCCGGGGAGAAGACGCTCGGCGGCCTGCTGCGGCTCCCCGGCGAGTTCCTCGTCGAGCTCGCCGGGGTCGCCGGCCTCGACCACGTGCTGATCGACCTCGAGCACGGGCCCGCCGACCTCGTCGCGCTCCAGCACCACATCGCGGCGGCCGAGGCCCACGGGCTGGACGTCCTGGTCCGGGTCGGGGCCGGCGACCCCGGGCTGATCCTGCGGGTGCTCGACCTCGGCGCCACCGGGATCGTCGTCCCGCACGTGGACACCGCCGCGGACGCCCGCGCCGCCGTCGCCGCCGCGCATTACCCGCCGCTCGGCGCGCGGGGCTTCGCCACCTACAGCCGCGCCGGCCGGTTCGGCGCGGCGTCGATCCCCGACCACCTGCGGCGGTCCGCCGAGCGGACGGTCGTCGTGGTGATGATCGAGACGCCGCGGGGGGTCGCGGACGCGGCCGGGATCGCCGCCGTCGAGGGGGTGGACTCGATCATGGTCGGGCCCGCCGACCTCTCGGTGGCGATGGGGCTGACCGGCGGCGCCGCCGAACCGGACGTGCGGGCCGCCACCGAGGCCGTCCGGACGGCGGCGGCCGGGGCGGGCGTGGCGATGACGACGATCGTGAACGACCCGGCCCAGGCCGCCGCCGCACCGCCGGGACTCGTCGTCTACAACCTCGCGCACGTCCTCCTGCGGACGTTCCGGAGCCTCACCGCGCTATAGTCGCTTCCTGATATCAGGGAGCGACTATGGCACGAAGTGTGGACAACCCGCTGGCCCTCGCGGTGCTGGGCCTGCTGATGGAACGCCCGATGCACCCGTACGAGATGGGCGTCGTGCTGCGCGAGCGCGGCACGAACGTCCGGACGAACCGGGGCTCGCTGTACGACGTCGTCGCGGCGCTCGAACGGCAGGGCTGGGCCCGCGCCCGCGAGACCGTCCAGGACGGGGCCCGGCCCGCCCGGACCGTCTACGAGCTGACCGGCGACGGGCGCGACGCGTTCACCCGGCGGCTCGACGAGCTGATCCGGGTGCCGCGGCGGGAGTACCCGGTGTTCCTCACGGCCGTCGCCTACCTCGGGGCGCTGGGCCCCGAGGGGGCGGCGGACGCCCTCACCGAACGGGCCGGACGGCTCCGCGACGACCTCGCCCGGCTCGACACCGGGCTCGCCGAAGCGGACGTCCCGCGCCTGTACGTCATCGAGGCCGAGTACGCGCGCGCGCTCGTCCAGGCGGATCTGGCGTGGGTCGAGCGGGTCCTCACCGAGATCGCCGACGGCACGCTCGCCTGGCCCGACGTCGAGGAGGACTGATGGAGTTCGGCATCTACCCCGGTGGGATCACCGGCGACGACGAGGGCGGCCTCGCCACGGGCCCGGCCGACGACCCGGCCGCGATCCTCGCGGCGCTGCGGACGCTCCAGGCGCACGGGCCGTTCCTCGTGCGCGGCTACTGCGCCTTCACCGACCCCGGACGGCCCTGGACCGAGACCCCGCAGGACGTCGAGCAGTACGCGGGGGACGGGCGGCGCCTCGACCTCGTCCTCCAGTACCAGTCGGAATCCGGCGACGTGCCCGGCTACCTGGAGTTCGTCCGCGACGTCGTGCGCCGCCACGGCCCGGAGATCGCGACGCTGCAGATCACCGAGGAGCCCAACGTCGCCGGCGTCCCCACCCTCGACGGCCACTACCCGGACGTGCGCCGCGCCCTCGTCGAGGGGGTCGTCGCGGCCCGCGCGGAGGCCGACCGGCTCGGCCTGCGCGACCTGCGCGTCGGGTTCAACACGACGCCGCTGTTCGGCCCGTCCGCCGGGTTCCTCGCCGAGCTGACCGGCCTCGGCGGACGCCCCTTCCTCGACGCGCTCGGCTACGTCGGCCTCGACTTCTTCCCCGACGTGTTCATGCCCGCGCCCGACCCCGGCCCCGCGACCGCCGGGCTGCTCGCGATGCACCGCGACCTGATGGCGTCGGCGGGGATCCCGTCCTCCGTTCCGCTGCACGTCACCGAGAACGGGTGGCCGACCGGGCCCGACCGCACCCCCGAACGGCAGGCCGAAGTCCTCGAAGCCGTCCTGGACGCGGTCGTCCGGACGGACGGCATCGGCGCCTACCTGCACTTCGCGCTCCGCGACGCCGACTCGTCCCGCGACGGCCTGTTCCACCGGTTCGGGCTGCTCCACGACGACTACACCCCGAAGCCCGCGTTCGACGTCTAGCGCGCGTTCGTCGCCGGCCGGTGACCGCGCGGCCACCGGCCGGCGGCCCTCACGACAGGCCGTAGGCGCGGACGACCGTCTGCGTCACCGCGTTGCCGTCGCGGTCCTTCACCGTCGACCGCAGCGAGACGAACTCGGCCCCGGCCACCGGGTCGACGCGGACGACGCCCAGCGCGGCGCCCCCGGCGGGCCGCAGCGTCCGCCAGGTCGCCCCGTCGTCGAACGACGCCTCCACCTTGATCGACGCGACCGGCACGGCCGCGGCGCCCGGGTTGCGCTCGACCCAGTACGGGACGAGCGTCGCCCGGTCGCCGGGCGCCCGGTTGCGCTCGTCCAGCCCGGCGGGCAGGAACCGCGCGGCCAGCAGCGGGAGCTGCTCCACCTCGCCGGTCGAGGCCGACCGGAACGTCCAGACGGTCTCCTGCGCGGTCGAGACCGACCCGGCGGGCAGGTCCGGCCGCGCGATCGAGTACCGCATCGTGTACGTCGCCTCCTCCGGCGCAACCGTCACCTCGATGTCGGGCGCGCCCCCGCCGGTGACCGCCCGCTCCGCCAGCACCGTCCCGTCCCGGCTCAGCGAGAACGTGCCCGTGCCCGTGAAGCCGCGGCCGCAGTAGTCGAGCGCGCCGGTGGACGGACAGCCCGGCGCGACCGCCAGCAGGTTCCCGTCCCGCTCGTTGCCCCAGTCGTCGAGCGACTGGCCGACGACGGCCGCGTTCCACGCGTCCGCGTGGGGTCCGGGCCGGTACGACCGTCCGTCCCGGAAGATCCGCGCGATTTCGTCGCCCGCGTCGTCGTACATGCGCAGGTCCTGGTCCCAGGTGACGGTCTCACCGGCCCGCAGGTACAGGGTGAAGTCGTCCGGCACGGGCCGCGTCACGTTCGTCCCGAGGCTCCCGGTCTCCGCGGCGCTGGAGGCGTACGTGCGCAGCGACCCGCTCGTGGCGTCGTCCAGGACCCGCGTCGACGTGCGTATCCGCGCCATCTCCGCGCGCCGCGTGTGCAGCGCCGGATCCGCCGGGACGCCCCTGGCGGAGCGGAAGTCGTGGAACACGTACGGGCTCGGGTCGGCGCCCGCCTCCTGCCACGTGTTCAGCACGGTGAAGGTGATCCGCTCGTCCGTCCCCGGCTGCACCGACACCCGCTGCCCGGCGCCGCCGTCCAGGAACATCATCGCCCAGTGGCGGTCCGTCATCAGGCCCAGCCCGACCGTCGCGTCGGTCATCTCCGCGCCGGGCGTGTCGTTCGTGAACGCGACCGGCGTGTTCGTCCGGGCGTCCATCGGGACGGCGTTCGCCCCGGCCTCGAACGCGTAGATCTTCCGGAAGCCGTGGGACCAGCCGCCCCGCTCGAACTGCCCCGCGACGTCGTACGTCCCCACCGGGACCCGCGCCGTCGCGGTGCCGTCGCCGTTGCCGGACGCGTCGAACCGCTCGCCCGTCTCCATGTTCGTCAGCGTGACGTACCCCGACGCCGGCGACCCGTCGAGGTCGGTCATCCGCACCGTCACGTTGCTCGTCGGCGGCTCGACGAACGCCGCGACCGGGGTGACGACCTCCGGGCCGTCCGCGCCCGTCGCGGTCAGCGTGCCGGTGAACAGGCCCGCCCGGATGCCCTCCGGGCCCCGGAACGTGAGCGCGACCGTCGCCTCCCCGTTCGCCGGGACCGTGACCCGGTCCCGGTCGAGCGTCGCGGCGCCCGCCGGAAGCGGCCCGTTCGGGCCCGTCAGCTCGACGGCGAGCCCCAGCTCGACCGGTTCGTCCGCCGAGTTCGCGTACGTGACCTCCCGGGTGAGCTCGGACGTCCCGGAGTCGGGCCACTTCACGTCCGCGTGCAGGCTCGGCGGCGACGCGGACACCCGCTGCTCGACCGCCGCGCCCACGTCGACGCGTCCCGCGCCCTGCACGCCGAGGTCGACGGGCAGCCGCTTCGCCGCCGCCATCAGCGTCGCCTTCAACCGCCGGCCGTCCCAGTCCGGATGCCGCTGCGCCAGCACCGCCGCCGCCCCCGCGACGTGCGGCGTCGCCACCGACGTGCCCGACAGCCGGGTGTACGACCCGTCCACCGGCGAACCCGCCGACGTGCCGCCCGCCCGCGCGCCGACGACCCCCGTTCCCGGCGCCATGATCTCGGGCTTGACCAGGTAGTCCCACAGGCGCGGCCCCCGCACCGCCGACGCGGGCCGGTCCCGCCGGTCGACGCTGTTCACCGCGAGCGCCGACTCCGCCGCCGCCGGCAGCGCGATGAACCCGGGGAACGGCCACAGCAGATCACCGGCCGGGGCGACGAACAGCGTGCCCGTCTCCGCCGACAGCTCGTCGACCGCCCGCTCCACCGGGTCGACCTCCGGCGAGTCGCAGAAGCAGCTCATGCTCACGTTCACGACGTCGGCCTTCGCCTCCCTCGCCGCCCACGTCATCCCGGCGATCAGCCACGACTCCTGCCCCTGCCCGGAGTCGTCCAGCACCTTCCCGCTGACGACCCGCGCGTCGGGCGCGACGCCCCGGTACGTCCCGCCCGACGCCTCGCCCGACCCCGCGATCACCGACGCGACGTGCGTCCCGTGCCCGTTCGCGTCGTCGGCCGACGCGCTCGGCGTGAAGTTGCGCGCGTCCGCGACCTCGAGATCGGGGTGCTCGGCGTCGACGCCCGTGTCCAGCACCGCCACCGTGACGCCCTCGCCCGTCAGCCCCTTCTCCCACGCGGCCGGTGCGCCGATCTGCGGGACGCTGCCGTCCAGGCTCGCCTTCACCTTCCCGTCCAGCCACAGCCGCGCCGACGGGTCCGCGACGAACTCGCCCCACGCCTTCGGCAGCCCGTCCTTGTCCGCCCGCACGGCCGTGAGCCCGCCGGCGGCGATCGTCCGTCCGGCCTTGAGGGACCCGACCGGACGCGACGCGATGAGCGGCAGCTCGTCCGTCCGATCGTCCCCGTACCCGGACGCGAGCAGCCGGTGCACCTCGAACAGCCGCCGGTCGAGCCGTCCGTCCGCCAGCAGCGGCACGGCGTCCATCGGCGTCACGGTGATCTCGTGTTCCGTCACGTGCGCGGCGAACCCGACGTCGTCCCGTCCGGCCCCGGGCTCGACGGTCACCCGCGGCGGCCGTCCGTCCCGGGGGGTGACGACGACCCGGTCGCCGGTCACGAGCGTGACGGCGCGGGACGGCCCGTCCGGCGGGGTGGCCCGGACGGGCGCGCCCGCGGCCGCCGCGGGCACGGCGAGCGCGGCGGCGCAGGCCAGCGAAGCGGCCGCGGCGATCGCGGCCCTGATCGTTCGGCGGTGGAGTCGATTCCGTTCACGGATCACGCGACCACTCCTCAGCACGGTGAACGTCGCCACCATATGCTGGCAACGTCAGCCCGCCCAGACCCAATGACCGCACCCGGCCGCCCACGGGCCCCTCGGACGGCGCCGCCGGACCCGGACCGCGCCACGGGACGAGCGAGCCGCGCCGCTCGTACGCTGGGGCGGTGATCTCTGTGGTCTTCGACGTCGGCGAAACGCTGGTGGACGACACGCGCGAGTGGCGGGCGTGGGCCGACTGGCTCGGCGTCCCCGCCCACACCATGTCGGCGCTGGTCGGCGCCGTCACCGCGCAGGGGCGCGACAACGCCGACGCGCTCCGCCTCATCCGGCCGGGCCTCGACCTGCCGACCGAACGCCGCGCCCGCGAGGACGCGGGGCGGGGGGAGCGGATCACCGAGGACGATCTGTACGGCGACGTCCGTCCGGCGCTGGCCGAGTTGCGCGGACGGGGCCTGTGGATCGGCATCGCGGGGAACCAGACCGCCCGCGCGGGCGACTGCCTGCGGGCGCTCGACCTGCCCGCCGATGCGATCGCCACCTCGCAGGAATGGGGAGTGGCCAAACCGGACCCCGCCTTCTTCGCCCGGCTGGCCGAATGGGCCCCCGGCGCCCCGCACGAAATCGTGTACGTGGGGGACCACCCGGCCAACGACATCGTCCCGGCCAAGGCGGCCGGACTGCGGACGGCCCTCGTGCGCCGGGGCCCGTGGGGCTACCTGTGGGCGGACGATCCGACCGGCGGCGGCGCACCGGACTGGCTGGTCGACCACCTGACCGACCTCCCGGAACTCCTGCGCTGACCTCCCCCGCGGGGTACCGTTCTCGCAGGATCCACCCCACGGAGCCCGCAGTGACCCCGGACGCACAGGTCGGCCGGCGGATCGCCGGCCTGCGGAAGGCGCGCCGCCTCAGCCAGCGGCGGCTGGCCGAGGACGCCCACATCTCGTTGAGCCTGCTCCGCAAGGTCGAGCAGGGCGCCCGGCCGGTGACCGATCGCGTCCTGGAGGCGCTCGCCGCCGCGCTCGGCACCGAGCCGGAGGCCCTGACCGGCCGCCGCGCGCACAGCGACGGCCGGGTGCACGCCGCGGTGCCGGAACTGCGCGCCGCCATCGACGTCCACGACATCCCCGACGACGGCCCCGTGCGGCCGCCGGACCGGCTGGCATCGGCGGTGGCGGCCGCCACACAGCGGCGGCTGACGTCCCAGTACACCCGCCTCGCCGAGGAGCTGCCGCCGCTGCTGGCCGAGTTGTCGCGCGCCGTTCTGAACGGCGGCCCCGACCGCCGAGCCGCCGCTGCCCTGTCGGTGGCCGCCTACCGCGCCGCGGACGCCGTCGCCTACAAGTACGGTTACTACGATCTGTCGGCGCGCCTGATCGAGCTAATGCGCCGCGCGGCCGACCTCGCCGAGGATCCGGCGTTGGTCGCCACCGCCGCCTACGTGCGCACGGAGGTCTTCTTCGCGGCCGGCCGCAACCTCGGAGCCGGACTTCGCGCGCTGGAAAGCGCCCTCGACGCTCTTCCCGCACCGGCCACGCCGGACCTCCGCGCCGCCGCAGGCGCTCTGCACATGCGCGCCGCCGTCGTCGCGGCCCGGCTGACCGAGAACGCCTCGGTCGTCGACGAACACCTCGAACAGGCCCGCGTCCTGGCGAAGCGAGTCCCCGAGGGCATCTACCACGGGACGGCCTTCGGCCCCGCGTCACTGCACGTCCACGAGGTCTCGGTCGCGGCCGAACTCGGCGATGCGGCGCGGGTGATGTCGCTGGCGTCCCGCGCCGATCGCGAGCAGCGGGAGAGCCTGCTCGGAGCACTCCCCGCCGAACGGCGCTCGCACTACTTCATCGACGTCGCGCGAGCGCAGCTCTGGCTGGGGAAGCGCGACGAGGCGTTCGCATCGTTGCGGACCGCGCGCCAGATCGCACCCCAGCACGTGCGTGGGCACCCGTTCGTCCACGACGCGCTCGACACCTTGCTCCGTCTGCACGTGTCCCCGCCACACCCTCTGGTGGCGTTCGCGGAGTGGGCCCGGATCGTTTGAGCAGCTCGGAGCGGTGACACAAGCTGTGTCACTCCCGAGCCTCGCGAGCCTTCAGCATCGGTGCGTGGGCGCGAGACGCCCCACGTCCGAACGTAAGGCGGCCCCGGCCCGCTGGGCGAACAGCGGGGGATCCGGGGCCTCGGCCGGAAGGCGGTTCCGACCTGATGACGGATCGTACGACCCCGCAGCAATGCCTCGCGGCGCTCGCCGCGCACCTGTCCGCGCGACGCCTCCAGGTCGAGTCGACCGCGAGGGGGTTGCGCATCGAGAACCCCGACGTCCCCGGCTGCGGTCCCGAGGCGAGCCCCGCGACCGTCACCGTCACGTGCCGTCCGCGCAGCGACGACGGCGACCGGATGTGGTTCTTCGGCCCCGGCCACGAGCCGGTCGCCGAGGCCGACCAGATCATGAACGCGGTGACGTGGGCCCTCGGCCGCCTGGCGTCCGACCAGGTCGGGGCGGAGACGGCCCGGTGACCGCCTCCCGAAACCCGCAGGCACGGGTGGCCGCCGAGGTGGCGCGCCGGTTCCCTGGGACGTCCGCCTGGCTCGGCGAGGCCACCGGTAGTTGGTGGGCGCTGGCCCGCGACCGCGCGGGCACCTGCCAACTGGTCGAAGCGGCGACGCCCGCTGAACTGGCCCGCCGCCTGAACGCCCTGGACGTCCGCCGCGCCACGCCATCGGCCGAACCGAGGCACCCGCGCGCCGCCGCGCCCGTCCGCACCGCCCCCGCACCTCCCCGGCCTGAACGCCGCCATCGTGCGCCGCGCCGGGGACGGCTGCGGACCGCACTCGGCGGCCTCGTCGCCCCCTGACCCCCTTCCGCCGCGACTTCCGTGAGGAGAGATGGAGAGCATCGAAATGTTCGGCCGGGACGCGCAACTGCACGCGGCGCTCCGCCGGTGCGCGCCCCAGATGACGGCGTCCCTCGACCGTGACGACCGGGACCTGCCGCACGTGCGCGTCACCTACCGCGAGAACGGGCCCCGGTTCGTGTCCTGGGACGGCGGCACCTACCGATGGCGCACCGGGCCCGCGGCGGGACGGCGCCTGCCCGAAGACGCCGAAAAGGCGGCGGTCGAGATCGCCCGGGAGATGGGCGCGGCGGTGAAGCCGTCATGACCGCGCACGCTCGCCGGGGCGGTGTGGGCCCACCCGGAAATCGCCATCCTGGACCTGACTTCGGCCACCAGCCATGCCGGGCGTAGGTCTCTCGCCTCATGCGCCTCGTGGGCCCGCTGGTTAAGGTCGATCCTCATGCAGACCACGGACAGTGCTCGCCGCCGGACGGCGGAGCGAAAGCGCGACACCCTGGAACGGCTCGTCACCGAGCGGGACGTCTGGGTGTCGACATCGCACCCCGATCACGGCCCGCACCAGGTGCCGCTGTGGTTCCTGTGGGACGGGCGGGCGGTGTGGATGTGCACCGGTGCGGCTTCCGCGACCGCGCGGAACGTCCGCGAGGAGCCGCGCGTGCGCCTGGCGCTACCGGACTCCTTCGACGTGGTGCTTTTCCAGGGCGAGGCGGAGTGCTTCCCGGACCGGGACGTGCCCGGAGAAGCGGCGGATGCCTTCGCCGCCAAGTTCGGGTGGGACCCGCGTACGGAAGACGATCCCTTCCTGTATGTGCGCGTGGTGCCGAAGACCGTGCGCGCTTGGCGCGGCGAGCCGGAACTCCGCGGCAGAGTCATCATGCGCGACGGGACGTGGCTCGAATAGCGGGCGGCACGAAAAGTGTGCAACTGGTTCTGTGGCGACGCGCCCGACACCTACCTGGACCGGCTGATCCCCTTCGCCTACGCGACGTCCTCTGGCTCGTATCGTGACGAGCTCCTCGCCCACGTGCTCGACGCGCTCGGCCTGGACACGTCCACGCCCTGACGCCGAGCAAGCCCCTCGATCCCGGTTGCGGGGTCGAGGGGGCTCGTCGAGCGGTTTGAACGCCCGTGACCGGGACGGCTCAGACGAAGACCGCTCGGATGGGGCCGCCGAAGTAGCCGCTGCCGGCGTGCGCCCAGGAGATGGCGGGCGCGTCCACGATGGGGCCGCCGATCGTGGTGCAGTGGCCCGGGCCGCACGCCGTGCCGACGATGTAGTAGCGGCCCGCGTCGCAGCTGACGCCGATGCTCTTGCCGTCCGACGACCGGTAGGTCGAGCAGGTGGCCTTCTCGGCGGCCGGGGCGGCGTGGGCGGGGAGGGCGCCGAGGCCCGTAGTGCAGGCCGCGGCGGCCGCGAGCGCGACCGCGGCGGCTCGTGCGTGTGCCTTCACGGGATCGTCCCTTCTCGGTGTCAGTCGTACTGGGGTTCGGGACGCGACCAGGTCACCGACGTGCCCGGCGGGCAGGACACGAGCGAGAAGTACTTGGAGGTGTACCACTCGTAGTTGCCGTGCTTGTAGGAGCCGTCGCTGCACCTGGCCTGCGTCTGGTACATCTGCGCGTCGGGCGGTCCCGCCCAGCAGTGGTAGCTCGCGGTGCGGTCGTAGCTGTGGTCCTCGCACGTCTGCCCCTTGTAGACGAACGAGCGGACGGCCTGCCCCGCGTGCGCGGCGGCGGGGTACAGGGACGTGAGCGCGGCCGCGGCCGCGGCGGTCGCGGTGAGCTTGCTCAGAGTGGTGTGCATGGCGCTCCTTCCGGACATCGCCATGCTCCGCCCGCGCGCTGTCGCCCCGGTCACGCGCCGGTCACGCCGTCCTAGACGCGGGTGGCGGTCCGGACGAGGCCGGCGACGGCCTTCGAGCGGCTGTGCGGGGCCACGCGATGACCGTGGTGACCGCCGGGGCGTCCAGGACCGGGACGGCGGCGAGGTCGGGGCGCAGGTGGGAGCGGGCGGCGAGGGGGTGCGCGGCCGGCAGGAGGACGACCTGGCCCTCCGTGCCGAGCTCCTCGGTGTCGAAGCCCGCCGAGTCGTCGAACGGGAGGTGCAGCAGGGCCCCGTCGGCGCGGCGGGTGCGGCGCTCGGCGGCGTCGACCGCGTGCAGCGCCGCGCGGGCCTCCCGCAGGAGCACCCGGCCCGCCTCGGTGAGCGCGACGGAGCGGCTGGTGCGCTCCAGCAGCGTCGCGCCGAGGCGGCGTTCGAGCCGGTGGATCGCCCGCGAGAGCGGGGGCTGCGCGACTACGAGGGCGAACTGCCCTGGTGACGTCCGTCCGGGCTTCGAGATCGGAGTGGTGCCATGCGTGAGGTGAACGGGTGGGCCGCCCTCGCTCCGGGGGCGGGCCTCGAACGGTGGGTGTTCGAGCGGCGGGAGTTGCGGCGGACGGACGTCGCGGTGCGGGTTCGGTACTGCGGCGTGTGCGCGAGCGACCTGGCGGCGGTGCGCGGCGGGGATCCCGCCGGGGTTCCGCTCGTGCCGGGGCACGAGATCGTGGGGGAGGTCGCGGAGGTGGGGTCCGGGGTGTTCCGGTTCGCCGTCGGCGACCGGGTGGCGGTGGGCAACATCGTCGATTCGTGCCGGCGGTGCGCGGCCTGCCGGGCGGGGCGGGAGAACTGGTGCGAAGAGGGCGTCACCCTCACCTACGGCGGCGCCGACCGTGTCGACGGTTCGCCGACGCGGGGCGGGTTCTCGTCCGAGTACGTCGCGGACGAGCACTTCGTGCACGCGCTGCCGGACGGGCTGGACCCGGCGGGCGCGGCGCCGCTGATGCGCGCGGGCGTCACCACGTGGGTGCCGCTGCGCCGCTGGGGCGCCGGGCCCGGACGGACGGTCGGCGTCGTCGGCATGGGCGGGCTCGGGCACGTCGCCCTCAAGCTCGCCCGCGCCCTGGGGGCCGAGACCGTCCAGTTCACCTCGTCGCCCGCGAAGGTCGCCGAGGCGCGCCGGCTGGGCGCGGACGACGCCGTCCTCGCGTCGGACGGGCGGCGGATGGCGGCGCAGGCGGGCCGCTGCGACCTGATCATCGACACGGTCGGGGCGCCGCACGCGCTGGAGCCGTACCTGGCGGCGCTGGCCGTGGACGGGACGCTGTGCATGGTCGGCATCCCCCGCGGGAGGCGGACGCCGCGCTGGAACGGCTGGCGCGCAACGACGTCCGCTACCGGTTCGTCCTCGACATGGCGGGCTGACGGGTCAGGGCTTGCGGCCCACGGCGCTGTACTGGGCGACGTTCTCGGCCTCGCCCCACGGGCTGTCGAGGCCGACGCGCCAGCGTGCGGTCGACACGATGCCGGGGTCGATGATGTCGAGGCCGTCCATCAGGCGTTCCATCTGCGCGTGGTCGCGGGCGCAGATCGGCAGGCCGCCCTCGGCCATGAACGTCTCCATGGCGTCCAGGACGGACTGGCCGTGGAAGTCGGCGGTGTCGTGCACGAGGACGAAGTGGCTGCCGGACGGCAGGGGGGCGACGAGCCGCCGGACGATCGACTCGGCTTCGGCGTCGTCGACGATGTGCTGCAGGATGCCGATGAGCATGACGGCGATCGGCTCGGTGAAGTCGAGGGTCTCGCGGGCCTTGTCGAGGATGGCCTCGGGCTCGCGCAGGTCGGCGTCGATGTAGGCGGTCGTGCCCTCGGGTGTCGAGGTGAGCAGGGCGCGGGCGTGCGCGAGGACCATCGGGTCGTTGTCGACGTAGACGATGCGGGCGTCGGGGGCGACGCGCTGCGCGACCTCGTGGGTGTTGTCCTGCGTGGGCAGGCCGGTGCCGATGTCGAGGAACTGGCGGACGCCCGCCTCGCCCGCCAGGTACCGGACGGAGCGGCCGATGAACGCGCGGTCGTGCCGCGCCATCGTGACGATGTCGGGATGGACGCGGGCGATCGCGTCGCCGACCTCGCGGTCGATGGGGTAGTTGTCCTTGCCGCCGAGCCAGTAGTTGGTGATCCGCGCCGAACTCGGCACGGTCGTGTCGATGCCGGGAATGTCGTTCACGAGCCGCTCCATGCCGCGATGCCGGTTGTGGATCTTCATCTTGCCCGGAGGCGGGGGTTCGGTGCCCCTTTTCGGACATGCCCGGCAGGCGTGTCGCGATGGTCCGCGGGGCCGTCCGGGCGCCGCGGGGAGCGGCGGATCTGAGGGAGACTGGGAGGGTGAGCACCGAGAGCGGACGGACCGGACCCCGGGTGACGAGCACGTCGGTCTTCGTGCTGTCGCTCGCGCGCCGGATCGAGACCGAACTCGCCCCCGTCCTCGCGCCGCTGGGGCTCACGGTCGGCAGGCTCGGGCTGCTCGGCCACATCGCCACCGTGCCGGGGGCGTCGTTCAGCGACCTGGCGCGGATGTCCGGGATCACCGTGCAGAGCGTGCACGCGGCGGTGAAGGCGCTCGCCGCGGCGGGCCTGGTGCGCGACCGCAACGCCCGTGCCGGGTCGGCGTCGACGCTCGAGATCACGGCGGAGGGCGCCCGGCTGCTGGAGGCGGCGCGGGAGGCGGTGGCCGAGGTCGACGAGCGGGTCTTCGGCGCGGACGCCGATCCGCTGCACCGGGCGATCCGGGACGCGGTGCGCGCGGCGATCGACGCCGGCCGCTGACGAACGCGGGTCGGGACGCGGCCGTCCGGTCGGTCACTCGTCCTCGGGGAGGTCGACGAGGAGGTCGACGAACGCCATGGCGCGGGCGGTGTGCCCGGCGGTCGGCCACAGGAGCCCGTACTCGACGGGCGGCGCGTCCAGGAACGGGACGAAGGAGACGCCGGGCCGGGCGAAGTAGTGCGCTCCGCGCACCGAGACCGGGAAGGCGCCGAGGCCGGCGGCGACCAGGGAGAGCACCTCGGCCCAGTAGGTGAAGACGGGTCCGCGGGGGACGGCGCGGCCGGACGGGGTGTGGGTGGGCAGGTGGACGGCCGCCATGTAGGGCGGGAAGTTCCCGCCCGGTGTGATCAGCGGGATGTCGGCGAGGTCCTCCAGCGACAGGTTCTCCCGCCGGGCGAGGGGATGGTCGGCGGGGACGAGCAGGGCCCGGGCGTCCGAGAGGACGGTGGGGCCGGCGGTGATGCCGGGTTCGGCGACGGGGAGTTCGCTGAGCTGCAGGTCGAGCTCGCCCCGGCGCAGCGGGCCGTGCGGATCGTTGAGCTGGATCTCCTGGATGCGGACGGTGCAGTCGGCGTAGCGGTCGCGGAAGGTCCGGGACGCCTTCAGCAGCAGGTCGGCGCACCAGGGGGTGGAGTACCCGACGCGCAGGGTGCCGGTGATGCCGCGCGCCTCGGCGACGGCCTGGTCCACGGCCTGCCGGATCCGCTGGTGCGCCGGCAGCAGCCCGTCGCGGAGCCGTTCGCCCAGCGGGGTGAGGCGGACGGTGCGGGAGGTGCGCGCGAACAGCGGGGCGCCGATGCGGCGTTCGGCCTTCTTGATGACGTGGCTGACCCGGGACGGGGTGATGCGCAGCCGCTCGGCGGTACGCCCGAAGTGCAGTTCCTCCGCCAACACCAAGAAGATCTCAATGTCCCGAAGCTCCATGGACCCCCCTGAATCGATCGTGAAGCTAACCGTCCCGGTCGCGTCGGCACAAATCGCATCGATGACCGTTCGCGCAACGCTGCCTTCCCGACATCGCCGTTGTTCGGCGGCGGCCGTCCCGCCAGCCTGGTGACGGGCGTCTCGGCGCCCCGGCCGGGCGACCGCCCGCCGACGACCAGGGAACGGACACGACCGATGACGCAGGCCGCCGACGACGTCCGGCCCCGCCCGGCCCGGCTGCGCGTCGCCCGGGCCGAACCGGCGCGGGAGGAGCCGGACGGGCCGCGCCTGCGAACCTGGCACGCGGTGGTCGCCGCGTCCATGGCCGTGGACGCGCCCGGCACGGCGCCCGCGCCCCCCGGCCGGTTCCACGCCCACCTGACCGCCGGGGCGACGGCCGTCTGGACGGCGACCCGCGCGGAGCAGGTCGTGGGTCTGGCGGTCCTGCACCTGCCGTCCACGACGGCGACGGGACGCGCGCACGTGCACGTTCACCCGGCGCATCGGCGCCGCGGCACCGGCACCCGGCTCCTGACCACGCTGACCGCCGAGGCGCGCCGCCGCGGCCTGCGCCGCGTCATCGCGGCCGTGCCCGCGGGCGGGACCGGCGACGCCTTCTGCCTGCGGCGCGGCCTGACCCGCCTGCGCACGCTGCACCACCTGCTGCTGTCGCTGCGGGACGTGCATCCGGGCTGGCTGGACGAGATGGTCGCGGTCGAGCATCCGGGCTACCGGCTGACGAAGACGGCGCGGATCGCCCCGCCGGGCCGTGAGGACGCCGTCCCGGGCGACGTGCTGCTGACGGTCGCCGCCGAGCACGGCCGCAGGGTCGTCGGGTGCACCGAGGTCGTCGTCCCCGGGGGCGGCGGGGCCCGTGCGACCCAGCACGACCGCCCGCCGGCCGACGACCATCACGGCCTGGGGCTGGACCTGTGGGTCAAGGCGTCGATGCTGCGCCTGCTGTACGACGACTACCCGCAGGTCACGCAGGTCGCCACCGACACCGCCGGGAACGACGCCGCCCTCCTGGCCGTCAACCGCCATCTGGGGTTCCGGCTGCACCACCGCACCAACGAGTACCGCCTCGACGTCGACGCCCTCGAGAACGACGGCACCGCGGGCGTGGAGATCCGCGCGACCACGGCCCACGGTGACATCACCGCCCGCGGCCTCTGATCGAACCCCTCGACCGGTCGCGGGCCCCGGCCCCGCCCCCGCCGTGACCTGGTGCGGAAGCGGCTCCCAGCCCTTGGAACCACCCCACCTTCAGGCTTCCTGAAGCCTGCCTTAGGCTTCAGGAAGGCTGAAGGTCGTGTTTTCCTCTGGGGGTCCCAATGCCGGAACAGTCCAGCCGTCCCTTCTCGCGGCGCGCCGTCATCACCACGTTCGCGGCGACCGCCGGCGCGGCGGCGGCGGGCGGAGCGCTGGTCGCGACCGCGCGCGGCGACGAGGCGCCGCGCCCGTCCGGGACGGAGCGCCGGATCGAGCCGTTCCACGGGGCGCGCCAGGCGGGCATCGCCACACCGCAGCAGCGGTACGCGCTGTTCGCCGCGTTCGACCTGGTGACCACCGACCCGGCCGACGGGAGCCGGCTGGGCTCCGCGCGGGTCGCGGCCGCCTTCCGGCGGCTCATGGAACGCTGGACGACCGTCGCCGAGCGGCTCACGCAGGGCCGCCCGCCCGGCCCCATGCCGGCGGCCGGACCGGACGTGCCGCCGGACACCGGCATCGCCGACGGCCTCGAACCGTCCCGGCTGACCGTCACGTTCGGGTTCGGCCCGGACCTGTTCGAGCGCGTCGGCCGTCCGGACGCCCGCCCGCGCCGGCTGGAGCCGCTGCCCGCCTTCCGCGGCGACGGGCTGGAGGACGCGTGGAGCGGCGGCGAACTGCTCGTCCAGATCTGCGCCGAGGATCCCCAGGTCATCAGCCGCGCGTTCCGCGCCCTGCGCAGCCGGGCCCCGGGCGTCGCGCGGCTGCGCTGGACCCAGCAGGGCTTCCTGGGCGGGTTCGGCGACGCCACGCCGCGCAACCTGTTCGGCCACAAGGACGGCACCGTCAACCCCCGCCCGGACGAGCTCGACGCGGTCGTCCGCGCCCGGGACGCGAACGACCCGGCCTGGTTCGCGGGCGGCACCTACCTGGTCTTCCGCAAGATCCGCATGGACCTGCCGAAGTGGGACACCGCCACGGCGCGCGTCCAGGACGAGACGATCGGACGGCGCCGCGGCGACGGCGCCCCGCTCAGCGGCGGGCACGAGTTCAGCGCCCCCGACTTCGGCAAGAAGGGGCCCGACGGGAAGCCCCTCATCCCCGCCGACTCGCACCTCGCCCTCGTCCGGGACGTCCCGATGCTGCGGCGCTCGTACAACTACGACTACGGCTTCCAGACGGCCGGCCGGACGAACGCCGCCCACGACCACGAGCACGACCACGAGCACGACCACGAGCACGACCACGAGCACGGCGAGGGCATGCCCGTGCACGACGGTTCGGGCCACGCGGCCTTCGACAGCGGCGTGCTGTTCTGCGCCTACGTGCGCGACCCCGACGTGTTCGTCCGCGCCCAGCGCGCGCTCGCCGGATCCGACCGGCTGAACGCCTTCATCCGGCACACCGGCAGCGCCGTCTTCGCCGTCCCCCCGGGCGTGGCGCCGGGGAAGCCGGTGGCCGCGGGGCTGCTCTCCGGCATGTGATGTCCCCCCGACGATGGAGGAGCGAGATGAACAGACGCGACGTGCTGCGCACGGGCACGGTCACCACGACGGCACTCGGCCTCGGCGCCCTCGCGGCCCCGGCGTCGCCCGCCGCCCGGCCTCCCCGCAGGCCGCTGCGGGTGCACACGGTCCTCTACGACGGCGTCGAGGAGCAGGACTTCGCCGGACCCGTGGAGGTGCTCGGCATCATCGCCGACGAGCGCGGAGTGGAGCAGCGGTTCGTCACCGCCGACGGCCCCCGCACGGTGACCACGTTCTCCGGCATGGACATCGCGGTGCGCACCCCGTGGTCACCGCGATCGGCCGACGTGATCATGGTGCCCGGAGGCGGCCTGGGCGAGGGGTCCGCCGTGGACCGCGAGATCCGCCGCGGCGTCCTTCCCCGGGCGCTGGCGGGCGCGTGCCGTCCGGGCCTGATCACGGCGTCGGTGTGCAGCGGGGCGCTGCTGCTGTCAGCCGCGGGCATCACCGACGGCCGCCCCTGCACGACGCACCACGCCGCCAAGAAGGAACTGGAGGCCCAGGGCGGCAGGGTGGTCCCCGGCCGGGTCGTCGACGACGGCGACCTGATCACCTCCGGCGGCGTGACCTCGGGCCTCGACCTCGCGCTGTGGCTGGTCGAGCGCCTGTACGGCCCCGAAACCGCACTGTTCGCCGAAATGGTCCTCGAGTACGAGCGCCGCGGCACCGTCTGGCGCTCCCGCTGACACCGCCCCCAGCCGCGACGCCCCTTCCCCACCCCTCGTGGACCACTTGGCTCGTCGAGGTCCCTGCCCCATATAGATTTAGGGGGAGACGGTCGAGGAATCCTCCGCCTACGTCGAGGCCGGACACGCTCTGGCTCTCGGGCAAGCGGTACACGATCGCCGCGTCGCACTCGGACTGTCCCAGGCCGAACTGGCGCGCCGCGCGGGTATGACCCAACCCCAGATCTCCAACATCGAGGGCGGAGACTCGACACCCACTCTCCCCTTGCTCACGCGGCTCGCCAAAGCCCTGGACGCGGCCCTGACCATTCGGTTGGACGAAGGGGAATCGAGCTTCGCCTTCACCTCCCACCAGAATCCCGGCCCCGGCTCATCATCCGGCGCCGGCCGCACCTCGGCTGCGTGATCGTCGGCTGCACGGATCCCAAGTGAACAACGTCAGGATGCCAGTCATCTGACCGATGCCCGGGGGACCGGCCGGTCCATAGCGTCGTGGCATGGAAACGATGAGCGAACTGATCGACCGGGTGGAGATCGTCGAGCTGGTCGACAGGTTCATGGCGAGCCTGGACGAACGGAACTTCGACGACGAGTGGGCGCGCCGCTTCCACACGTCCGACGTCACGATGGAGGCCCCGGTGGGCGACGTCGTCGGGCTGGACGGGCTGGCGGAATCGACGCGGGTCGCCCTGGAGCGGTTCGAGCGGACGCAGCATCTCTCGTCCAACCACATCGTCGACCTCGACGGGGACCGGGCGGCGGTGCGGTGGAACGCGCTGATGGTGCACGTCCACCTCGCGTCGACGGCGGAGGCCCGGGGGGAGGAGCCCGGCGTGCACTTCGACGTCGGCGGCCGCTTCGACGCGGAGGCGGTGCGGACGGCGGACGGCTGGCGGTTCCGCCGCATGGACGTTCGGCCGGTGTGGTTCAACGGGCGCCCTCCGATCGGAATGGAGTGACGAACGACCTCGGTCACCGCACCCCGGTGACCGAGGCCGCTTCGGTTCGCCCGCTGCCCGCGTAGCGTTCGCGCGCATTCTATTGCAACGAGTGAACGTCGCATGTTGCATTCCATGCAGGAGCCAGTGCAACGAAATCCTCACGCTGACCTGCGATATCACTGTTTAGATGCAAAGATCTTGTTGCGGAATCTGTGAAGGCAACGTAGCTTTTGCGTTGTCGGAAACAAGAAGGAAGCCGCAAGGCGAACCGCAAGGGAGAAGCACGATGAACACGTTCCAGACCCCCGCCCCGATCGCGACCGTGGTGAACGTCCCGGCCGGGCGGGTGCAGGTGATCGCCGCCGACCGGGCCGACACGCAGGTCGAGGTCCGGCCCGCCGACCCGTCCCGGGGCCGGGACGTGAAGGCGGCCGAGCAGACCACGGTCGAGTTCGCCGACGGTGTGCTGCGGGTGGAGGCGCCGGCGGCCGGGAACCAGTACTTCGGCCCGTCCGGGTCGGTGGAGGTCACGGTGAAGCTCCCCGCGGGTTCGCGGGTCGAGGCGCGGGCGGCGAGTGCGGAGTTTCGGGCGGTGGGCCGGCTGGGCGAGGTCGTCTTCGACGGCGCCCACGGCCCGGTCAAGATCGACGAAGCGGCGAGCGTGCGCCTGACCGCGCTCGACGGGGACGTCGAGGTGGCCCGGCTGGACGGCCCGGCGCAGATCAGCGCACAGCGCGGCGACATCCGCATCGCCGAGGCCGCGGGCGGCGAGGTCGCCCTGTCCACCCAGTCGGGTGACATCTCGGTGGTCGCGGCGGCGGGCGTGTCGGCGTCGCTGGACGCGCAGACCGGCCGCGGCCGCGTGAGCAACGCGCTGAAGAACGACGGTACTCCCGCTCTGAAGATCCGCGCGACCACGGCCCACGGCGACATCACCGCCCGCAGCCTCTGACCGCCCGCCCCGCCTCCCCCAACCCGCAACACCTTCAACAAAGCGTGACCATGGAACCGGCCGACAGGGCCGTCAGACCCCACCGGTCTGACGGCCCCGACCATTTCCCCTGCTTGCGCTCGAGTGCGCTCCAGCTTCTAGGGTCGGACGGGGAGTCGTCCGGCTCCATCGATCCGCCGTGAACTGTCGGAAGAGGGGCTCATGCCACGTATCGCCACCGCCGAGCGCGTCGATCGCGCCGCGCTGCTGGAGTTCCTGCGCCCGCGCCATCGGGGGGTGCTCGTCACCACGCGGGCGGGCGGGGCGCCGCAGATGTCGCCCGTGACGTGCGGTGTGGACGGCGAGGGACGCATCGTCGTGTCGACGTATCCGGATCGTGCGAAGGCGCGCAACGCCCGTCGCGAGCCCGGTGTGTCGATCTGCGTGCTGTCTGACGACTGGGACGGCCCGTACGTGCAGGTGGACGGGCGTGCGGAGGTCCTCGACATGCCGGAGGCGCTCGACGGGCTCGTCGAGTACTACCGCCGCATCGCGGGCGAGCATCCGGACTGGGACGACTACCGCCGGGCGATGGAGCGGCAGAACAAGTCGCTGATCCGGATCACGGTCGAGGGGTGGGGGCCGATCGCGACGGGCGGCTTCCCGCCGGGGCTGGCCGGGTCCTGAGGGGCCGTTGCGGGGCGGGACGCCCGCGCGCGATCATCGGCCGGTGACACGGGAGCGCGTGCGGGACCTCATCGACTCGCCCGCGGTGCGGCGGGAGCCGCCGGCGAGCCTCGCGCGGCGGACGGCGTCGGTCCCGGCGGACGACGGTGGTCGAGGGGCCGCACGTCTACTTCTTCGGCGACCGGGGGTCGCTGCGCGTCCGCGACCTGCTGTTCTACTGGCAGGACTGACCGCGCGCAGATGAGGAACCTCTCATCGCGCTCTCATCGGAGGCGGACGGCGAGACGGCCCGACGCGGGGTCCCGCGTGAAGACCACGAAGCGGGCGAGGACGGCGAGGGCGAGCAGGCACGCGCCCATCTCCATGCCCTCCTCGACGCTCGTGCCCAGCGCGTAGACCTCCTTGAGCCCCTGCCGGTTCACCCAGCCGTTGAACGCCTCGACGACGAGGGCGCCCGTGATGTAGACGGCCAGCGCGCCGAGGAGGCCGAGCCGCAGGTCGCGGGGGAGGCCGCGCGCCCACAGGACGGCCGCGACCGCGCCGGTCAGCGCCATCGCGGCGCCGGGCAGCACCCACGCGTACGTCGGCACGGACATGCCGAGCCCGTCCGCCCAGCCCTCGCCGATCCCGGCGAGGCGCTCGTGGACCTGCACGGTCTCGTCGACGCTGAGCCAGGCGGTCACCGCGGCGAGGGCGAGCCACGACGTCCGTCCGGGCCGGGACGTCCGGTCGGTGAGCAGGGCCGCGAGCAGCGCCGTTCCGGCGACCGAGAGCAGCAGGGCGCTGTTCCACCAGGTCGCGAGGTTGCTCTCCGAGCCGATGTTGAACAGCCGCCGGAGGCCGGTGATCGGCTCGACGTACTCGTGGTACATCCGGAGCGCGAAGTCCACCACGAGGAGGAGGGCGGTGGCGGCCGCCGCGGCGAGCAGCGGGCGGCGGGGGCGGCGGAGGTGGGGGGCGGCCTGCGGCGGGGCGCCCAGCAGGCCGGTGGTTCCGTGGTCCATGGGCCGCGAAGCTAACGGCGGCAGATGAGGATCTTCCGGACGTTCCGCTCCTCAGCGTTCGTAGCGGACGCCGGGGAACGGGGACGGGACGTCCAGCAGCGCGCCGTCGCGCCCGCGGAGCCACCGGTCGAAGAACGCGGCCGTGTAGGCGCGCTGGACGGCGGTCGCCCGGTGCGGCGGGACGGTGCCGAGGGCGGCGGCGAGCCCGCCGGACGGTTCGACGCCCCGGCGGGCGAGCGCGGGCAGCACCGCCGACGCGTCCGTGAACGAGGCGTGCCGCGACCCGCGCACCAGCACGTTCGCCTTCCAGCCGCGGGTGTTGCGCCAGAACGCCGCCCAGGACGGGACGTCGCGGTGGCCGGTGGCGCCGTCGCCCTCCGCCTGCATGAACAGCAGCGGCCGGTCCAGCCCGTTCCGGGCGACGCCGCTCAGCTCGCCGGGGAAGTCCATCTGCCCGTCCATGTTGATCCCCGCGCGGATGCGGCGGTCGTCGTGCATGGCCTGCGCGGCGGTGAACCCGCCGGCCGAGTGCCCGGCCATGCCGACGCGGCGGGTGTCGAGGGCCGCGCCGGCGCGGCGGCCGAGGCGCGGCAGCTCGTCCAGGACGAAGCGGGTGTCGGCGACCCGGGCCGCCATCGCCTTCTTCAGCAGCGCGGTGATCTCCCCGGGCGTCGAGGGCGGCGGCGCGCCGAGCAGGACGCTCGGGACGAGCCGTCCGCCGGGGAACTCGACCTCGGACGACTCGTGGGTGTGGTCGATCGTTACCACGGCGTAGCCGCGGCTGGCGAGGTCCTGGACGAGCGCGGTGTTCCACGTCCGCGGATCGCCGAGGCCCGGCGAGTACAGGACGACCGGCAGCCGCCCGGCGCGGCGGTCGGCGGGCGCCCCGGCGCGGGCGGCGCCGACCGTCGCGCCCCAGTCGGCCGCCCCGGCCGGGACGCCGAGGTTGAGCGTCCCGGCGCCCTTCGCGGACCCGAAGTGCGCCGCGGCCTGCGGCGTCATCTGCGGCACCGGGCCGGTCCCGCCGGGCGCGGCCGGGTACCAGACGCTCACCATCAGCTCGCGGGCCCGGCCGGGCTTCCACGGGTCGCGGCGGTCGCGGTCGACGAGGTGCACCGCGACGGTGCCGACCGCGAACCGCCCGGTCGGGGCGGGCAGCCGGACGGGCCCGGCGGCGGACGCCCGCAGCGGCGGCGGGGCGAGCAGCCCGGCGAGCACGAGCAGGACGAGCAGGAGGGGCCGGACGCGGATCGTCATACGGGCATCCTCGCCGGACGGGCGCCGCCGCCGCGACACACCACGGTGCCATGCCGAGGTGCTACCCGGGTTTGACGCTCTCCTGCCCGGACGGCGCGAACGCCCGGACGACCGCGAGGCCGTCCTCGACGGTGAGGGCTGATGGCCGCCCGAGCGGGGTCGGGCGGCATGTAAGGGGCCGGGTCAGCGTTCTTCTCTGTAGAGGACGTGCCTGCGGACGATCGGGTCGTACTTGCGCAGCGTCAGGCGGTCGGGGTCGTTCCGCCGGTTCTTCCGGGTGACGTAGGTGTGCCCGGTTCCGGCGGTGGAGCGCAGCTTGATCACCGGTCGCAGGTCGTTGCGGGCCATCGGATCTCCTCTCGATCGTGGCATGATAGCGATAATCATTTTCACATGGAGGTCGTCATGTCCGTACCCGTCGTGCTGGTGGCCGGGGTGCACGCCGCCGCGCGGACCGCCGTCGTCGACCGGCTGCTGCGCGGGCACCCCGGCGCCGTCGCCGTCCACCACGACCTGCGGGCGATGTCCGGCGGGCTCGTCACGCGGACGGTCCGGGACGCCCGCGCGGTGCTCGACCGCGCCGTGATCAGGCTCGACCACGGGTGCGTGACGTGCACGGTCCGGGAGGACCTGGTCCCCGAGCTGCTGCGCCGGGCCGCGCACACCGGGCCGCTGGTGGTCGACCTGTGGGACTGCGTGGAGCCGAGGACGGTCGCCGAGGCCCTCGACGACCCCGAACTGCGCGACCGGCTCCGGCTCACGGCCGTCCTGACCGCCGTGGACGCCGAGCTGATGCCCGTCGACATCTGCCGGGGCGAACGGCTCGCGGAGACCGGCACGCCGGTCGCGCCCGGCGACGAGCGCTACCTCGCCGAGGTGCTGGCCCACCAGATCGAGTACGCGACGGCGATCGCCGTCCCCGCGCTCGGCGCCGCCGACGACGACCTGCAGGTGTGCCGCGACGTCCTGCGGCACCTGGCGCCGCTCACCCCGGTCGCCATGCCCGGCGACCCGCCGCCGCGGCTCACCGGCCCCGCGCTGTGCACCCGCGAACTCGCCGACCGGGTCGACCCGGCCACCGCGCTGCTGCCCTGCCCGGCGCACAGCCCCACCGCCGACACGGTCGTGTGGCGCCGCACCGCGCCCCTGCATCCGGCGCGGTTCTTCGACGCCATGGACGTCCTCGCCACCGAGTCGGTGCGCAGCCGGGGCCGGTTCTGGCTGACGAACCGGCCCGACCGGATGCTCACGTGGGACGCGGTGGCCGGCGTCGTCACGCTGGAGGACGCCGGGGTCTGGCTCGCCGCGCTCCCCGAGGCCGCGTGGGACGCGGTGCCGCCCGCCCGCCGGGTCGCCGCCGCGCTCGACTGGTCGGCCGAACACGGCGACCGCGTCCAGCACCTGGTGCTGACCGGGCCGGGCATCGACGCCGACCGGATCCACGCGCTGCTGGACGCCTGCCTGCTGGGCCCCGACGAGCCCGACACCGGCCTCGACGACCCGTTCGCCGCCTTCTTCGACGCCGCCTGACCTGGGGTTCCGCCCGTTTACCCGGCCGTCCTGGCGGAATAGTCGGCCACGGAGGCATTGGGGGGTGTCCGTGGCGATCTACCGGTACCGGTGCGCGGAGTGCGGGGCGTTCGACGTCGCCCGCCCGATCGGGACGGCCGGGGCGGCCGAGCCGTGCCCGGGGTGCGGCCGCGCGGGGGCCCGCGTGTTCACGCCGCCGCTCGTCGCCCGCACGCCGGGGGCGCTGACGCGGGCGCTGGACGCCCGGGAGGCGAGCGCCCACGAGCCGCGGGTCGTCCGGCGGGACTCCCGGGCGCGCCCGCCCGCGCCGCCCGCCGACCCGCGGCGGGCCCGGCTGCCCCGCCCCTGACCTACGGAGGAAGCCATGCCCGAAGTCGTCTTCAGCGTGGACCAGGCGCGGTCGATGCGCGACCAGGACGTCCCCGGACACAACCGGTGGCATCCCGACATCCCGCCCGCCGTCACCGTGCGTCCCGGGGCGGAGATCCGCGTCGAGAGCCGGGAGTGGATGGACGGCCAGGTCGGGAACAACGACTCGGCGAACGACATCCGCGACCTGAACCTGAACGTCAACCACATGCTGAGCGGCCCGATCGCGGTGGAGGGCGCCGAGCCCGGCGATCTGCTCGTCGTGGACGTCCTCGACATCGGGCCCGTCCCGCAGGAGACGGGGGACGTCGCGGGCCAGGGCTGGGGGTACACCGGCATCTTCGCCCGGCACAACGGCGGCGGCTTCCTGACCGACCGGTTCCCCGACGCCTACAAGGCCATCTGGGACTTCCACGGGCAGACGGCGACGTCCCGGCACATCCCCGGTGTCCGGTTCACCGGCATCACGCACCCCGGGCTGTTCGGCACCGCGCCGTCCGCCGACATGCTGCGCCGCTGGAACGCCCGCGAGCAGGCCCTCATCGACACCGACCCGGACCGGGTGCCGCCGCTCGCCCTGCCGCCCGAACCGCGGGACGTCCTGGCGGGCACCCTGAGCGGCGCCGAACTCGAACGGATCGGGCGGGAGGGCGCCCGGACCGTCCCGCCCCGGGAGAACGGCGGCAACCAGGACATCAAGAACTTCAGCCGCGGCTCGCGGGTCTTCTTCCCCGTGTACGTCCCGGGCGCGCTGCTGTCCGGCGGCGACCTCCACTTCAGCCAGGGCGACGGCGAGATCACCTTCTGTGGCGCCATCGAGATGGGCGGGTTCATCGACCTCGGCATCGACCTGATCAAGGGCGGCATGGAGAAGTACGGGGTGACGACCAACCCGATCTTCATGCCCGGCAACGTCGAGCCCCGGTACGACGAGTTCATCTCGTTCATCGGCATCTCGGTCGACCACGAGACCGACGCGAACGCGTACACCGACGCGACGCTCGCCTACCGCAACGCCTGCCTGAACGCGATCGAGTACCTGAAGACGTTCGGCTACACCGGCGAGCAGGCGTACCTGCTGCTCGGCGCCGCACCCATCGAGGGACGGCTCAGCGGCGTCGTCGACATCCCGAACGCCTGCTGCTCGCTGTACCTGCCGACGGCGATCTTCGACTTCGACGTCCGCCCGACGGCCGAGGGCCCGCGCCGCACCGACCGCGGCCAGTGCGCCGTGACGTCCTGACCGTCCGCGGGTGCGCGGCGCGGGCGCGGGCGGGTCAGGGGGCCGGGAGGACGCGGGCGCGGACCTCGCCGAAGCCGAGGCGGGTGCCGTCCGCCGCCGGGGCCGTCGCCGACAGGACGACCTCGTCGCCGTCCATCAGGAACGTGCGGGGCTCGCCCGCGACCTCCATCGGCTCGCGCCCGCCCCACGTCAGCTCGATGAACGCGCCCCGCTGGTCCTTCGCGGGACCGGAGACGGTGCCGGACGCGAACAGGTCGCCGGTGCGGGTCGCGGCGCCGTTCACCGTCATGTGGGCGAGCATCTGCGCGGGCGACCAGTACATCTCCCGGTACGGCGGCCGCGAGACGAGCTGCCCGTTCCACTCGACGGCGAGGTCGAGGTCGAGCCCCCACGGGTTCTTCTCCCGCAGGTAGGGGAGGGGTTCGGGGTCCTGCGGCGGGGTCGCGACGCGCGCCGCCTCCAGCGCGAGGAGCGGGACGACCCAGCACGAGACCGAGGTCGCGAAGCTCTTCCCGAGGAACGGACCGAGCGGGACGTACTCCCACGCCTGGATGTCGCGGGCCGACCAGTCGTTGACGAGGACGGCGCCGAAGACGCGCTCGGCGAACTCGTCGACCGGGACGGGGGCGCCGAGCGGGGAGCCGGTGCCGACGACGAACCCGACCTCGGCCTCGATGTCGAGCCGGCGGGACGGCCCGAACCCGGGGGCGGCGTCGTCCGGGGCCTTGCGCTGCCCGCACGGCCGCACGATCGGGGTGCCGGACGGCACGACCGTCCCGGCGCGGCCGTGGTAGCCGACGGGCAGGTGCTTCCAGTTCGGCATCAGCGGCTCGGAGTCGGGCCGGAACAGGCGCCCGAGGTTGGAGGCGTGGTGCTCGGACGCGTAGAAGTCGACGTAGTCGCCGACGTCGAACGGCATGTGCAGGGTGACCGAGCCGATCGGGTGCACGGCGCCGGCCGGGAGGTCGCCGGTGACGGCGTCCAGGATCCGCTCGCGCACCTCGACCCAGCGCGCGTGCCCCTGCGCCATGAACGGGTTCAGGGTCGGGTTCGCGAACACGTCGTCGTGGAGGACGGCGGCGAGGTCGACGACGGAGTCGGCGACGCGGACGCCGACGCGGGGCGCCGTGCCGGGCGTGGAGAACACCCCGTACGGGAGGTTGGCGAGCCCGAACGGCGAGCCGTCGGGTACCGCGATGCGCGTCATGCGTACTCCTCGGTGAGCGCGGCCGGGAGGAGCCCGAGGTCCGCGAGTTCGGTCAGGGGGTCGGTGATGCTGCACGTGCCGAAGGACGTGAACGCCGCGCGGGCGGCGGCCGTCCGGTCGGGCGGCAGGGCGGCGACGCGGGCGGCGACGGACGCGGCGTCGCGGTCGGCGAGCAGCGCGGCGAGGCCGGCGGCGGGGCGGCCGTCCAGCGCGGCGTCCGCCGCGAGCAGCAGGTTGAGAAAGCCGTGCTGGTCGAAGCCGGTCTCGGGGTCGGTGTTGCGGACCGGATGGTGCAGCCCGGCGGTCGCCTTGAACGGGACGCCCGCGGCGACGGCGGACGCGACCGCGGCGGCCAGCTCGTCCGGGCCCGGGTAGAGGTCGGCCGTGACGCCGCCGGTGCGGAACTTCGCGCGGTGCCCGGACGCGGCGAGCGCCGCGAGCAGCGCGGGACGGCGCTCGTCCCGCGGCACCTCGACGTGGATCGGGACGTCCGTGCGCAGCCCGTCCACGGCGCGGACCAGGTCGGACGGCGTCCACCCGGCGGGCACGGCGATCTCGAGCCCGCGCAGGTCGACGGGCAGGTCGGCGGCCGCCGCGAGGGCGCCCGCGGCCTGCGCGGGACCCGCGGGCGCGGTGAGCGCGACGTCCAGCGGGCCTGGGTCCCCGGCGAGGAGCGGCGCGAGGTCGTCCAGCGCGGTGGCGGGCAGGACGAGCGGACCGACGAGCGCGGCGTACGGGGCGGCGCGGTGGCGGCGGTGCGCCGGGACGGCGTCGGCGAGCGGCGCGCGGCCCGGCGGGAAGACGGCGGCGTCGTCGCACAGCCCGAGCGCGAAGGCGGGGAGATCGGTCATGCCGGTCACCGGTCCGGTCCCCGGCCCGCCCAGGTCCAGGCGTAGCCGTCGTCCTCGCAGGCGGTGCCGCCCTCGCCGAGTTCGAGGGGGCGGAACGTGTCGACCATGACGGCGAGCTCGTCGAAGAACTCGGCGCCGATGCTGCGCTCGTACGCGCCGGGCTGCGGGCCGTGCGCGAGGCCGCCGGGGTGGACGGAGATCGAGCCCTGCCCGATGCCGGAGCCCTTGCGGGCCTCGTAGTCGCCGCCGCAGTAGAACATGACCTCGTCGGAGTCGACGTTCGAGTGGTAGTACGGCACCGGGATCGACAGCGGGTGGTAGTCGACCTTGCGCGGCACGAAGTTGCACACGACGAAGCCGGGCCCCTCGAACACCTGGTGGACGGGCGGCGGCTGGTGGACGCGCCCGGTGATCGGCTCGAAGTCGCGGATGTTGAACGTGTACGGGTACAGGCAGCCGTCCCAGCCGACGACGTCGAACGGGTGCCGCGCGTACACCATCCGGGTGCCGGTGATCCCCCGGGACGTGCGGTGCTTCACGAGCACCTCGACGTCCGTGCCGTCCGTCTGGAGGGGCTCGCCGGGCCCGTGCAGGTCGCGCTCGCAGTAGGGGGCGTGCTCCAGGAACTGCCCGAACCGCGACAGGTACCGCTTCGGCGGCGCGATATGCCCGTTCGCCTCGATCGCGTAGGTGCGCAGGGGCGCGTCGCCGGTGGGCAGCCAGCGGTGCGTCGCCGACATGGGGACGACGACGTAGTCGCCCTGCTCGGCGCGCAGCGTCCCGAAGATCGTCTCGACGGTCGCCGCGCCGGACTCGACGTAGACGACCTCGTCGCCGGTCGCGTTGCGGTACAGCGGCGAGTCGGCGGCGGAGACGGCGTAGGAGATGCGGACGTCGCCGTTGCCGAGGACGAGCCGGCGCCCGGTGACCGCGTCGGTCCCGGCCCACGTCTCCTCGGGGAACAGCTCGTGCAGCCGCAGGTGGCGGGGCTTCAGCGGATGGTTGGGCGTGGTCGCGGCGTCCGGGACGTCCCAGGGCCGCGCGTCGACGATCGCCGACGGGATCTCGCGGTGGTAGAGCAGGGACGAGTCGGCCGAGAAGCCCTCCTCGCCCATCAGCTCCTCGTAGTACAGCCGACCCTCGCCGTCCCGGTGCTGGGTGTGGCGTTTCGGCGGCACGTCGCCGACCCGGCGATAGTGCGCCATGTTCCTCGCCTCCCGAAGATGGTAAATGCATTAACTATTTTCGGCCGACACTACGGCTCTTCTCCGCCGCAGGGAAGACCTAACCCGCCCGGCCCGACGGGGGACGCCGGGCTCGCTGGCCAGAGGGGCGCGCCTAGCTGCGCTCGCGGACGTCGAACCGCGTGCGGCCCTCGATCAGCTTGTCCAGCAGCATGATCAGCATCTGCTGCTCGGTCTCGGTGAGGACGTCCGCCCACTGCTTCTCGCGGGCGTGCTGGGCCGCGAAGATCTCCAGCATCGCGGCGCGGCCCCGCCCGGTCAGCGACAGGATCACCGACCGGCCGTCCCGCTCGCCGCGCGTCCGCTCCAGCATCCCGTCCGCGACGAGCGTCTTGGCGAGGTTCGACACCGCCGCCCGGCTCATCCCGGCCAGCGTCGCGGCCCGCCCCGGCTCCAGCGGCCCGGCCAGCCACGTGACGAACAGCAGCCGGAACCCCGCCCACGAGTGCCCGCGCGGCCGGTGCACCGTCGACTCCAGGTCGTAGGTGACGATCGCCGACGCCCGGTTCAGGGTCAGCAGCAGCCGGGTCGCCAGCCGGTGCGGGAAGCCGAACTCCTCGGCCAGCCGGCCGCCGGCGAGGTCGACGAACGACCAGAAGTCGAGCTCGCCGACCTCGCCGCCGACCTCGCCGCCGGTCGCGCCGCCCGCGCTGCTGTCGCGATCGTCCATGGCCGCAACACTAACGGCGCGAGAGTGATTCATGGTTTGATCACTTCCCGGTGGCCTCCGCCGCCGTCACGGGCGCCGCGCCCGCGGGCGCCGCACGGCGCGGCTCGTCCCGCGGCACCCGCAGGAACACGAGCATGACCGCGCACACCACCAGGCAGCCGATCGGGAAGTACAGGCCCACCGACACGTCGTCCGCCGTCGCGTTCTTCCCGATCACGTACGGGCCGAAGAACCCGCCCAGCGCCGCGATCGAGTTGATCGCCGCCAGCCCGACGGCCGTGTGCTCCCGCGACAGCACCCGCGCGGCCATCGCCCAGTACGGCGCCATGTACCCGAGCACGCCGATCCCGACGAGCGACAGGCAGGCGAGCGCGACCGCCGGCTCCTGCCGGAACTGGATCGTTCCGAACAGGCCGGCGGCGGCGACGAGCATCAGCGCGATCACGTGCCACCGGCGCTCGCCCGTCCGGTCGGAGTTGCGCGCGACCAGCACCATCCCGACCGCGCCGACCAGGAACGGGATCGCGCCGAGGAAGCCGATGTTCGTCGCCGAGTACGACGGGTCCATCTGCTCGACGATCTTCGGCAGGAAGAACGTGAACCCGTACAGCCCGCACGCGGCGAAGAAGTTCGCGACCGCGAGGTACAGCACCTTCCGGTCGCGGACGACCTTCAGTTCGGCGAGCGGCCCGTGCGACTTCTCCGGCGTGTACTCCTTCGCGATCTCGCCGTCCAGCCACGCCGCCTCCTCCCGGCTGAGGAACCGCGCCTTGCCCGGGACGTCCGGCAGCAGGAACAGGACGGCGACGCCGATCAGGATCGCGGGGGCGCCCTGCAGGATGAACACCCACCGCCAGCTGCTCATGTCGAGCCAGTGCACGTGGTCGAGGATCAGCCCGCCGGTGAGGCTGCCGAGGATCATCGCGACCGGCTGCGCCAGCGCGAGCCCCGCGATCGCCCGTCCGCGCTCCTGCGTGCGGTACCACAGCGTCAGGTACAGCAGCAGGCCCGGGAACAGGCCGGCCTCCGCGACGCCCAGCAGGATGCGGGCGGCGTAGAGCTGGGTGACGCTGTGCACGAGGCCGGTCGCGGCCGTCACGATCCCCCAGCTGATCGCGATCCGGGCCAGCCACAGCCGCGCCCCGACCCGCTTCATGATCATGTTGCTGGGGACCTCGAACACGACGTAGGCGAGGAAGAAGATCGCCGATGCGGTGCCGAACACCGCCGTCGTGACGGCGAGCTCGTCCTCCATGCCGAGCTGCGCGTACGAGATGTTGGCGCGGTCCATGTAGTTGAACACGTAGAGCAGGCCGATGATCGGCATGATCCGGAGCGTCACCTTCCGGATCGTGCGCCGGCCGATGTCGGCGTCCCCGGGGACGGCGGTGCCGTTCGCCATGTCGTTCTCCTCGGTGGGGTGGGGCGGGGTGGTGGTGCGGACGGCCGTCAGCCGGCGGCCGTCGACGTGGTGGGAGCGGGCGCGGACGGGCGGGACGCGGCGGCGGTGCGGCCGGCGATGCGGCCCATCGTGAGGGCGCCCGCCACCGAGTTGCCGCCGCCGACGTAGCGCCGGCCGAGCACGCCCGCGCCCGCCTCGCCCGCCGCGAACAGGCCCGGGACGGGCTCGCCGCGCTCGTCCAGCACCCGCGCCGACGCGTCGATCTCCAGCCCGGCGTGGGTGCAGACGAGCTCGGCGGGCAGGATCCGGACGGCGTAGAACGGCGGCCGGTCGATCGGGTCGGGGTGCGCGTCCGCGCCCTTGTTCGCCAGCGTGCGGTGCCGCCGGAACTCGGGGTCGCGGCCGTGCGGCAGCGTGCCGTTCCAGCGGCGGACGGCCGCGCCGAGCGCGTCCGCCGGGACGCCGATCGCCGCCGCGAGGCCGTCAAGGGTGTCCGCGCGGAACGTCCGTCCGGCGTCGGCCTCCCGCGCGACGTGCTCGGGCGTCCAGTGCGCGTAGCCGGGCGGCAGCCCGAGCCGGGCGCGCTCGTCGAACACCGCCCACACCGGGCCCGGCTGCGCGTCGATGATCCCGCTCGACACCGCGTACGAGGCGTCCTCGTCCATGAACCGGCGGCCGTGCGCGTTCACGTGGATTCGCGACCTCGGCGGGAAACCGGACTGCCAGTGGTGCAGCCGCTGGAAGTACGCCGTGGGCAGCAGCAGCCCCTGGCCGTCCCCGGCGACGGACGCGCCGACCTGCCGGCCGAACCGCAGGTGGTCGCCGCGCGCCCCGGGCGCCGCGACGACGAACAGGTCGCCGCCCGCCCGCAGCGCCGCCGGGAAGTACCGTTCGAGCAGGTCGCGGTCGTGCGCGAGGCCGCCGGTCGCGACGACGACCGCGCGGGCCCGCACGTCCAGGCCGTCCGCGACGACCCCGGCGACCCGGCCGTCCTCGACCAGCAGCCGCTCCACCCGCGTGTTCGCGACGATCTCCACGCCGTTCGCGCGGCACGCCCGGACGAGCGCCCGGACGATCCCGAGGCCCTGGTCGCGCGGGACGTGCCCGCGCCAGACGTCCTCCACGCCCGCCTGGCAGAGGCCGGGCATGTGCGCGTTGTGCGACACGGCCGCCGGAACCTCCACCCCGAGGCCGATCAGCCACTCCAGCGTCGGCGCGGCGTTCCGGCAGAACGCCATGATCAGGCCGGGGTTGAGCATCCAGTGGTTGAGGTCCATGTAGTGCTGGAAGAACTGCTCCGGCGAGTCTTCGACGCCGAGGCCCTTCTGCACGCTGGTGCCCGCGGCGGTGAACATGCCGGCCGACAGCTCCGTGGAGCCGCCCGGCTCCCGCTCCGCCTCCAGCAGCAGGACGGAGGCGCCCGCCTCCGCCGCGGTGGCGGCGGCGGCGAGGCCCGCCCCGCCGCCGCCGACGACGATCACGTCCGGGTTCATCCGAGGTCACCTCCGGTGTCGGCGAGGATGCGGTGGTACAGGCCGTTGCTCACCAGGCCGCCGTCCGCCGTCAGCTCGGCGCCGGTGAGGTAGGTGGAACGGTCCGACAGCAGGAACAGGACGGCGTCGGTGATCTCCTCGGGCCGTCCCATGCGCCCGGCGGGGATGCTCCGGACGGCCGACGCGACGAACGCGTCCGCGCCGTCCAGCAGCCCGGTGCCGACCAGCCCGGGATGCACCGAGTTGACCCGGACGCCCCACGCGGCGAAGTTCCCGGCCGCCGACTTCGACAGCCCGGTCAGCCCCCACTTGCTCGCCGAGTACGCGGGGGAGAAGTAGCCGATCTGCCCCGAGACGGAGGAGATGTTCACGATGGAGCCGCCGCCCGAGTCGCGCATCAGCGGCACCGCCGCCCGCATGCCGTGGAACGGTCCCGTCAGGTTGACGCGCAGGACCCGCTCCCACACGTCCTCGGTCGTGTCCATGAACTCGAGCCGCCGCGAGATGCCCGCGTTGTTGACGAGGCCGCCCAGTTCGCCGCGGTCCGCCCGGATCTCGCCGATCACCCGCGTCCACGCGGCCGCGTCCGTGACGTCCAGCGCGTGCGCGCTCGCCGAACCCCCGGCCGCCCGGATCTCCTCGGCGACCGGCCCCGCGTCGGCGACGTCCGCCGCGCACACGTGCACGCCGCGCGCGCCCAGCGCCCGCGCGTGCGCCGCGCCCATGCCGCCCGCCGCGCCCGTGACCAGCACCGTCCCCGGGTAGCGGACGGCGTCGGCGTGGACCACCTCAGACATGCCGGGACCCGCCGTCCACCGCGATGCTGTGCCCCGTCACGTACCGGGCACTGTCGGACAGCAGGAACAGCAGCGGCCCCACGACCTCCTCCGGCGACCCGAGCCGGTGCAGCGGGACGACGTCCAGCGCGTGCCGCAGCGCCGCCTCGTCCTCCCGCACCCAGCGGGTCATCTCCGTGTCGATGTAGCCGGGCGCGATCGCGTTGACCCGCACGCCCCGGTCGCCCAGCTCGACCGCGAGCGACTCCGTCAGGTGCGCGACCGCCGCCTTCGACGAGCAGTACGCCCCGCGCCCGCGCCGCACCCGCACCGCCGACACCGACGACATGTTCACGATCGCCCCGCCCGGCCTCATGTGCCGCGCCGCCGCCTGCGCCCCGAACAGCACCCCCTCGACGTTCACCGCGAGCGTCGCCCGGATCTGCTCGGGCGTGATGTCGCCGACCTCGGCGAACGGGAAGATCCCCGCGTTGTTCACCCAGAAGTCGAGCCGCCCGAACTCCGCGAGCGCGACCTGCGCGACGGCCTCGTGCTCCGCCGCCTTCGTCACGTCCACCCGCGCCGCGACGACCCGTCCGGGCCGGTCCGCGGCCGCGGTCTCGGCGGCGATCTCCTTCGCGGTGACCGCCATCGCGTCCCCGTCGATGTCGGCGCCCACGACGTCCACGCCCCGGGCGGCGAGCGCCGCCGCGAACCGCGCCCCCATGCCGCGCGCCGCGCCCGTCACCACGGCGGCCTTGCCGCGCAGCTCCGGGTACACGGCCGTCACCGGGGTCCCGACGACGCGTCCGGGGTTGGCCGGCTCGGCGGTCTCGCTCATCGCTGCTGCTCCTTCTCGTCGTTCGGTCCGTCGTTCGCGCCGGGTGCGCCCGGGGCGCCGTCGCGGTGGACGACGCGGCGGCGGATCAGCCATCCGTCGCCGTCCCGGACGAGGTCGTCGGTGACGACGGTCATCCGGTCCAGGCGCGGCTCGCCGCCGTCCGGGGTGCTCACGATCTGCAGGTATGCATGGACGAGGGCGGTGCGCTCGTCCGCCCGCTCGGCGAACACGTTCGTCAGGACGTGCCGGACGGTGACGCCCGCGGCCCGCGCGTCGGCGAAGAACCGCTCGGCGAACGCCGTCAGCTCGGCCGTCCCGGCGACGGGACGCGGATACGTGGGCGAACGGAACTCGCCGTCCGGGGTGAAGGTCGCCGCCCACGCGCGCGCCCGGCCGCCGTCGATGTGGTGGCTCTGCGCCCCGTAGAGGCGGTGCAGCGACTCGAACATCGGACGAACCCTCTCCTGTGTGCTATTATCGCACGCAACGTGCGAAGTACGGACACCGTATGTAGCGTGACTCACATGCGTCAAGAGGAGGCCCATGTCCGCGGCCCGCGACGGTACGGTCCCCGGTGTGGCGGCCCCCGAGATCGACTCCGGAATGTCGAAGACGCTGCACAACGGCCTGCAGATCCTGGAGCTGCTGGTCCGGCACCCGCAGGGCCTCACGCTCACCGAGATCGCCGAGGGCGTCGGCGTCCACCGCACCGTCGCGCACCGGCTCGTGCGCACCCTGGAGGCCCACCGGCTCTGCCGCCGCGACCGCTTCAAGCGGATCTCGCTCGGCGCCGGCCTCGTCGAACTCGCCGAACCCGTCGAGCAGGACCTGCGCACCCTCGCGCGCCCCGTCCTGGAGGAGATGACCGACGCCGCGCAGGCCACCGCCCACCTCGTCGTCCGCGAGGACGAGACCAGGGTGCGGATGCTCATGATCGTCGAGCCGCGGCGGGCCCCGATGCACGTCGCGTTCCGGGTCGGCCAGCTCGACCCCGTCGACCGCGGCTCCGCCGGCCTCGCGATGCTCGCCGCCGCCCCGCCCGTCCCCGGCGAGCGCCCCGAGGTCGCGCTCGCCCGCGAGCGCGGCTTCGCCGTCTCCTACGGCGAGATCCGCTCCTCGATCATCGGCGTGTCCGCCGTCGTCCCCGGCGCCCGGACGCAGACCAGCGTGGGCCTGTCGCTGTTCGAGGCGTCCGACGAGGACGAACTCGGCCGGATCGTCGTCGACGCGGCCGCCCGCCTCGGCACGCTCCTGCGCTGACCCCGCCCCGCGCCCCGCGCCACCGGCGAAGCCGAACCCCGCACCTCGTATCCCGTCCCCGGTCACCCGCCGGCAGGCCGGCCCAGGCCGCCTGACGGACGTCCGGGGTGTCAGGGGCGGATCACCGGGCATCTCCGTGAGCACACCATCACGGAACGTGCCAGGGGGTGCGATGGCGACCGTCGCGGATCAGTTCATCGAGGTGCTGCACCGGGCGGGCGTCCGCCGGATCTACGGCGTCGTCGGCGACAGCCTCAACCCCGTCGTGGACGCCGTCCGCCGCACCGGCGGCATCGACTGGGTGCACGTCCGCAACGAGGAGGCCGGGGCGTTCGCGGCGGCCGCCGAGGCGCAGACGACCGGACGGCTCGCGGTGTGCGCCGGGAGCTGCGGGCCCGGCAACACCCACCTCGTGCAGGGCCTCTACGACGCGCACCGCTCGGGCGCGCCCGTCCTCGCGCTCGCGTCGCAGATCCCGAGCACCCAGATCGGCACCGGCTACTTCCAGGAGACGCACCCCGAGCGGCTGTTCGTCGACTGCAGCCACTACTGCGAGGCGATCAACGGGCCCGCGCAGATGCCCCGCGTCCTCCGGACGGCGATCCAGCACGCGATCGGCCTCGGCGGCGTCTCCGTCCTCACCCTCTCCGGGGACGTCGCCAGCCGCGACGCCGCGCACCCGACGGGCGACCACGACTTCCTCGTCCGCCGCGGCATCGTCCGTCCACCGGCCGACCAGGTAGACCAGCTGGCGCGCGCGCTGAACCACGCACGCAAGGTCATGCTGTTCTGCGGCTCCGGCACCCGGGACGCGCGCTCCGAAGTGATGGCGCTGGCCTACAAGACCCTCGCCCCGGTGGGCCACGCCCTGCGCGGCAAGGAATGGATCCAGTTCGGCAACCCCTTCGACGTCGGCATGAGCGGCCTCCTCGGCTACGGCGCCTGCTACGACGCCATGCAGGAGGCCGACCTCGTCGTCCTGCTGGGCACCGACTTCCCCTACGACGACTTCCTGCCGCTGCGGAACACGATCCAGGTGGACCACGACCCGTCCCGCCTGGGCCGCCGCACACCGCTTGACCTCGCGATCCACGGCGACGTGGGGGAGACCCTCCGCCTCGTGCTCGACCGTGTCGAGCAGAAACACGACCGCACGTACCTGGAGTCGATGCTGCGCCAGCATGCGCGCGCGCTCGAGAACGTCGTCTCCGCCTACACGCGCGACATCGAGAAGCACACGCCGATCCACCCCGAATACGTCGCGAGCGTCCTGGACGACCTCGCCGCCGAGGACGCGATCTTCACCGTCGACACCGGCATGTGCAACGTGTGGGCCGCCCGCTACATCACCCCGAACGGGCGCCGCCGCGTGATGGGCTCGTTCGTCCACGGCTCCATGGCCAACGCGCTGCCGCACGCCATCGGCGCCCAGTACGGCGCCCCCGGGCGGCAGGTGATCGCCATGGCCGGCGACGGGGGCCTCGGGATGCTGCTGGGCGAACTCCTCACCGTCCGCCTGCACCGGATCCCCGTGAAGATCATCGTGTTCGACAACGCGTCGCTCGGCATGGTGCGGCTGGAGATGATGGTCGACGGCCTCCCGTCCTACGAGACCGACCACGAACCCGTCGACTTCGCCGCGATCGCCGCCGCGTCCGGGATCGACGCGTCCCGCGTCGAGCGCCCCGCCGACGTCCGTCCCGGCCTAGAGCGCGCCCTCGCCGCTCCCGGCCCCTACCTCCTCGACGTCGTCACCGACCCGAACGCCCTCTCCATCCCGCCGCGCATCACCCCGCAGCAGATCAAGGGGTTCGCGCTCTCCGCGGGCAAGACCGTCCTCACCGGCGGCGTCGGCAAGATGGTCGACCTCGCCCGCAGCAACCTCCGCAACATCCCCCGCCCCTGACCGCCCCGGGAACAAACCCCGTACCCGGCGGGTTGGGGCGGGCGAGGAAAGGGGGCACGAGATGTACGAGGACTTCCAGCGGGCGCGCATGTTCTTCGACGCGAAGGACTACGCCACCGCCGCGCGGCTGCTCGCGCCCGTCGTCGAGGCCGACCCGCGCAACCGGTCCGCCGTCGAGCTGCTGGCCCGCGCCTACTTCCACAGCGCCCAGCTCGCGCCCGCCGAGCGGACGCTCCGCCGGCTCCTCGACCTGGACCCGAGCGACGGGTGGGCCCACGAGGCCCTCGCCCGGACCCTCGAACGCCAGAGCCGGGCCGGCGAGGCGCGCGTCCACCACAACCTCGCCGCCGCGATGGGCGTCGCCCAGGCGACCCCCGTCGACGTCTCCCTCACCGCCGCCGACCTGGCCTAGGCTGCCCCCCGTGGCAACCGAACCCCCCGTCGAGGAACTGCTCGACGCCCTGGACGCCGTCGCCGCGGACGGCTGGTACCCCGCGGTCGACGTCCGGCGCCCGTGGTCGACGGCGAATCCCCAGATCACCGGGGAGTTCGCCCGGCCGGACGCGATCCGCCCCTACCTGCGCCGCGAACTCGCGGCGCTCATCAAGGCCGGGGCGGACGTGTCCGTCCGGGCGTCCCGGCCCGCCCTCCGGTTCGACGACCCCGCCTTCTTCGACGCCCTCGACGAGGACCGCGTCGACCTGCGCGGCAAGAAGCTCTTCCTGTTCGGCCCCGAACGGATGGCGCTGTCCCTCGACCGGCTCGCGCACTACACCGGGACGCCCGCCGAACGCTTCCAGCGGCACGTCCTGTTCACCAACTACGCGATGCACGTCGAGTCGTTCCGCGAACGCTTCCCCGACGCCGAGGGCCCGTCCCGTCCGGGCGTCCAGATGCCCGCCTGGCACCACCCCGCCCCGGACGGCTCCGGCGTCAGCCTCGTCAACATCGGCGTCGGCCCGTCCAACGCGAAGACCATCACCGACCACCTGGCCGTCCTGCGCCCCGACACCATGGTCATGATCGGCCACTGCGGCGGGCTGCGGAACCACCAGGCCCTCGGCGACTTCGTGCTCGCCACCGCCTACCAGCGCGCCGACCACGTCCTCGACGAGGTCCTCCCCCTCGACATCCCCGTCATCCCGAACCACCGGCTCAACACCGTCCTGCTCGACAGCCTCGACGCCGCCGACGCCCGCTACCGCCTCGGCGTCGTCCACACCACCGACAACCGCAACTGGGAGTTCAACCAGCGCCGCACCCTCGCCATGATGAAGAGCGCCCGCTGCATCGCCGTCGACATGGAGTCCGCGACGATCGCCGCCAACGGGTTCCGCTACCGCATCCCCAACGCGACGCTCCTGTGCGTCTCCGACAAGCCCCTCCACGCCGAGTTCAAGCTCTCCGCCGGCGCCCGCTCCTTCTACGAGGCCAGCAAGCGCCACCACCTCGACATCGCGCTCACCGCCCTCGACCGCGTCCGCCGCGACTACCCCGACGGCCTCCCCAACCAGGAGCTCCGCGCCGCCGACGAACCCCTCCTCGGCGCCGATCAGGACCGGTAGCGCAGCAGCACCACCCCCGACCGGAACCCGCGCACCTCCGCCCCGAGATCGCCGCTCAGCACCGTGCTGGAACACCGGCATCACGTAACCGGCCATCCGCCGCATCGGCGTCACCGCCTCTCGGCCCTTTCGACGGCCCGCCGTCCGTCGCGTTCCCGTCCGGTACCGGACACGCGGTGCACGCTTTCCGGAACCGCCCGGAAATGCTGCCCGGATTTGCTGCGCGCCTATTCGCCGCCGCCGTCATGCGTCACTCGAAAGATCGGGCCATTTCGTCGAGGTGTTCGTCGGCCACGACCGCGAGGGGGCGCGGGGGCTGCCGGTCGGTCCAGGCGAGGGACGCGATGCGGAGGCTCGTCATGAACGCGCCCGCGAGGATGCGGGCGCGGGGGCTGCCCGGGGGGAGTTCGTCGCGTTCGGCGATGAGGGACGACAGGGTGCGTTCGAATTCGGCCCACCGGGCGAGCTGGCGGGCCAGGACGGACGGGTGCGCGCGCGCCAGCCGGGCCTGTGCGGCCCACTCCGGGTCGGGTTCGCCGACCTCTTCCATGAGGGCGTGCAGGGAGTTGCGCAGTGCGGGCCACGAGCGTTCGGCCGCGGGACGGGACTCGAAGGTGCGCAGGAGGGACTGCATGCGCTCGCCGTCGCCGTAGAGGAGGGCGTCCTCCTTGGCGGCGAAGTAGTTGGAGAAGGTGCGGCGGGAGACGTTCGCGGCGTCGGCGATGGCCTCGACCGTGACGTTGTCGAATCCGTGGTCGAGGGTGAGGCGTATCGCGGCGCGGTGCAGGGCGCGCCGGGTGGCCTCCTTCTTGCGCTCGCGCAGGCTCTCCATGCCTCCAGGACCCTAGCGGTAGACGATGTTGCCCTCTGAGAAACTTTGCGCAGAGGGAATATATTCCGTCCGGGCGGCCTTGAAATTTCCGTTCCCACTACTTCCCGGAGGCGTTCCTTGAGTGTGCGTGCCCCCTCGCCGCCGCCGATGACGCGGCGGCAGATCCTGGAGGCGCTGAGCGGCCTGCTGCTGGTGCTGTTCGTCGCGATGCTCAGTTCCACGGTGGTGTCCACGGCGCTGCCGCAGATCATCGGTGCCCTGAAGGGCAGCCAGTCGCAGTACACGTGGGTGGTCACGGCGACGCTGCTGGTGTCGACGGCGAGCACCCCGATCTGGGGCAAGCTCGCCGACCTCTACAGCAAGAAGCTGCTGCTCCAGATCGCGATCGTGATCTTCATCGTGGCGTCGCTGGCGTCCGGGTTCGCGCAGAACACCGAGCAGCTGATCGCGGCGCGGGCGGTGCAGGGCCTCGGCATGGGGGCGCTGCAGATCCTCGTGCAGATCATCATGGCCGCGATGATCAGCCCGCGGGACCGGGGCCGCTACTACGGCTACCTGGGCGCGGTGATGGCGGTCGCGACGGTCGGCGGGCCGCTGCTCGGCGGACTGATCGTCGACACGTCGTGGCTGGGCTGGCGCTGGTGCTTCTTCATCGGCGTGCCGTTCTCGGCGATCGCGCTGGTGATGCTGCAGAAGACGCTGAAGCTTCCGGTGTTCCGGCGGGACGACGTCCAGATCGACTACTGGGGCGCGATGCTCATCGCGGGCGGTGTGAGCGTCCTGCTGATCTGGGTGACGTTCGTCGGGAACGACTTCGCGTGGCTGTCCTGGCAGACCGCGGCGATGGTGGCCGGCGGGCTGGTGCCGCTGGCCGCGGCGGTGTGGGTCGAGGCGCGGGTGCGCGAGCCGATCGTGCCGCTGAAGATCGTGGCGCAGCGCAACACGGCCCTGGCGATCATCGCGAGCCTGGCGGTGGGCATGGCCATGTTCGGCGGGGCCGTCTTCCTCGGGCAGTACTTCCAGATCGGCCGCGGGTTCAGCCCGACGAAGGCCGGGCTGCTGACGTTCCCGATGATGCTGGGCGTCCTCGGGTCGTCCACGATCGCGGGACGGCTCGCCACCAAGACCGGGACGGTCAAGCAGTACATCGTCATCGGGTCGGTGGTGCTGACGGCCGGGTTCGCGATGCTGTCGGTCATCGACCACGAGACGTCGCTGGTCTACCTCGGCGTCGGGATGTTCCTGATCGGCGCGGGCGTCGGCATGACGATGCAGAACCTGGTACTGGTCGTGCAGAACTCGGTGCGGCTGAACGAGATCGGCGCGGCGAGCGGGACGGTGACGTTCTTCCGCTCGCTGGGCGGGACGATCGGCGTGTCGGTGCTCGGGGCCGTACTGGCGAGCAAGGTCGCGGACCGCATCGCCGAGGGCCTCGCGAAGCTGGGCGTCCCGGCGTCGCAGAGCGGCGGCGCGGGCGGCGACCTCGACGTGGCGGCGCTGCCGGCGCCGATCCGCGAGGTGGTGCGGGCCGCGTACGGCGACGCGACGGGGCACATCTTCCTGATCTCCGCGGCCATCGCGGTCGTCGGGATCGTCGCGGCGGCGGCGCTGAAGCCGGTGCGGCTGCGCGACAGCCTCGACCTGCCCGAGCCGGACGCGCCGGAGGACGCGGAGGCCGGCGTCCCGGCGAAGCTCGGCGGGTCGTGAGGTTGTCAGTTCACTGACAACGGCGGACCCGAAGAGCTGGGCTGAAGTAGAAGAAACCGCCAACTCCCCATCCGTACGGTCGGAAACCCGAAACGACCAGGGTGGGGAGTGCCGATGAGCGGATCGGAGTTCGGACGCCGCACGGCGTCGGTCGCGCGGGCGGGCGGGATGTTCGCCCGGAGCGGGCTGTGGCGTCCGGGTCCGCCGCTGCGGGTCGCGCGCCAGCTCGGTGCCCTGCGCAGGTGGGGCACCGTGCTGGGCGGGACGGTCGCGTCGGCCGCGGCCCGCGACCCGGACCGGGTCGCGATCGTCGACCATCTGGGCGAGCTGACCTACGGGGAGCTCGACGCGCGCACCGACCGGCTGGCCGCGCAGGTGCGGGGGAAGGTGGTGGCGGTCCTGTGCCGCAACCACCGGGGGATGATCGAGGCGCTGGCCGCGTGCGGCAAGGCGGGCGCCGACCTGGTGCTGATGAACACGGGGATGAGCGTCGAGCAGCTCGTCCTGGTGGTCGAGGAGCAGAAGGTCGGCGTGGTGATCGCAGACGAGGAGTTCGGCGGGTTCCTCGAGGCGCTGCCGGACGGCGTGCGGGCCCTCACCGACGCGGAGCTGGAGGCGCTCGTCGCAGGCGACGACGGCAAGAAGGTCGAGCCGCCCGCGAAGACGGGACGGACGATCGTCCTCAGCTCGGGCACCACCGGGCGCCCGAAGGGGGCCGACCGCAAGTCGCGGCCGGGGCTGTCGCCGCTGACGTCGATCCTGTCGCGGATCCCGTACCGGGTGCACGAGCGGATGTTCATCGAGGCGCCGCTGTTCCACACCTGGGGCTACGCGATGCTGCAGGTCGCGATCTCGCTGCGCGCGACGATCGTCCTGCGGCCCCGGTTCGACCCCGCGGAGACGCTGCGGACGATCGCGGCGACGGAGGCGACCGCGCTGGTGGCGGTGCCGGTGATGCTGCAGCGGATCCTGGAGGTCCCGGACCGGCCGGCGGTGCCGTCGCTGCGGATCGCGGCGGTGAGCGGGTCGGCGCTGCCCGCGACGCTCGCGACGGCGTTCATGGACGAGTTCGGCGACGTCCTCTACAACCTGTACGGGTCGACGGAGGCGTCGTGGGTGACGATCGCGACGCCCGCGGACCTGCGGGCCGCCCCGGACACCGCGGGCACGCCGCCGCCCGGCACCCGCGTCGCGATCCTGGACGAGTCGGGCGAACGGGTCCCGGCGGGGACGGTCGGGCGGATCTTCGCGGCGAACGAGCTGCTGTTCGCGGGGTACACGAGCGGCGCCGCGAAGGAGATGCGCGACGGGATGATCAGCCTCGGGGACGTCGGCCGGATCGACGAGCGAGGACGGCTGTTCGTGCACGGACGCGACGACGACATGATCGTCTCCGGTGGGGAGAACGTCTTCCCGGGGGCGATCGAGGAGGTCATCGAGGGCCTGCCGGACGTGCGGGAGGTCGCGGTCACCGGGGTGCCGGACGAGAAGTTCGGGCAGCGCGCGGCCGCGTTCGTCGTCCTGCGGGACGGCGCGTCGCTCGACGCCGACGCCGTGCGGGCGCACGTCCGCGACCACCTCGCCCGGTTCGCCGTTCCGCGCGACGTGCATTTCGTGGCGGAACTGCCGCGGAACGCGACGGGAAAGGTCGTCCGGCGGCGGCTGTCCGCGGAATCCGAAGGCGATTCGCGAACTGTCACCTAGGCGCACAAAAACGCGAACATCTCCGTGCCCTGCGGCGAATCGCCGCAGGGTCTCCTCATGTCACCATCCGATGAAGAACGATTGTCCGGCTGGTGAACGGGCGGTCGGGCGCCCCCGCGTCCCGGCCCACGGGAGCCGCGCCCTCGGAGGTGCGCCATGCACGCCGTCGTCCTCGCCTGCGCCGCGCAGGCCGTCTACATCGTCGCCTTCGTCCTGTTCAAGACGGCCGTCGGGCGGGCCGACCCGATCAGCGGACGGCACCCGCTGCACGCCGGGGCCGAGCTGCTGCGCGATCCCCGCTGGCTCGCCGCCGTCTTCCTGCTGATCGGCGGGTTCGCGGTCTCGGCGGCGGCGCTGGTGACGCTGCCGGTGATCGCCGCGCTGCCCGCCTACGGCCTCAGCCTGGTGCTGCTGCTGGTCGTCGGGATGAGCGGGTTCGGCGAGCGGCCGACGTCGCGCGAGTGGCTCGCCGTGGTCGTCACCGTCGCCGCGATGGTGACGGCCGCGCTGTCGGTGCTGCCCGGGGACGGCGGGACGCTCGCCGACGCGCTGCACCGCACCGGCGGCGCGGACGCCGCGGGCGCGCTGTCGCTGTGGAAGGCCGCGCTGGTGTTCGTGCCGTCGCTGGCCGTGCCGATCTGGATGTTCAGCGTCCGCGACCGGCCCGTCGCGGGCCGGCACGCGCGCCCCGTCACCGGCATCGCGTACGGGGTCGGCGCGGGCGTCCTGCTCGGCGCGACGGAGGCGTTCGGGCTGGGCACGGCGATGCTGCTGGCGGACGGCACGGGGTTCGGCGTCCTCGCGACCCCGCACCCGTACCTGTTCCTGCTGGCGGGCACGCTCGGCCTCGGGCTCGTGTCGGTCGGGCTGCAGCGGTGCCGCCTCACGATCATCGTCACGGTCGTCACGGTGACGGCGAAGACGCACCTGCTGCTGTCGGCGACGCTGCTGTTCGGCGAGCCGTGGCCGCGCGACGCGGCGCCGTTCGGGCTGCGGGTCGCGGGCGTGCTGCTGGCCGTGCTGGCGCTGCTCGCCTTCCCCCGCCACGAGCGCCGCCGGACCGCCGCCGCGGGCATCGCGGCCGCGCCGCCGCGGGTCGTCCGTCCGGGGCCGGGCGTCCCGCAGAGCCCGCCGCCCGCCGGGTGGCCCGTCCGGCCCGCGCCGCCCGGCGTCCGCCCGGTCGCGGTGCGGCCGGACGGGCAGTGGACGGTCCCGCACGCCCGGCGCGCGTCACGATAGCGACCAGGCGGTCACTTCGAGGCGCCCGGTCGTGCCGAGGTCGATCCCGCCCGGCACCCGCAGGCTCGCCGGGCGGATCCCGCCGCCCGGCCCGACCTCGAGGAACGTGCCGTTGACGTTCGTCCCGTGGGTCACCGTGTTCCGCCACACCACGACCGCCGACGCGGACGCGCCGGGCCGCACGGTGATCGCCTGCGGCCCCGGGTCGGGCACGGTGTTCGTGCCCTCGACGACCCGCACCTCGAACGGCTTGAACGCCCCGTCGAGGACCCGCAGCGCCGGGTAGCCGTTCAGCCGGCGGGGCGCGTCGCCGCAGTTCACGAGCGTCACCCGCATCCCGCGCAGCCCCATCGCCGCGTCCGGTTCGAGGGCCTCCAGGCGGACGCCGTCCGGCGCGCACTCCGTCCGCGCGGTCCGCGGCCCCCGCGGCGTGGGCATGGGCGAGACGGGCGGCGTCGCCGAGCCCGGCGGGGCCGACGCGCCCGGCTCGGGGACGGGCGCGGCACCGGCGGCCGGCGGGGTGTGGACCTCGGAGCCGCACCCGGCCGCGAGCGGACCGAGCACCGCGAGCGCGGCACCGACCACCACCACCCGCCCGGCAAATCGGAAGAAAAGGGGCACAACCCCGATCCTCCCAGACCCCCGAACTCCGGGACGACCGCTGACGACCGCATAGACGGCGAACGGCCGCCCGGTCCGGTCGCGTGTGCAGTTCTCCTATATGGGCTTCGAGCACTCGGCCGCACGTGGACGGGGTGGGCAGGGCTTAGCGGGTGGGGGCGGGGCGTAGGTGGGCGGCGCGGAGGGCGACCTCGATGCCGAAGCGGGTCTCCGGGTCGGCCAGGGCGGCGCCGAACGTCTGCTCGATCTTGCGCATCCGGTACCGCACGGTCTGCGGGTGGATGTGCAGTTCCGCCGCGATCTCGGCGGCGGTGCCGCGGGTGACGAGCCAGGTCCGCAGCGTCTCGGTCAGCCGGTCCTGCTGGCCCCGCGTCATCCCGTCCAGGATGCCGAGGCGCCGCCGGGTGAGCTGCTCGACCAGCGCCGGGTCGGAGAACAGCCACAGGGTGACCAGGTGGTCCTCGCACTGGACGACCCGGTCGTCCACCACCCCGTCCAGTGCGAGGTCGAGGCCGCGGCGGGCCCAGCGCAGCGAGTCGGCGGCCTGGAGCAGCGGAACCGTCAGGCCGATCGCGGCGCGGCGGTCCGGCACCGCGGCGTCCAGCATCGCGCGGCGCGCGCGCGTGAACGGGCCCGGGATCAGCAGGTGCGGCGCGTCGGTCTCGAGGTCGGCGAGGACGTCGCCGTCCAGCGCCGTCCACACGCACCGCGACTCGGGCTCGACGGCGACGAGCGTGACGTCGTCCGGCACCGTCCACCCGGCGGCCTGCGCGGCCTGCCGGATCTCGGACGCCTCGTGCGGCGCGTGCTCGAGGACGCGCCGCAGCAGCCGGCGGCGGCGCTCGTCCAGCGCCGGGATGGGCCGCTCGCGGGCCTCCAGGTAGCCCTCCAGCGACAGCGCGGCGAGTTCGTCGAGGAAGCTGAACAGGGCGTCGGCGAGCCGCGACATGACGGCCGACGAGATGTCGTGGCGGGGCGCGACCTTCATCACCCGCCGCCACGCGACCTGCCCGCCGATCCGGTACGCGGCCTGCAAAGTGTCGAGGGTGCGGCCCTCGTGGGCCTCGTACTGGCCGAGCATCCGGGCGGTCCGGGCGAGGTCGCCCTCGCCGCGCGCCCCGGCGTCGGACGGGCCGGGCGGCGCGGCGACGCGGTCGACGAACGCGGCGAGGTTGTGCTCGACGCTGAGCCGCAGCACCTGCCCGTACGGGCCGTCCAGCGGCCGCGCGTAGGCGGGGATGCCGCGGCGGATCTCGGTGATGATCTCCCCTGCGAGGCTGGGCAGTTCGGGCCGCATGATCCGGGCGAGCCGCGGCGGGACCCGGCCCGCCCGCTCGGCGGGGCCTGCGGCTTCGACGGTTCTGGACACGGGGGCACCTCCGTCGCCGTTCCGGGCGGCCGGGCGTCCGGCCGTGGTCCCCGACCGTACGCACGGTGCCCGCGCGGTTTCTGTAGGGCACGGGAACAAAACGCGAAGATCACTGCTCAGCGGGTTACAAGAACCCGCGAGCGGTGATCTCCGCCGGGCGGCGGACGGGCGTCAGGAGCAGAACGCGGCGTCGGCGGCCTTCGCGAGGTCGGCGCGGAACGCGGTGTCGGTCTCCAGCGCCGACTCGTTGTAGGTGATCACGGCCTGGCGCTTGCCGTCGGCGCTGGTGTAGGTCCAGGTGCGGTAGCCGGGGAAGCCGCCGTCGTGCCCCCACGCGTACCCGCAGGAGAACGCGATCCGGGCGACGCCGAGGCCGTAGTCCTCGACGATCCCGCCGTCGTTGACGGGCCGGACGGTCGTCAGCTCGCGCATCTGCCGGTGCGGCAGCAGCCGCCCGGTGAACAGGGCCCGGTGGAAGCGCGCGACGTCGTCCACGGTCGAGACGATGCCGCCGGACGCGCGGGCGCTCGACGGGCTCACCAGCGTGCTGACGTCGCCGAAGTCGAAGTAGTAGCCGTGGACGTACGGGCCGGGGAACGCGGTGCTCGTCTCCGGGTAGGACGTGTCGCGCAGCCGCAGCGGCCGGAAGATCCGCTTCTCGTACTCGTGCCCGACGGTGTTCCCCGTCGCCCGCTCGATGATCATCCCGGCGAGGATGTAGTTGGTGTTCGCGTAGTTCCAGCCGGTGCCGGGCGCGTGGTGCGGCGGGGTCTCCATTGCGATCGCGACGAGCTCCTCGGGCGTCCAGGAGCGCGCCGGCTCGGCGAAGATCCGCGGGTCGGACGTGTAGTCGTGCAGGCCGCTCGTCTGCGCGAGGAGCTGCCGCACGGTGATCTTCGAGCCGTCGTTGCCGTTGCCCCGGACCAGGCCGGGCAGCCACTTCTCCACCGTGTCGTCGAGCGACAGCCGCCGCTCGGCGGCGAGCTGCAGCACGACCGTCGAGGTGAACGACTTGGTGACGCTCGCGATGCGGAACAGCAGCCGGTGGTCCATGGGGCGCCCGGTGGCCTTGTCGGCGACGCCGGCGGTGGCGTGGTGCACGCGCCCGCCGCGCCGGGTCATGATCGTCACGCCGGGCGCGCCGTCCGCGACGAGCCGGTCCGCCCACGCCTCGACCGTCCGCTCGTGCTGCCCGGGACGGCCGTGCCCGCCGTGCCGGTCGTGGGGCGCGGCCTGGGCGGGGACGGCCACGGCGGTGACGGCGGTCGCGGCGACGGCCGCCGCGAGCGCGGCGCGGGCGAGCGACCGGCGGGCGGCGGGGCGGCGGGTTCGGGTGCGCGGCATGCGGGCCTCCAGGGTGCGGTGCGGTTCGGCAAGATCGACTCTTCCGGTGCGCGCCCGTGCCCGCACTGGGCCCAGCCCCCGGCGGGGGGTGTACCTGACGACACCCTCCCGCGCCGAAAATTGTCCCCGGACGACAATTTTTCGGAAACGCCGCCGAGGTCATCACTTGACTGCGGAATGCGGCTCCTTTCTTCGTCGTGAACTCGATTTATCCGGTGGTTCGCCGCTCGTTACGGTCCTGAACTCCCGGCCGGGCCGCGCCCCCGGCCGGGACCACGGCGAAAGGCAGGCTGACGGTGACCGCCTCGGCAGCGCTGGACGAGACCGGACGCGCGGACGACGCGCCGCGGCCGTCCCGTCGTCCCGTCCCGTGGGGGTGGCTCGGCCCGCTGCTCGTCTCGGCCGTCGCCGGGGCGCTGGTGTTCCACCGGCTCGGCGAGCCGCACGCGCTCGTCTGGGACGAGACGTACTACGCGAAGGACGCGTGGTCGCTGCTGCACTTCGGCGTCGAGCACAACTGGAACGCCGACCGGCAGGGGTATCCGGCGAACGCGCACTTCCTGGCCGGGCACCCGGAGTCGGGGCTCGCGGGCGGCGGCGCGTGGGCGGCGCACCCGCCGCTCGGCAAGTGGTTCATCGCCGCCGGGATCGCGGTGTTCGGCGCCGGCCCGTTCGGGTTCCGCGCGGCGGCCGCGCTCGCGGGCGTCCTGACCGTGCTGATCCTCGCCCGCACCGCGCGGCGGATGACCGGGTCGACCGTCCTCGGCTGCGCGGCGGGCCTGCTGCTCGCCCTCGACGGCGCGTGGCTCGTGTCGAGCCGCCTCGCGATGCTGGACGTGTTCCTGCTGCTGTGGCTCGTCGCCGGGTTCGGGTGCCTCGTCGTCGACGGCGACCGGACGCGCGCCGCGCTCGCCGGCGGCGCCGGCCGGTTCCTCGTCCGGCGGTGGCGGTTCGCGGCCGGGCTCTGCTTCGGCCTCGCCTGCGCGACGAAGTGGTCCGCCGTCTACGCGGTCGCGTTCCTGTGGGTGCTGGCGCTGCTGTGGGACCGGAAGGCGCGCCGCGACGCGGGCGCCGAACGTCCCTGGCGGACGACGGCGAGGCTCGACGTTCCGCTGTCGTTCGTCCAGTTCTGGGTGGTCGCGGGCGCGGTCTACGCGGCGAGCTGGTGGGGCTGGTTCGCGTCCGGGACGGGCCTGCAGCAGGCGATCTTCGGGCGCCGGGTCGTCGGGTTCCAGCGGGACTGGGCCGAGCACCACCCGAGCGACGTGTGGCCGTCGTTCCTCGACCCGATCCGGTCGCTGTGGCACTACCACGCGATGACGCTCGACTTCCACGCCGGCGTCACCGAGCCGAACCCGGCGCAGTCGTGGCCGTGGGACTGGCCGTGGCTCGGGCACCCGGCCGCGATGTACCGGGCGGCGTCGGACGGCTGCGGCGCGGAGCCGTGCGTCGCCGAGATCGCCCACGTCGGGACGCCCGCGATCTGGTGGGCGTCGATCGCCGCGCTGGCGGCCGTCGCCGTGTTCGTCCGGGACCGGCGGGGCGCGGCGGTCGTCGGCGGCTACCTGGCGTGCTGGCTGCCGTGGTTCCCGGCCGCGCTCGACGACCGGACGATGTACTCGACGTACATGCTGCCGATGCTGCCGTTCGCGGTCCTCGCGCTCGTCCTGCTCGCCGGGCGGCTGCACGCGGCCCTGCCCGTCACCGCGCGCGCCGCGGGCGTCGTGTACGTCCTGGTCGTTGCGGCGAACCTGTACCACCTGCACCCGATCCTGACGGCCGAACCGCTCCCCGAGCCCGCGCGGCAGGCGCGCCTGTGGCTTCCCGGCTGGAGCTGACCATGCGAGGTGTGCGCAGATGACGAACCGGGTGACGCGTCGGGTTCGCGGGACGTCGGCGGCGGTCGCGCTCGCCGCCGCCGCGGCCGGAGCGGTGGTCGCGGGCGGCGGCGCCGCGCCCGCCCGCGCGGTGGAGGCCGACGCGACGCTGCGGTACGCGTGCGCGTTCCCGTCCGGGACGTCCCGGGACGTGGACGTCCGCGTCCGCGCGGGCTTCCCGGCGGACGGGACGGCCGGGGAGCCGGTCCGGCCGGGGCGCGCGACCGTCACCGCGACGATCCCGGCGGACGCCGTCCCGGCGGCCGGCCTGCCCGCGGGCGCCGCGTCCGTCGCGGGGACGGCCGCGCTCGCGGTCGTCGCGGCGCAGGGCGGCACGCCGACGCCGGTGACCTGGGCGGGGCTGGCCGCCCCGGCGGCGACCGTCGCGGCGGGCGCGGACCTGGTGCTGGAGGCGTCCGGGGACGTCCCGCCGGTGACGCCCGCCGCGACCGGCGCGCTCACGTTCGAGGCGGCCGCCCTCACCCTGAACCTCGACCCGCGCGACGCCGCGGGCCGGACGCCCGAGGGCGCGGGGCCGGTCGCGGTCACCTGCGAGCCGGTCGCGGACCAGGACGTCACGCTCGCGAGCGTCCCGGTGCGGGCCGGGGCGCCGGGCGCCGGTCCGGGCGCGCCCACCGGGCCCGGGACGTCCGCGCCCGCCGCGCCGCGCGCCGCCGCCCCGCCCGCCGCGGACCCGCCGGGCGAGACGCCGCCGGAGTGCGGCACCTACGAGGGTCCCGACACGACGTGGATGTCGGGCTGCATCTACCTGTCGGGGTTCTCGAACGTGACGAAGCTGGACGGCGCGGCGATCGTCAACGATCCCGAGTTCGCCGACCCGGCCCTCACCAACGTCATCTACAAGATCACCTCGACGGGCGCGGAGCTGCGGCAGCGGTTCGTGACCCCGCTGCGGTCGCGGTCGACGTTCCTGACGTTCGGCCTCATGCCGACGACGGCGACGATGGAACTCACCCAGGAGCCCCTGGAAGCGGGCGAACCGGTCTACGGTTCCGTTGAGGCGATCACCGACCTGGAGACCGGCGTGCAGACCGTCAACGCGCACATGAGGATGTCGATCCGCATCCACGACGTCAGCGTGAAGGGCACGCCGCTGGACGTCGGCGACCGCTGCCGCACCGAGGTCCCCGCCGACCTCCGGCTCACCGGCACGATGACCAACATCCTCGAGGGCGGCGTCCTCGACGGGACGTTCGCCATCCCGCCGTTCGCCGGTTGCGGCGCCGGCGAGGACCTCGACCCGCTGTTCACCGGGTCCGTGTCCGGCCCGAAGAACCTGCTCCGCGTCACCCTCGGCGCCACCTGCATCCCGTTCGCGCAGATCGGCTGCCCGCCGGTGCTGCCCGAACCGTCCCGTTCCGGGTCCGCCTCCGGCTGACCCCGGCCGACCCCCGTCGCGAAGGAGAAGACCGTGGCCCCTCCCATCGAGCAGTGGCGCCGCTGGATCGCCGAGAACCTGCTCCTCGGCAACCCGCCGGAGGCGATCCGCGCGGTGCTGGTGCAGAACGACTTCGGCGCGGCCGAAGCCGACCGCGAGGTGAACGCGGCGCTGGAGAGCCCGTACGTGCAGGGCGGCTCGCGCGTCGCCAACCGGCTCCGCAAGCGCGAATGGACCCTCACCGTCTACGGGCGCCTCGCCCGGATGCGGGCGAGCAGCGGCGTGGTCGAACGGCGCGAACGTCCGTCCCGGGACGAGTTCTTCGAGGAGTACTACGCGCAGAACCGGCCCGTCATCATCACCGGAATGCTCAAGTCGTGGCCGGCCCTCGAGAAATGGAGCCTCGACTACTTCCGGGACCGCTGCGGCGACCGCGAGGTCGAGGTGCAGTTCGGCCGGGAGTCCGACGAGAACTACGAGATTAACGGCCCCAAGCACAAGCGCGTCATGCCGTTCCGCGAGTACCTCGACCTCGTCGAGGGAGCAGGCCGGACGAACGACTTCTACATGACCGCCAACAACGGCTCCCGCAACCAGGACGCGCTGGACGTCCTGTGGAACGACATCGACCCGATCGACGAGTACCTCGACGGCGACACGCGCGGCAAGAGCTTCTTCTGGCTCGGCCCCGCAGGCACGAAGACGCCCTACCACCACGACCTGACGAACAACTTCATGGCGCAGGTCATCGGGCGCAAGCACGTCAAGCTGGTGCCGCTGCACGACACCGCGTACATCTACAACAACGTCCACTGCTACTCCGAGGTGGACGCGAGCGACGTGGACGACGCGCGGTTCCCCAAGATGCGGAACGCGCAGGTGCACGAGTGCACCCTCGGGCCGGGCGAGCTGCTGTTCATCCCGATCGGCTGGTGGCACTACGTCGAGGGCCTCGACACGACCGCGACGATGAGCTTCACGAACTTCCGCCGCTACAACGACTTCGCCGAGAACTACACGACGTACCAGCACCTCTGAGGTCGCGCCCGAGGGGGCGTCCGAGGGCGCGTCCGAGGGCGCGTCCGAGGGGGCACGGTCAGGGCGTCCGGTCCGTGTAGAGGTCGCCCGCGAACCACGCGAGGGCCCGGCGGAGCTCGGCGAGGTCGTGCCCGTCGCTCACGTCCCGAACCTGGCACACGACCACGCCGTCCCGGCCGCGACCGGGACGGCCGGGCGTCCCGCGGTAGCGGACGACGATGCGGGCGTCCGGCCCGGCGCCGACCAGGGCGGCTTCCGCGAGCCGCCGCCAGCGGATCCGTTTCCTCCACAACCGTCCACGGGGGAAGAAGACGGTGAGGCCCCGGGAGTCCAGGCGGAGGCTCCGGGGCCGCAGGAGGAGGGCGAGCAGGAAGCCCGCCGCGGCCCCGACCGCGAGGCCCGCCGCGAGGAAGGTCGCGAGCGTCCGTCCGGCGGACCGGCCCGCGCCGTCGAGCGCCCCCGCCGACAGCAGGAGGCCGCAGACCAGGCCGCCCAGGAGCGCGCCCTTCACGCCCCAGCGCGCCGCGACCCGCGCCGCGACCGGGACCCGCGGCCCCGTGAAGAGCGCCATCCGCGTGAGCACCGGCTTCGTCCCGCCGCTGCCGCGAACGGCGAAGGCGAGCCGGACGTCCTCGCCCGGTCGGGCCTCGACGCGGTTCAGCGGGCTGCGCCGCCGGGAGGGCCTCGCCTGCTCCGCCGCCCGCGCCTGCACCGAGTGCCCGCCCGCCGCGACGGCCAGGGTCTCCCGCCCGCCCGGCGGGAGGGCGCACCGCGCGGCGCCGTCCACGATGATCTGCAGGTCGCTCCGGCCGAAGTTCGCCACGGTGAGGGACGCCCGCTCCACCGGATCGTCCGGCGCGTCCGGCTCGGCGGCGGGGGGTTCGAGGGTCGCGGCGCGGAGTTCGTCCACCAGGGCCGTCACGTTCGGCGGTGGCCACGGCGCGCCGGTGGCCGGGACGGCGAGGGCGTCCAGGACGGTGTCCGCGGTGGGGCGGTCGTCGGGCCGCTTGGCCAGGCACGCGGCCAGCAGCTCCGCCAGCGGCGACGGGACGCCGGACAGGTCGGGCCGCTCGTGCCGGACCCGGTGGAGGACCGCGTGGGCCGGTCCGGTCCCGAACGGGCCGCGCCCGGTCGCGGCGAAGACCAGCACCGACGCCAGCGCGAACACGTCGCCGGGCGGGCCCGCCGGTTCGCCGCGCGCCTGCTCGGGGGACATGAACGCCGGCGTCCCGGCCCGCCCGCCGAGCGGCCCGCCGGGCAGGGTGCGGGCCGCCGCGTCGAGGGCGCGGGCGACGCCGGCGTCGACGAGCCGCGGGCCGTCCTCGGCCAGCACGACGTTCGACGGCTTCACGTCCCGGTGCGCGAGGCCGCAGGCCCGCACGGCGGCGAGCCCCTCCGCCAGGCCCGCCCCTAGCACCGCCAGCGCCGGGGCGGGCAGCGGGCCGTGCAGGCCGACGGCGTCCCGCAGGGACGGGCCCGGCACGTAGGCGGTGGCGAGCCACGGCGGGTCGGCGTCCACGCCGGCGTCGACGACCGGCGCGACGCGCGGGCCGCCGACCTTCCGGAGGGCCTCGACCTCCCGCGCGAACCCGCTGCGGAACGACGCGTCCCAGGTCGGTTCCGCGCGGACGATCCTGACCGCGGCGGGGCGGCCGTCCCGGGAGCGGCCGAGATAGACGCGGCCCGTCCCGCCCCCGCCGAGTCGCCGCTCCAGCCGGTACGGCCCCGCCTCGCGGGGATCCTCCGGCCGCAGCGGCTCCATGCCGGGCACCTCCCAGAAGACCGTTCCGTTCCGTCCGAGCGCCGATGATCTCAGCAACCGGCCCGGTCGCGGAAGCGCGGGCGCTCACGAAATGACAAATCCCGCGCCGCGCGGCCCGCGCGGCGCGCCCGCCCGGGCGTTCTCTGTCAGTCGGTGAGCAATGCCGGCCGCCGCTGCTCGGAAAATGATTAATTCGCGGCCTTCTCGCGACATTGAGAAACGCATCCGTATCTGTTGATGGGGTTGAGTGGCGGGCTCCGCGTTTTTGTCATTGCTCGGCACAGACATGCCGTTCGCCCGCCGAGTAACTTACGGCAACGAATATCAGAGCTTTTCCAAGATCTGATTTTTCGGGGGGCGTTTCGACTCTGCGGTGCGTCGCTTGATGCACCGGGTCCCGTCCAGAAAGGGCAGAAAGTTGGAAGGCAAGCTCAGCAACCGCACGCGCCGGACCGTCAGCGGCCTGGCCGCCGCCGCCATCGGCGGCCTCGGCCTCACCGCGCTCGGCGTCGCGGCCGCGGCGCCCGCCATGGCGGAGCCCGTCCACCAGACGATCAACTACCACTGCGTCTTCCCGCTGATCGGCAACCAGCCGCTCGTCGTCGACGTCCGCTCCGACATCCCGACGGAGATCGCCGTGGGCGAGCAGACGCCGGCGTTCGAGATCGAGGCGACGGCGCACATCACCCCGACCATCCACAACGGGCTGCGCGCCGTCCAGGCCGCCACCCTGGAGGGCTGGGCCACCGCGCAGGCGACGCTGTCGGTGCCGGAGTCGCCGTCGCTGCCCGTCGCCGTGGACGCGATGTTCGACACCACGCCCGTCCCGAACCGTCCGGGGGCCGCCTGGGACCTGATCGCCACGGGCGCCGCGCCGCAGCTCGTCTTCACCCAGACCGGCCCGGGTGAGATCCACGTCGGCAACATGACGCAGGTCATCAACCCGAAGCGGGCGGACGGCACCGAGGTCTGGCCGGGCGGCCAGGAGGTCCAGTGCACCAAGGACCCGGGCCAGGACGAGCCCTTCGCCACCTTCGAGATCGTCGAGGGCACCCCCACCCCGACCCCCACCCCCACGCCCACGCCGACCCCCACGCCCACCCCCACCCCGACTCCGACGCCGACGCCGACCCCCACGCCGACGCCGACGCCTACCCCGACCCCCACGCCCACCCCCACGCCGACCACCGGGCGGACGTCGCCGCGCATGACGGCGCG
>NZ_JBFAUZ010000015.1:0-158638 GCF_040679555.1 Spirillospora sp. NPDC052242
GTCCGGGGTCCGCAGCATGACGATGTCGGCGCGGACGCCGTCCAGCCCGACGACACGGTCGACCGAACTTCCCTCGACGAGCGTCTCGCCCTCCGACTCCATGCCCAGCTCGGCGAAGAACGCGGTCACCGCCTCAAGGTCCTCGACAACAAGACGACGGCCGCTCCCCAGGCCGTGGGATGCGGCGGGTGCGCCGACGGCGACCCCGCGTGCACTCGTCGAAGTTTTTTCGCTGGGGCTGTCACGTCCGCCGGGTGGGCCGGGTCAGAGGAGTGAACGCACAGCTTCTGACTCTAAGGAGACCCCGATGTCCGCCACCCTGATCGCCGTCACCGTCGCCACCGCCGCCTGGGTCGGCTTTTCCGGCATCTCCCTGCTGCGCCGCGCCGACTTCGTCGTCCAGCCCCTCATCGCCTACGGGGTGCCCCGCACCTGGTGGACCTGGCTGGGGGCCGCCAAGCTCGCCGGCGCCGTCGGCCTGCTGGCCGGCCTGGCGGTGCCGGCGGTCGGGATCGCCGCGGCGATCGGCCTGACGGCCTACTTCCTCGGCGCCATCGTCACCGTGCTGCGTGCACGCTCGTTCAAGACCCTGCCCTTCCCGGTGCTCTACCTGGCCCCGGTCGTGGCGACCCTGATCGTGACCTCGTGACCGACGCCGTCGAACACCTCGGGACGTCTCGCGCACGCGGCGGCCGGACGGCGCCGCGTCCGGGAAGGCCCGCCGGACGAGCGGGGTGGCGGCGGTCCGTTCCGCGGGGAGCACCGGACCGGGCCAGACGCGACCGCCCTTCCTGGATCGCGTCGTCGGCGTCGGCCGGCGAACCGAGCATGCGGTGGGCGCCCCCCTGAGACGAGGACGATGGTCCTCGAACCGAACGGCGAGGAACTCCGGCGAACGCAGCATCTCGCGACCGTCCGCGGCCGTCCCGTGAACCTGGAAGTCGTTCATCGCCCTCGCTCCGTTCTCGACGTGATCACCTTCGCTCGCCTGGAGAGCGACGATCAATGCGCGCTGTGCAAGGATCGTGAAGCTGGACTTAACGAGGGAGGTGTTCATGCTCGAGCGACACGAGCTGGAGGCTTTCCTCACCCTGGCCGAGGAACTGCACTTCGGACGCACCGCCGCACGGCTGCACGTGTCCACCGCCCGCATCAGCCAGACCATCGCCAAGCTCGAACGCCGGGCGAACGTGCCGCTGTTCGAGCGCACCAGCCGGCGGGTGGAGCTGACCGCGGTGGGGCAACGGTTGTACGAGTCGGTCCGCCCGGCCTGGGACCAGATCACCACCGCTTTCGAGCAGGCGATCGACACCGGCCGCGGCATGACCGGCACGATCCGGATCGCCTTCGTCGCGGCGGCGAGCGGGCACCTGCTGGTCCGGGCCGCCGACCTGTTCCGCGAGCGTCACCCCGACTGCGACGTCCGGCTCCGCGAAGCACAGATCATCGACCTGATGCCGTGGCTGCGGGACGGCGAGATCGACATCGTCCTCGGCACGCTCCCCCTCGACGAGCCCGGCATCGCCACCGGGCCGACGCTGCTGTCCGAGGCGCGCATGCTCGCCGTCTCGTCCGCCCACCCCTTCGCCCGCCGCGAGACGGTGAGCATGGAGGACCTGGCGAGAGTCAAGCTCATCCAGCTACCGGACAACCTTCCGGCCGCCATGCGCGAAGACCGCACTCCGCGCACCACTCCGGCCGGACGCCCGATCGAACCCGGCCCGACGGCCGCCACCATCAACGAGGCGCTCACCCTCATCGGCGCCGGCCGCGGCGCCTTCACCATCGGCGCGCAGGCCACGCGCTACTACACGCGCCCCGACGTCGTCTACATCCCGTTCAGCGACGCGCCGCCGCTGCGCTGGAGCCTGCACTGGCGGACGAACGGCGCCACGGCGAGCGTGCTCGCGTTCGTGCAGGCCGCCCGCGACCTCACCGGCACCGACCACTGAGCTCGCCGCTCAAGACCCGGTTCACGGCCGGTGGAGAACTCTCGGGACTCCGCGCGTCAGCCCAGGGTGATGTCGAAGGCGCGGAGGCGGCTCGGGGCGGCGGTGATGTCGATGGCGGTGATCTCGGAGCCGGTGAAGGCGAACTGGATGACCAGGGAGAGCCGGCCGAGCGGGGCCATGACCAGCGCCGGGGCGCCGTCCACCAGGGCGGGGACCGTGAAGCGGGCGCGGTGGGCGGAGGCGAGGGCGCTCTTGGCCACGACCAGGGCGCCCTGGAGGGTGAGGGGTCCGGCGGCGCCGGTGACCTCCGGGTCGGCGCGCAACTCGACCTGGGGATCGAGCAGCGTGAGCAGCGCCTCGAAATCACCGGTCCGGGTCGCCGTCAGGTACGCCTGCACCGCTTGACGGTGGCGGGCGTCGTCCGCGGCCGTCGTTCCGGTGCCGCCCCGGACCTTGGCGCGGGCCCGGCTGGCCAGCTGCCGGACCGAGGCGGGATTGCGCTCCATCATGTGCGCGATGTCGCCGAAGCCCACGTCGAACATGTCGTGCAGGACGAACGCGACCCGCTCCGCCGGGCTCAGCCGGTCCAGGACGACCAGAAGCGCCAGCCCGATCGAGTCGGCCAGCTCGGCCTCCTCCTGCGGGACGCGGTCGTCGTCGGCCGCGCCGAGCCACTCGGTGGTGAAGCTCTCCAGCGACTCCTCGCGCCGGGTCTGCCGCGCCCGCAGCAGGTTGAGGCAGACCCGGGTGACCACCGTGGTCAGCCAGGCCGCCCGGTTCCGCACCTCTGCCAGGTCGGTGCGGTCGTACCGCAGCCAGGTCTCCTGGACCGCGTCGTCGGCCTCGGCGGCGGAGCCCAGCATTCGATAGGCCAGTGCCCGCAGCCGGGGGCGCTCGGCCTCGAAGCCGTCCAATACCGAAGAATTCTGGGTCACCGTGTCACGTTCCTGCGCCGGGTCGGGGGTCATCGCCGTGTTGCACCGCCAACCTACAAGAGGGAGATCACCCCAGGTCCATCCGGGCGTCCCGCCCCGCCGGAACACGGCGGGGGCGAGCGCGGACGCCGTGCGGGGGCCGTCCGCGGGACGTTCAGGTCGGTGTCCGTGCGGTGTCCCGGACGGCCTGGCACCGACTCTCGGGGGATCCGGCCGGAAGAGCGAGTGATCGGTTCCGAGGCCGTGCGGATCGGCCACCGCTGGTGGTGAGCACAATCGCGGCACCGGCTGGATTGTGTGCCGCAACAGTCTTATGTGTATTCGGCCTTCTTGATATATGAGTGTCTTACTCTCGTCTGTGAGAGTGCCATTCTCTATATGGAGATCTCGAATTCGCCTCCCCGATCCGGCATCGCCACGGACGACTTGGAGCACACATGAACGACAACGCCCCTACCTCTAGCGGGATCGAGCGCAGGCGGCTGCTCGGTGCGGCGGCGCTTGGCGGGATCGGGCTCGCCGCCGGGCTGCCTGCCGGACGTGCGAACGCCGCGGCTCGCCCGTCCCGGGCGCCCGTCACCGAGCGGCGGGAGCGCGCAGTCGTCGTCGGGTCCGGCTTCGGCGGAGGGGTCACCGCCCTGCGGCTGGGCCTGGCCGGGGTGCGGACGCTCGTCCTGGAGCGGGGCCGCAGATGGAAGACGGGGCCCAACTCCCATACGTTCTGCCGAATGGCGAACGTGGACGGACGGTCGGCCTGGCTGACGACCGAAAGCGGGATTCCCGGGGTGCCGGGAACTTGGGAGCCGTACACGGGCGTGATCGAGACTGTGCAGGGCGACGGCATGACCGTCCAGTGCGGCTCCGCGGTCGGCGGGGGCTCGCTCACCTACCACGGCATGACGCTCCAGCCGTCCGAGGAGACCTTCGCCGCGTCCATGCCGATGATGGCCGACGACTACGCCGCGCTGAACCGGTGGGCTTACCCTCTCGTCTCCCGGATGCTGCGAATCACCACCGTCCCCGACGACGTCCTCGCCGCCGATCCCTACCGGTCGTCCCGGCTGTTCCTCGAGGTGGCCCCCGACGCCGGGCTGGAGACCTTCCGGGTGCCGCTGCCCGTCGACTGGACGTATGCGCGCGGCGAGCTGGCGGGCAGGTACGAGCCGACGTACACCACCAGCGACCTGACCTTCGGGGTGAACAACGGCGGTAAGCATTCCATCGACGTCACGTACCTGGCCGCGGCGGAGGCGACGCGGCGGGTCGAGGTCGCGCCGCTGCACGTGGTCCGCGACCTGTCGATGGACGATCGCAGGCGCTGGGTGCTGGAGGTCGACCGGATCGACACCTGCGGGGCCGTCCGGGAGCACCTGCGGATCACGGCCGACGCCGTGTTCCTCAACGCCGGTTCGCCCGGCACGACACGGCTCATGGTCAAGGCGAAGGCGAAGGGGCTGGTGCCCGACCTTCCGGACGCCGTCGGCTCGCGGTGGGGCAACAACGGAGACCGCATCTTCGCGTGGGTGCAGATGGACGGCGATCCCGGACGGCCGCAGGGCGGCCCGGCGTGTGTGGGGGGCCGCGTCGCCGACAGCCCCATCCCGTACACGATCATCCACGCCGGGTCGCCCATGCTCCCGCCGGACGGTACGAAGATGATGACCGTCGTCGGTTACGGGGTGGTCGAACCGACCGGCAGGTGGACCTACGACGCGGCCTCCGACGACGCCAAGCTGACCTGGGATCCGGCGGGCGACGCCGACCTGCAGACACTGATCCGCGCGCGGATGGACGAGCTGGTGCGGGTCGGCGGCGGCATGATGATCGACCGGGACGCTCAGGGGCCCTCGACCTGGCACGCCCTCGGCGGCGTGCCGATGGGCGACGCCGTCGACCGCCTCGGCCGCGTCCTCGGCCACCGCGGCCTCTACGTGCTGGACGGCGCCCGCATCCCCGGCTCCACCGGCGACTGCAACCCGTCCATGACCATCGCCGCCCTCGCCGAGCACAGCATGGCCGGCATCCTGCGCCAGGATCTCGCGCGGGTCTTCTGACCGCCGCCTAGAGTGCCGAGATGACGTCCCCTACGGCGGCCTCTTCGAGCACACCGAGCGCCACCTCGGTCCCGTCACGCGCGCCGAACCGCCGGATCTCCTCGGATACAACCGCCCGACCCTCGCGCAGGCCCGCGACCCGGACTTCCGGGCCATGGCGGAAGCGTTCGCCGTTCCGTCCGCGACGACACCCACTAAGTCCCGAAACGCCACCGGCAACGGCTCTGCGTATGGGACGCCGACGAGGCCAGAGAACAGACCGTGCACGCGGCCGTCCGAAACTGCGCGGAACGCGCGATTCAGGTCCGAGCGCTCAGGCGGTCCGTCGCGAGCTTCCGGAGGTCGTCGGTCTTGATCTTGGAACTGCCGGTGAGGGGGAGTTCGTCCTCGGCGAAGAAGAGCACGTGGCGCGGCACCTTGTAGCTCGCCAGGCGCTCCCGCAGGAAGTCGCGCAGCGCGCCGGCGTCGCGGGACGCGCCGTCGTGCGGGACGACGCAGCCGACGACGACCTCGCCGAGGGTCTCGTGCGGGACGCCGACGGTGTGCGTCACCTTGACGGCGGGATGGGCGGCGAGCGCCTCGTCGACCTCGCGGGGCGACACGTTCGCGCCGCCGGTCTTGATGACGTCGGTGAGGCGGCCCGCCCAGAGCAGCCGGCCGTCGGTGTCGAGGCGGCCGCCGTCGCCGGTGTGGAAGAACCCTTCGGCGTCGAGCGTCTCGTCGAGGGGCGTGCCGAGGTACCCGAGCATCAGCGTGGGGCCCTTGACGCAGATCTCGCCGCGCTCGCCGCGGGGGACGGTCTCGCCGGTGAGCGGGTCGACGATCTTGACCGTGTTGCCCGGGAGCGGTTCGCCGCTGCTCCCGGCGTGGACCGCGTCCGGTGTGTTCGCCGGGTAGGCCGTCGTGATCGTGAACGTCTCGGTGTTGCCGTAGGCGTGGCCGGGCTCGGACCATCGCGACGACACCGTCGGGTGCTTCGCGAGCGGGGTGCCGAAGTCCACGAACCGCAGGCTGCTCAGGTCCGCATCGGCGTAGCCCGGTGCGGTCTCGAGCTGGGCCCACTGGTGCGGCCAGGCCAGCGGCAGTGTCACCCGTTCCGCCTGCATCAACTCGAGCGCCCCGGCGGGGTCGAACGTCGGCTGCAGGACGAGCGAGCCGCCCGCGGCCAGGGTCGTCCCGATCGCCATGCCGAAGTTGCCGGACCAGAAGAACCCGTTGGCGGTCCAGGTGTGCACCTCGTCGTCCGGCCCGACGCCGTACATCCGCCGGAACCGCCACAGCTGGACGGCGACGCCGCGGTGCGCGCTCACGATGCCCTTCGGGCGGCTCGTGGAACCGGACGAGAAGAACAGCACGGCCGTGTCGCTCGGCAGCACCGCATCCGCCGCCGCCTCCAGCAGCCCGCGCGGCTCGCCGTCTCCGCGCGCCAGGAAGGCGTCCCAGCTCTCCACGCCCGGCGCGGCCTCGCCGACCGCGGCGAGGTGCCGCAGGTACGGGTACCGCGCCGACCGCAGCGGCCCGACCGCCGTGCCGATGCCCGGTTCCAGTTCGGTGAGGACGGCCGCGAAGTCGCGCTTCGCCACCGTCCGCTCGAACAGCAGGACCGCGACGCCGGACGCCCGGAGGAGGTGGTCCAGTTCGGGCGCCGTCGAGAAGGTGCTGAGGGTGACGGCCACGCCCCCGGCGAGCGACGTGCCGAACACCGCCGCGAGCCACTCGGCACGGTTCGTCATCAGGACGCCGACGCGGCCGTCCTTGCCGAGGCCGCACGCCCGCAGGGCGCGGGCCACCTCCAGCGAGCGTTCCCACAGGTCGGTGTAGGTCCAGCGGACGGTGCCCGCGCCGGTGCGCATGACGAGCGCCTCGCGCTCGCCGTACCGGGACGTCACCTCGCGGAGGAACCCGGGCAGCGTCAGCGGCCCGAGGCCGGGCTCGGAGTCGAGCGGCGGTCCCGAAACGAGGGAGGGCGGCGGGGTGGGGGAGTGTGTCTGGGCGCCCATCGGCGATCTCCTGACGCGGAAGGGGACTAGAGCGGGAGCTCGACCTCGGCGGTGCAGGTCACCAGGACGGAACCCGTCTGGTCGGTGAGGCGGCAGGAAGGCGCGGTACTCGGTGGTGAAGGTGGCGATGCCGTGCGGGCCGATCACGCGGCGCGGCAGCCGGTCGCCGACCTCGACCTCCTCGAACCGCGGGGAGACGCCCATGCGGTTCGACATGAGCCAGTCGTGCCGGATCTTCGCGACCTCGTCCAGTTCGTCCCGCGTCCAGTTCTTCACCGGGCCGAGCCGGTCCTCGTACATGCCGCGCCGGCGCGCCTCCTCGTACAGGTAGCGGATCGCGGTCGACCGTTCGCGGGCCACCAGCGCGCCGTGCTGGTCGGTGTGGACGGTGTCGCCGCGGGAGAACATGGTCGGCCCGGCGAACTTCGTCTCGGTGACCTTGTAGTCGTGGAAGCGGCGTTCCTGGAAGAGCTTGTCGCCGGGCCGCACGCGGTTGCCGTAGAACCACCACTCCTCGCCGCCGAAGATCAGGTGGCTGCCCGGGATGCGGCCGACGCAGGCGGGCGCCGCGCCGTGCCCGTAGTCCAGCGCGACCGCGATCGACTGCGGCGCGACGATCCCGCCGAACTTCGAGTCGCGGGCGAACTCCTCGTCCCAGTGCAGCGGATTGGGGTAGTCCATCGCCATGACCCAGCGGCGGACGTCGGAGGCGCTGCACGGTTCCCACAGCTGCCCGCCGCCGATCGGACCCGGTCGCGGCCGACGAGACCGCCCGGTTCCGCCGCGCGGTCGAGGACCACCGGAAGTACTCCCACGCCTCGACCGTCGCCTCAGGGAGCATCGACGTGCAGCGGATGCTGCTCGTCCGCGCGCTGCTGGCGGCGCCGTGAACACCGACCTGAGCGAGGAGGCCGCCGAGTACGGGCGTCAGGCGACGCGCGCGTTCGAGGCCGCGGGCGGGGACGCGCTCGTCCGGGACGCCGAACGCGATCTCAGCGACGCCGAAGTGGAGCGCAGCGGCGTCGAGGCGCTCGCGAAGTACGCGCTGTGGAGCGTCCAGGCGGGCCTGCCGGAGGCGCCGGCCGACGTCCTCGCGCTGCGGCTCGCGGCGCTGGAGGCGGCCGACGCGGTGTTCCGCACAGCGCACCTGCTGCACGGCGCCGTCGGCTTCTGCGACGAGTCCCCGCTGTCGTGGCTGTCGCGGTACAGCAGGCCGATCCGCCGGCTGCCGCTCGGCCTGTCCGCGACCCGGGACCGGCTGACCCGCGAGATCGGGCGCCGGGGCCTCACCGGCCTGTTCCCGGGCGGCGACCGGTGACGGCCGCCGACCTCGACGCCTTCCGGGCGGGCGTCCGCGACTGGTGCCGGGAGCACGTCCCGAAGGACTGGCGGCGCACGCAGACGGGCGTTCCCGACGAGGAGTTCGTCGCCTTCCAAAAGGAGTGGTTTCAGGAGCTGCGCCGGGCCGGGTACGCCGTCCCGCACTGGCCCGCGGCATGGGGCGGCGGGATGCCCGTCGCCGAGCAGGCCGTCCCCTACGAGGAGCTCGCCGCCCACGACGCGCCCCGCCTCGTCCTGGCGTTCGTCGCGATCCACCACGCGGCGTCCACGCTGCTCGCGGCGGGCACCAACGCCCAGCGCGCCCGGCACCTGCCCGCGATCCTCGACGGCGAGATCTGGGTGCAGGGGTTCTCCGAGCCCGACGCCGGGTCCGACCTCGCCGCGCTGCGGACGTCCGCGCGCAGGGAGGGCGACTCCTACGTCGTCAACGGCCAGAAGTGCTGGGCGAGCGGCGCCGCGCACGCCGACTGGTGCCTCCTGCTCGCCCGCACCGACCCGGGCGCGCCGAAGCGGCACGGCATCTCCTACTTCCTGATGGACATGCGGACGCCCGGGATCGAGGTGCGCCCCACCCGGCAGGCGACCGGCGAGGCGCACTTCTGCGAGATCTTCCTGGACGACGTCGCCGTCCCGGCCGCGAACCGCATCGGGCCCGAGAACGGGGGCTGGCGCGTGGCGCAGCAGACCCTCGGCGCCGAACGCGGCATGACCATGCTCGAACTGGCCGAACGGCTCGGCGGCGGCTTCCACCGGCTCGCGGCGCTGTGCGCGCGGACCGGCGCGCTCGACGACCCGGTGACGGGCGACCGGCTCGCCGCCCTCGAGACCGAGCTGACGGGACTGCGCGCCCTCTGCGCGAAGCTGGTCGCGAGCGACCGCCCCGGCCCGGCGGACGCCTCCATCGTGAAGCTCCTCTACAGCGAGCTGCTGCAGCGGATCACCGACCTCGGCGCCGAAGCCGCCGGACTGGACGGCCACACCGAGCTGCGCAAACCCCTGTCGAGCGGATGGGAGTCGGGCGCCTGGCCGCTGGACTTCATCGCCTCGTGGGAGTGGACCATCCCGGGCGGCACCAGCGAGATCCAGCGCACCATCATCGGCGAGCGCGGCCTCGGCCTGCCCCGCGACCCGGGGGAGGGCCGATGACCGCGGACCTGTCGGAGTTCCACGACGAGCTGCGCGCCTCCGCGGCGGGCCTGCTCGCGAAGAAGGCGGGCTGGCGCGCGGTCGCCGCCGCCGGATGGCCCGGCCTGGAGGCGCCGGCCGCGTTCGACGGCGCGGACGGCACGTTCGCCGAGGTCGCGGTCGTCCTGCGGGAGATCGGGAGGGCCGCGGCGCCGGGCCCGTACCCGTCGGTCGCGGCGCTCGCGATCGGGACGCTCGGCCTGCTGCACGAGAGCCCGGCCCGGGACGGGCTGCTCCGGGCGACCGTCGCGGGCACCGCCGTCCCCGTCGTCGCGATGGACGCCGAGGGCGCGGAGACGTTCCGCGTCACCGGCGGCACGCGCGGACACGGTCCGCGCTTGGACGGCTCGGCCGCGTTCGTCCTCGACGCCGCCGCCGCGGACCGCGTCCTCGTCCCGGCCCTCGACCCGGACGGGACGCCCGTCGTCGTCGACGTCGCCGCGGCCGACCTGACCGTCGAGGAGCGGCCCGTCCTCGACGCCACCCGGAGCTTCGGCCGCGTCACCGCCGCCGGCGTCGCCGTCCGCCCGGACGCGGTGCACCGCTACCGCGTCCCGGACGCGCCGCGGCGGCTGCGCGACCGGGCCGCCGTCGCCGTCGCCTGCGACAGCCTCGGGCTCGCCGAGGCCATGCTCGACGCGACCGTCGCGCACACGACCGCCCGGCGCCAGTTCGGCCGTCCGGTCGGCTCGTTCCAGGCGGTGAAGCACGCGTGCGCCGACATGCTCGTCCGGGTGACGGTGGCCCGCGAGCTGGTGGCCGCGGCCGCCGCGGCCCTCGCGGGCGGCGGACCGGACGCGGCCGTCGCCGCCGCCATGGCGAAGTCGTACGCCTGCGCGGCCGCCGTCGAGGTCGCGGGGAAGGCGATGCAGCTGCACGGCGGCATGGGCTACACGTGGGAGAGCGGCGTCCACGTGTACCTGAAGCGCGCGGTCCTCAACCGCTCCCTGTTCGGGACGCCCGCGCACCACCGCGCCCGCCTGGCCGGACGCCACGCCCGCACCTGACACGGTGGCCGACATGGTCGGCGGGGGCAGAGGGAGCGTTCGCGTGCCGAGTCAGCCTCAGCTCAGACGAGGTGAAGCTTCCGCAGCCGTTCGGTGATGTGCCAGGTCGTACGGTCACCGGCGACGAGGCGGACAAGGACTCCGGGTAGGAGGTGTCGAAAGGCTGCGACCAGCCGATGTACCGGAACTGCTCCAGAGAGAGCGGTTCAGTGGCCGAGCGTTCTTTGACCTGGGCGTAGTCCGTCGCCACGGCCGCCAGGGTGCGCCGTGCCGCGTCGTGGTGGCCGTGCAGGGCGGGGGAGGGGTCGGCGAGTCGGCCGAGCAGCCGCTCGACGCTGCCGGCTATGTCCGGTACATCGCTGAACAGCGAGGGCGAGAGCCCCAGCGGACGGGGATCGATCAGCAGAGCGACCTGTAGAAGGGCCACCGACGCGACACGACTACGTCCGCCCCGAGGCAAGCCACTGCGGGCGGTCGGCGCCTCCGTCGATGAGGCGGTGACCGCGATCGGCCAGGCGGCACGCGTCCGCTGGAGCACCTGGGTACGACCCGAATGGATCGGCCTGCTACATCGGCTATCCTCGCGCCTTCCTCTCGATGGAGGCCGTCTACCGCTTTGCCGCGGCAGGCGAGAGAACACCGTGAGCGCTGAGCCTTGATACCCGCCCTCGCCACCCGCGCCGGCGCGGTCATCGGGACGCCCGCGTTCGTTTGTCAAGCGGCGGGCCCGGCTGTGGGGGCGGGGGAGAGCCGGTAGGCGTCGCCATGGAGGATCACGTGGCCCGCGGTGGGTGGCGCAAAGTGGGTGCCCAGCACGAGGGCGCCGGTGCCGGCGAGCGAGGCGAGGAGCCTGCGGCGTGTGACTTCGGCTTGTTCGGGGTCGATGTCGACGCACGAGCCGATCGCGGGGTGGGCGAACTGGACGGGGTGATGGATGCAGTCGCCGGTGATCAGCGCCGTGGCGCTCCGGCTGTTCACTTGGACGGCGACGTGGCCGGGGGTGTGCCCGGGGGTGGGGATCAGGCGCAGGCCGGGAACGATCTCGGCGCCCCCGGCGGGGACGTCGATGATTTCGAGCAGTCCCGCCTCCTCGACCGGGATCACCGAGTCGCGGAACATCTGCTTGCGCGGCTCGTCCATGTCGTGGCCGGCCCAGAAGTCGCGCTCGGCGCGGGAGGTGACGTAACGGGCGTTGGGGAAGGTGGGAACCCACTCGCCGTCCATCTCCCGTGTGTTCCAGCCGACGTGGTCAGTGTGCAGATGTGTGTGGATCACCAGGTCCACGGTTTCGGGGGTGAATCCGGCGGCCGAGAGGCGTTCGAGATAGTCGGTCCGCAGGTCGTGCCAGGCGGGGTTGGCCCGTGTCTTGCCGTTGCCGATGCCGGTGTCGACGAGGACACGCAGTCCGCCGATGGTGAGGGCGAAGCTGTGGCTGTCGATGTGCAGGATGCCGTTGGAGTCGGCGAAGTCGGGGCGTAGCCAGTCTTGCCGGTCGATGAGGTCCGGGGTGGCGTCGGGCAGGAGCCAGGGGCCGGTCGCGGGCGGCAGAAGAACCTCGTCGATGCGGTGGACCGTGACATCGCCCACGGTCCAGGAGGCGGCGGGTGAAGTGCTCATGATGGTCGTCTCCTTGGTTTTCAGCGAGCGTGGTCCGCTGCGGTGGGGAGCGCCTCGCGCCGTCTCGCGGCGAGTGCCGCCACCGCCGCGGCGGCGAGGAGGGCGGAGCCCATGGTGTAAGCGTGGGAGGTGGCCGGCAGTCCGAAGTGCTGGGTTGCGGCGCCTGCGGCGATGGCGGGCAGGCTCATGGACAGGTAGCTGAGGACGTAATAGGAGGCCAGGGTCGCGGCGCGGTCCCGTTGGTGGAGCGGGGCGAGCAGCATGCGCAGCGCGCCCTGCGAGACGGCCCCGAAGGCGACGCCGGCCAGGGCCGCGCCTCCGTAGACGGCGGGCAGGCCGACGCCGTGCAGGCCGAGCAGGGTCATGGCCGCGGACGCGACGACGATCAGGCTTCCGCCGGTGACGGCGGTGGTCGGCGCCGCCCGTCGCAGTGCCCACACGGTGAGCGCGGCGGCGGCGCTGACGGTGAAGAAGACCGTGCCGCCGAAGGCGTGCGGAAGGCCGGGGACCACGAGGTGCACGAGCGCCGGGCCGAGGGAGGAGTAGAAGCCGCCGAGTGCCCAGATGGCGACGATTCCGGTGCCGGTGGTCAGCAGTGCACGGCGCGCCGATGGCGGCGCGGAGAGCCGCGGGCGCAGGGAGCGCAGTGCTCCGGCGTGGGGACGCGCCGTCTCCCTGGTGCACGCCGCCGCTATCGCTTGGGCGGCGAAGAGCGCCGCCAGCAGGACGTACACGGTGGACGTCGGGGCAGGCGCGAAACGGACCAGGAGGGTGGCGACGAGTACGCCGGCGGCCGTGCCGGCGACCGGGGCGATGCTGTTGGTCAGGGCGGACCGGTCCGGACGGCGGCAATCCGCCAGGTCCAAGAGTGCGGCGCCCGCGGCGCTGGTGGCCGCGCCCGTGGCCGCTCCCTGCACGACGCGGGCGGTGATCAGCTCTCCGGCGCCGTCCGCCGAGGCCAGGAGCAGCATGGAGGTCGTCTCCAAGAGCAGGGCGCCCGCCAGGACGGGACGCCGTCCCAGGTGGTCGGAGAGTGTTCCCGTGGTGAGCAGGGCCACCAGCAGTGTCAGGGAGTAGACGCCGAAGACGACTGTGACGGTCAGGGCGGTCAGGCCCCACCGGTCCTGATACACGGGGTACAGGGGCGTCGGCGCGCTGGACGCCGCCAGAAGGGTCGCCAGGATCGACGCGTCGAGGACGAAGGGCACCGTGCGGCTCGCCGTGCCGAGAGAGGCGTGGGGGCATGGTGCGGGCGCGCCTGATGAGACGCCGGGCATGTGACTCCTCTCCCGCTAAAAGCAATGATTTTGCTTTAAGTCAGCGTAGGTCGTAGGGTCACTTAAAGCAAACCGTTAGCTTTTGGTGCGGGGCTGCTCCGTCGCCCCGCCAGGTCAGGAGAGAACACCCATGTCCGCCGATGACCTCACGCCGCCGGAGGCGGCCCGTTGGGCCGACCGAGCCGGTCTCGCGCTACCGGCCGACCGCCATGCCCCGGTGGCCGCGACAGCGAACCACATCCACTCCGTAGTCGCGGTCCTCCGGGACCTGGACTTCGGTGACACCCCGCCCGCCGCCGCCTATCGCGCGGGAGAGGAGAAGCGCGATGCAGCCGTATGAGCTGTCCCTGACCGCGGCGGCCGACGCGATTCGCGCCCGGAAGCTGTCCCCCGTCGAGCTGGTGGACTCCGTACTCGACCGCATCGAGGCAGTGGAGCCACGCCTGGGAGCCTACGTCGTGATCACCGCGGAACGGGCCCGCGGGGCCGCGCGCGAGGCCGAGCGGGATGTCGTGGCCGGCCGGTGGCGCGGCCCACTGCACGGCGTCCCCATGGGCCTGAAGGATCTGGTCGACGTCGCCGGCATGGCCACCGCGGCCGGCTCCCGGGTTCGTGCCGAACACCGCGCCGAGCGCGACAGCACGGTCGCCGCCCGCCTGACCGCGGCCGGAGCGATCTTGCTTGGCAAGACCCACACCCACGAGTTCGCCTACGGTCTGACCACCCCGCAGACCAACAACGCGTGGGGCCGGGACCGGGTCGCCGGCGGCTCCAGCGGCGGGTCCGCCGTCGCCGTCGCCGCGGGAGCCGCCACCTTCGCCCTGGGCACCGACACCGGCGGATCGATCCGCGTGCCCTCCGCGCTCAACGGGGTCGTCGGACTGAAGCCGACCTACGGCCTCGTCTCCCGTCACGGCGTCACCTCGCTGTCGTGGTCGCTGGACCACGTCGGGCCGATCACCCGCACCGTCGAGGACGCCGCACTGGTCCTCGACGCTCTGGCGGCCCACGACTCCCGCGATCCCGCCTCCTTCGCCGCGCCCTCCGCGGACCGCCGACCGGGCGCGGGCACGGATTTGACCGGCCTGCGCGTCGCAGTGCCGAGCAACTACTACTTCGACCACGTCGCCCCTGAGATCGAGAGCGCCGTCCGGCACGCCATCGACCACCTCGAAAGTCTCGGCGCGCGCCTCGTCGAGGTCGAGATCCCCATGGCCCGCTACATCCACGCCACCCAGTGGGGCCTGATGGTCCCGGAGGCCACCGCCTACCATGAGCGCACCCTGCGCGCGGTCCCCGAGCTGTACCAGGCGGACGTCCGCATCCTGCTGGAAGCCGGCGAACTGATGCCGGCGGGCGACTACCTGCGCGCCCAGCGTTCCCGCACCCTCATGCGGCGGGCCTGGGCCCGCGTACTGGAGGACGTCGACGTGATCGCCGCCCCGACGGTCCCGGCGACCGCCGTGAAGGCCGACCAGTCCACCCTCACCTGGCCCGACGGCACCGTCGAGGGCGTCTCCGACGCCTACGTACGCCTCTCGGCACCGGCCAACATCACCGGGGTGCCCTCGCTCTCGGTACCGGTCGGTCACGACACGGCGGGCCTGCCGATCGGCATGCAACTGCTCGGCCGCCCCCTCGGCGAGGCCGTACTGCTGCGGGTGGGCCACGCCTACGAGCGGACGCGGCCCGCGCGCGAGCTCGCGACGGCGTGACGATCGGGGAACGGGGCGGGCCCGGCCGGTACCCGGGACGGCCGGGGCCGGTCCTGAGCCCTTGAAGCAATCGATTAGCTTTAAGCTGGTTCCATGACTCGAAAACCATTGGTCCGCCCCGGTGGGCGCAGCGCCAGGGTCCAGGCGTCGGTGCATGCCGCCGTACGCGAGCTCGAGTCGGAGATGGGCCGGGAAGCGCTGACCGTCCCCTTGGTGGCCGCCCGGGCCGGAGTCACCCCGTCCACCATCTACCGCCGCTGGGGCGACCTGCAGGAGCTGCTGTCGGACGTGGCGGTCGAGCGTCTGCGGCCTGAGACGGCGCCGGAGGACAGGGGGGATCTGCGGTCCGACCTGGAGGCCTGGGTCGAGCAGTTCTTCGAGGAGATGGCCTCCCCCGCGGGACGCGCCTACATCCGTGACGCCCTGCTCGGCGACCCGGACGGCGGTAACGCCGGCCGATGCTCGGCCTACGCGGCCGAGCAGATCGACGTCGTGCTCGCCCGCGCCGCCGACCGAGGAGAACGTGCACCCGCGGTCGAGACGGTCCTCGACCGCGTCGTCGCCCCGGTGATGTACCGCATCCTCTTCCGCCCCGACGGGCTCGACGCCGCCTACGCGCGTCAGCTCGTGACCGGGCTCCTCGACTCGGCCGACCGATGACCGTGCGCCTCGATCCGCTGCCGCTCTGGTCATTCTCGCATTCGCCCTGGTGAGGGGCGGTGGGTCGCGCGAGACTCGAACCCACAACCTCCGTTTAACGGTGGGCGGACGGTGCCGCGTCCAGGCTCGGTCAAGGAAGCCCAGTTCGTCGCGGCGGGAGCGGTTGACCCACTTGGACGCGGCGGCTGGGCGATCTCCTTATCTGCGGCGACATAGGCGATCGGTCTGGTCTTGCAACGCTCAATACGGCGACGGTGTCGTGGGACGCCTACAAGTACTGCGCTTGGCCATAGCCGAAAGACCAATCGGCCTCGCGGTTCTCGTGGACCACGATGAAGATGTTGTGGGGTGCGATGTGCGTCTGCTCGGTGAGTCGCCGACAAACTTGCGCGTACATCTGACGCTTCTGTTCGTCGGTCCGACCTCCCCGCATTGTGATGTCGATGTAGACAATGCCGTCGTCACGGGGGACTTCAAGGTAGGTCCCGTGCCGAAGTGTTCCGGTCGCGCCGTCATGATTGGTCAAAGTCTGAAACCGATCCTCGGGCGGGAATCCGAGCGACTCGGTGAGCGCCTGCTGAACGGCGTCTCCGACGGCTTCGAGTTGGGCCGGCTCCAGCTTCAGAACATCGATACGGACCAGGGGCATGGCAGTTCAACCTTCCCAGCCGGTCAGAAGCGCGATGATCCCCTCGATCGCGGTAGACATGGCGCGCGGGTCCTGCAGAGCGCGTGCGAGCACATAACCGCCTTGGATCGTCGCGACCACAGCGGACGAGACATCCTCTGGAACCAGATGCGGGGCGATCTGCCCCGCCCCATGAGCCTCCTCCAGCAACTGCCGCAGGCGCTCGGTCAACCAGGAGAAGTACTCCTCGACAGGGCGCCGTAGCGCGTCGTCGGCCACCACGTCCGGGTCGAGGGCCATACGCCCCACAGGGCATCCTCGGAGCGCTTCCCGTTCAACACGCAGATAGGTCACGATGCGATCCAGGGCTGGTCCGGGGCGCTCCAGCGTGGCTTCGGCCCGCAACCGCATGTCCTGTGCCGTCGTAGCGAGCGCCTCGCCGGCCAGCCCTCGTTTCCCGTCGAAGTGGTGGTACATGCTGCCCTGCCCGACCTTCGCCAAGGCCTGGATCGCGGCCGGGCTAGTCCCGATATAACCGCGCTCCCAGAGCAAGGCCCTTGTGCTTTCGAGTAGACGATCACGGTTGGTCACACCCCGACTGTACATAACAGTAGGTACAGGAGGCCACCGCCGCAGCCGCCCCCAACGCCATGCCCCAAACCGGCCGAAGTCACCTCGATCCCGAGGATCTCGCGGTGCCCGTCGGCGTTGACACCGGGGGACGGTGGCATCGGCCGGGCCCGTGAGCGCCGCTGCCCGGTGTTCGGCTGGTCAGCGGCGCTCGGCGTGCCGCCGGAGGCCGGTCGGTGTGGCAGGAGGGGCAGCGGTAGTTGCCCTGGGGGATTGGCCCGCGATGCTGGTGCGGCGAGCCAGTTCATCGCCGGGTGGCGACGATGACCGCTCCGGCGGCGTGGTCGGCCAGCGGAAGGGGCTGGGCGCTGGACGACGTTGCTGCGGGAGCACCGGCCCGGGTGCAGCGGTTCGCCGAGGTCGTAGGAGTCGATCTCGTCGGCGGTGCCTTCGTGCAGGTAGAACCGGGCAGCCGGGGCGCGTCGTCGAGAACACGGCGGCCGCGCGGGACGTTGGTGACATGACACACCCGGCCCGGCTTGCTTAACTATGGACGATCTTGTCGTTACTGTCGTACCCCAGGGTCGGCGATGCGGTCACCGGAGGTAGCGATGAGGTCCAGACGGTGGATGCTCGTCGCCTGGCTGATCATTGGAGCGCTAGCCGCCGGACAGCGCAACTACTACACCAACTTTGACGGCAGCTGCGCCAAGATCGCCACGATCGGAATCACCTTGGCCTCCGGCCCGCTCAACTACATCGGTCTCAACCCCACCGCCAACTGCAAGGTTCCCCAGCCGAGCAAATAACGTGTCGGGCTCTGCGACCGCGTCATCGTGAGAGTCGCGGGGCCACAACCGACTCTTCGTTTTCGGTGGCGGGTCATCGGTCGTGCCCGACTGCCGGGCGGGCAGGGTCTCACGGGCCCTGGCGGGTCTCCTTTTGGGTTGATGAGGCGACATATTGCTGGTCAGGTACCCGAGCGTGCCCCCACCATCTTGGTCGGCTTCCTGTGCCCCGCACCGAGGCGGTGACTTCCCGGAGACCCTCACCGGCGCCCGCAGGTACGTGTTGGCGGTCGTCGAGCATCACACTTGCCGGCGACTCCCCGACCTGTTCGACGCCGTCCTGACCGATGTCGGCATCCAGACGGTGCTGATCGGGGTGCGATGCCGAGGATGAACGCGGTGATGGAATGGAGGGTGCAGACCTGACGCCGCGGACCCCTCGACCGAACCCTGATCTGGAGCCAGAGGCGCCTGCTCCAGGCCTTCCGCGCCAAGACCTTCTACAACGAGCATCGACCTCACCAGGGCATTGCGAACGCTTGCCCACTGACGCCGGCGCCTACCCCGATAACCGAACCGGACGAGCTCACTCGCCTGGGCATTCGAAGAGGGATGGCGGGGTGTTGTCGGTCAGCGCGACTTTCGTCACCTTCGGTGGCGCTTCTGGCGGCGGTGCTTGGGGGCGGGGCGCTGTTGCGGTGGCTTTTTACGGGCGGGCTGTTGCTGGGGATTGCGGCCGCGGGAGCTGTTGGGGGTGCGGCCGCGGACGATGCCGATCAGTTCCTCCATGAGGTCGGTCGTCACGGCCTCGAGCCAGGCCAGGCCGATCTGGGACTGAGGAGCGTCGGACACGGTTCGGTAGGTGAGGTCTTTTCGGTGGTGGAGGCGGGCCAGAGATTGCGGGAGCAGCAGGACGCCGGCTCCCGCAGCCACCAACTCGATCGCGCCGGCGGTGCTCTCAGGACGGGTGAAGGCAGGTTGCCCGGGGCGATCGTCCCAGGTCAGGACCTCGTCGAGTGGCTCGAACACGTCCTCGTCGGCGAGATCGGCGAGCTCCACCTCCTCCACTGCGGCCACCGCGTGATCCTTCGGCACCACGACCACGGTCGTCTCCAAGTACAGCGGGATCACATGGAGGGCCTCGCGGTCGACGGGCAGGCGTACGAACGCCGCGTCCACGTCACCGTTCCGCAACTGGGGGACGACCTCGGTCGCCGGCATCTGCAGCAGGCGAAGCGGCACCTCCCGGACCCGCTCGGCCCACACGCCGGCCCACTTCCCGGGCGTCACGCCCGGCACGTAGGCCAGCCGGAACTCACCATCGGTCATTCCACCACCCTAGTCACGTCCGGACAGTTACCTCCCGCTGGCTACCCTTGAGGTCATGGGCACGTCCAAAGCAAAGACCCCGCAGACCATGAAGTCCGCGACCGCGGCCAAGAAGCTGGGGATCCTGCTGTCGGCAGCACCTGCCGAGTTCCAGGAAGGTCCTGTCTCCCGGGACGAATTGAACGCGCTCCAAGCCGACCCGCCCTCATGGCTGGCGAACCTGCGCCGTGAGGGCCCCCACCCCCGCCAGGTCGTCGCCGCCAAGCTCCGCGTCTCCGTCTCAGGTCTGGCCCGCGCCGGCATCACGGGCCCTCTCACCACAGCCGAGATCGAGAACCTGAAGGCCGAAAGGCCCGACTGGCTGGAACGCGAGCAAGCCGTCCAAGCGGAAGTCCGCAAGGAGGAACTCCGCCTCAAGCAGCAGCGCGCCGAGGCCTGACACGGATGCCCCGGCCGCGCGCACCGCGGCCCCCTCTGTGTCAGGCTCAAGTGGGACATCAGGGCACTAGCGTTCTGAGTCATTAACTCGCCTGGCAGTACGAACTGACAGCGTCGAGGATTTCGTCGGCTGTCTTCGTCCAGCCGAAGGGCCTGGTTCCTCGTTCCATGCGGTGATCCAGGCCCGGATGTCCTTCTCCAGGGCTTGGACGCTGTGGTGGACACCGCGCCGTATCCGTTTGTTGGTCAGCTCAGCGAACCACCGCTCGACCAGGTTGAGCCAGGAGGAGCCGGTCGGGTGAAGTGCAGGTGGAAGCGAGGGTGCGCCGGCAGCCACCTACGGATCGTCTCGGTCTTGTGGGTCGCATAGTTGTCGCCGGAAAGTGCGACACAGCCGGAAACCGTACAGTCCCCGGCTCGGACGTTGGGGCGCCTCATCCCGAGCGCGAGCAACGGGCCCCGGCTTTCTACGCCGGGGCCCGTTGCGCGTCGGCGGGGCCGGATACGTTCGCGGCGCGGTCGAGCAGCTCGGTCAGGAGCGCGCGCTCACCGGGAGAGTAGACGTCGGTGTCGTCCATGACCGCTTTCAGGGCCACGGCGCGCCAGGCGAGGTCGGGTGGGCTGCTCGCGGCGGTCGTGGTGATCGCCGCGAGGACCGCTTCGCGCAGCCGGTCCGCGAGGGCGGGATCGCGTTCCTCGGATGGCGTCGCGATGAGGTTCATCGTGACGCCGACGCAGGCGGAGTGCATCATGCTGACCGCCGTGTCGACACCGACGACGAGGCGGCCGGCCTCCGCGATGCGTTCGACGAGCATGTGGAGCCGCGTCACGCCCTGTTCGGCGGCGGGGTGCCTGTGCCCTGGGTTGGGCTGGGCGTACATCAGCAGGTAGTGCGCCGGATTGTCCAGGCCGAACCGGACGTGCAGATCCCACCCGCCGCGCAGGTCGTCGACCGGATCGTCGGACAGCTCCTGAGCCTGTTTGCCCGCGAGGTAGCGCGCGAAGCCGTCCGCGGCGACGGCTTCGAGCAGCCCGTTCATGTCGGCGAACAGGCGATACAGCGTGGGGGACTGCACCCCCGCGGCCGCGCTGACGGCGCGGGTGGTCACGGCTTCACGGCCCTGCTCGTAGAGCAGCCGGGTCGCCGCGTCGATGATCCGCCGACGGACTTCTCCTCGTTCGCTCACGTGGCGATGATAACAGGATTTCGTTGTCACCGCTTGCGTTAGCGGTGATCGTTGTTTAGCGTTAGCGCTGACAACTAGGAGCGGTCATGAACAGATCGATACCGACGCGGATGGTCATCGCGGCGTTCCTGGCCGGGGCCTTGGCACTCGGCGTGGCCGCGTGCGGCTCCGGCACGGACGCAAGAGATGCCGCCGCCCGCCCGACGGCGTCCAGCACGGGTGGCTCGTCTACGCTGCGCGACCGCACCGAACTGGTGAAGGGGCTGGAGGCGCCCTGGGGGCTTGCGTTCCTTCCTGATCGCTCGGCGCTGGTCTCCCTGCGGCTGGCCGGACGGATCGTCCGCGTACCGGCGGGCGGTGGCGAGGCGCAGACCGTGGGCACGGTCCCAGACGTCCAGACCAGCTCGGAGGGCGGGCTGCTCGGGCTGGCCACCTCGCCGCGGTTCGCGTCGGACCGCACCGTGTTCGCCTACGTGTCCAGTTCACCCACCAACCGCGTGGTCGCGCTCCGGATCGCCGAGGACTACCGCTCCCTCAGCCAGACCCGCGTCCTGCTGGACGGCATCCGGACCGCCGACCGGCACCACGGCGGCCGGCTCCGCATCGGGCCCGACGGCAACCTGTGGATCGGGACGGGCGACGCGTTCGAGCCCGCGAACGCCGCCGACGACAGCTCGCTGAGCGGCAAGATCCTCCGGATTCGCCCGGACGGGTCGATCCCTCGCGACAACCCGTCCGGCACCGCCATCTACTCCAGCGGACATCGCAACGTCCAGGGCATCGCCTTCGCACCGGACGGCACCATGTACGCCTCCGAACTCGGCCACCGCACCTGGGACGAGGTGAACGTCCTCCGTCCCGGGCGGGACTACGGCTGGCCCGAGACCGAGGGGGTCGAGGGCGACACCGGGGAACGGCCGATCGCCACCATCCATCCCGACGAGGCGTCCCCATCCGGGGTCGCCTACGCGCGCGGCTCGCTGTGGATCGGCGCGCTCGGCGGGCAGCGCCTCTGGCAACTGCCCGTCCAGGGTCGGCGCGCGACCGGACGGCCGATCCCGCACCTGGTCGAGACGTATGGACGTATCCGCACGGTCGAGGTGGCACCGGACGGGTCCCTGTGGATCGTGTCGTCCAACACCGACCGCGCCACCTGGGGTGGCACCGACGCGGGCCCCGGCGACGACCGCATCATCCGGATCCAACTCCCCGCACAGAGTTGAGAAGGAGCGCGATGAACAGCCACGGCGACCGGTTCGCCTCCGAACCCGATGTCACACCCGAACGGAAGCCGGAGTTCCTCCCCGAGTCCACTCGCCGGACGATGCTCAAGGCCATGGCGGCGACCGCGGCGGGAACGGCTGCGGTCGGGACGGGGGCGGCCGCCGCCCCGGCCGCCGCGGCCGAAACGGCAACGGCCGGGGCGGCCACCGCACCCGCACAGGCCATCGCCGCCGGGTCGTCGGTGGAAGTCTCGTTGAAGGTCAACGGGCAGATGCGCAAGGTCGCCCTGGAACCAAGGGTGACGCTGCTCGACGCGTTGCGTGAACGCCTCGGCTTGACCGGCACCAAGAAGGGCTGTGACCGGGGTGAGTGCGGGGCGTGCACGGTGCTGGTCGACGGGGAGCGGGTCAAGTCCTGCCTCACCCTTGCGGTGATGCGGCGAGGCGCCGAGGTCACCACGATCGAGGGGCTCGCGCGTGACGACGACCTGCACCCGGTGCAGGAGGCGTTCATCGAGCACGACGCGTTCCAGTGCGGCGCCTGCACGCCCGGTCAGATCATGTCCGCCGTGGCCTGTATCGACGAGGGCCATACGGGTTCGGAGGCGGAGATCGGCGAGTGGATGAGCGGCAACCTGTGCCGCTGCGCCGCGTACCAGAACATCGTCGCCGCCGTCGGTGCGGCCGCCAGGGAGGTACGGCGGTGAGGGCCTTCGGATACACGGCCGCGGGCAGCCCGGCCGAGGCGGTACGGATCGCCGCCGCCACGCCCGGTTCGACGTTCGTGGCGGGCGGCACCGACCTGCTGAACCTGATGCGGGACGGTGCGGAGGCCCACGACCACCTCATCGACGTGAACGCTCTCGACCTCGACGGCGTCGATCTCGACCCTAGGAGGCTGCGCGTCGGTGCGCTGGCCAGGATGCGGCAGGTCGCCGAACACCCCGTGGTGCGCCGAAAGTTCCCCGTCCTGTCGGAGGCACTGCTGGCCTCGGCGTCCCCGCAAGTCCGCAACATGGCCGCGATCGGCGGGAACCTGCTGCAGCGCACCCGGTGCGGGTACTTCCGGGACGCCGGCTCGGCGTGCAACAAGCGGGTTCCGGGCAGTGGTTGCCCGGCGCTCACCGGGCACAACCGGGCACACGCGATCCTCGGCGGCAGCGACCACTGCATCGCCGCACACGCTTCGGACCTGGCGGTGGCACTGACCGCGCTGGACGCGTCCGTGCACCTGCTCGGCCCCGGCGGCGAACGCGACGTCCCGATCGGCGACTTCTTCCTCCTTCCCGGATCGGCGCCCACCCGGGAGACCGCGATGCGCCCGGGCGAACTGATCACCCGGGTGGACGTGCCGCGCACGCCCCTGGCCGCGCGTTCGCGCTACCTGAAGCTGCGCGACCGCGCCACCTTCGAGTTCGCGGTGGTGTCGGTGGCGGCCTCACTGCGCACCAGGGGCCGCGTGGTGGAGGACGTACGGCTGGCGTTCGGCGGCGTGGGAACCCGTCCGTGGCGGGACGTCCGCGTCGAGGCGGCGCTGCGCGGCCGTCCTCTCACCGCGGCGGCGATCACCGAGGCGGGACGCGTCCTGGTGCGAGACGCGCGCCCGCGCGAAGGGAACGGGTTCAAGGTCGAGCTCGTCCAGCGGGCGCTGGAGAGCGTCCTCGGCGAGCTGGGAGGGGCCCGATGACCGAGCTGGTCGGACAGGGCGTTGAGCGGGTCGATGGCCGCGCGAAGGTCACCGGCACCGCCCGCTACGCCGCGGACAACGAGGTGCCCAACCCGCTGCACGGATTCCTGGTGATGAGCACCATCGCCCGGGGCGAGGTCACGCAGATCGACACCAGGGCGGCACTGGCACATCCCGGTGTCGTCCAGGTCTTCACGCACACCACCATGCCACGGTTCAGGACGGTGCCGGGCTTCCCCTACAACAGGACGTTCATTCCGATCCAGGACGCGCGGATCCACCACAGCGGACAGCCGGTCGCCTATGTCGTGGCCGAGACCCTGGAGCAGGCACAGGAGGGCGCCGCCCTGGTAAAGATCCGCTACCGGACGGAGAAGCCCACCGCACGACTGATGGACGCGCTCGACGAAGCGTTCCTGCCGGACGCTTTCCGCGAGCGACACAACGAGGTCGAGCACGGTGACGCCGAAGCGGCGTTCGCACAGGCCGAGGTGCGGATCCAGCAGACCTACACCAGCCCGATGCAACACCACAACCCGATCGAACCGCACACCACCACCGCCGTCTGGGACGACGGCGGCCTGACGCTGTACGAAAGCGCGCAGGGCGTGATGCTCACCCGGATGGCGGTGACGAACGCCTTCAGGGATGCCGATGGCAACGCTCCCGATATCCGGATCATCTCGCCCTACCTGGGCGGCGGCTTCGGCGCCAAGGGACCCACCTATCCACACACGCTGCTCACCGCCGCGGTGGCGCGGGAGCTCCGCCGCCCGGTGAAGCTCGTGCTGTCGCGCGCGCAGATGTTCACGTCCACTGGTCATCGCGCCGAGTACCGCCACCGCATCCAGCTCGGCGCCACGCGGCGCGGCGAACTGACCGCCATCGTCGACACCTCGACGGCACAGGTGACCCGCACCGACGAGCGCGTCTTCAACACCAGCGACTCCACGCTCAACCTCTACACCTGCCCGAACATCCACGTGCGGCAGATGGGCGTGCGGCTGGACCTGCCCACCTCCAGCTACATGCGCTCACCGGAGACCACCGCGCACTTCGGCCTGGAGACCGCGCTGGACGAGCTGAGCTACGAGCTCGGCATCGACCCGGTGGAACTGCGGATACGCAACCACCGCACCGTCATCGACCCCAGCACCGGCGAGCCCTACGAGAAGCACCTGCTGGAGTGCTACCGGGCGGCGGCCGAGGCGTTCGGCTGGCCACGCCGTAACCCCAAGCCGGGGACGACCAGGGACGGCGACGAGTACGTCGGCTGGGGCATGGCCACCGAGACCCACACCTACGCGGCGAACCCGTCCCAGGCCCAGATCGTGATCGGCGTGAACGGGCGGGCGACCGTCCGGGCCGCCACCCAGGACATCGGCACCGGCACCTACACCGTGCTCACCCAGGTCGCCGCCGACGGGCTCGGCATGCCGCTCGGCCACGTCACGACGCTGCTCGGCGACACCACCTTCCCCAACGCGTCCCTGTCGGCGGCGTCGGCCACGATGGCCAGCGTGGTCGGGCCGGTCTCCGATGGCGCGGAGCAGGCACGGAAGGACGTGATCGCGCTCGCCGTCGCCGACCCCTGCTCCCCCCTGCATGGCGTGCCCGCCGAGAACGTCGTGGTCGAAAACGGCCACCTGTTCGCGCGCGGCGACCGCCGCCGGAGGGACGGCTACCGCGCCGTCATGGCTCGCCATGGCAGCGAGATCCAGGTGCTCGGCAGCAAGCCCAACACCGGCGGGCACACGTTCGGCGCGGTGTTCCTGGAGGTCCGGGTCCGGCCACGACTCGGCAGCATCCGCGTGAGCCGGGTCGCGGCCGCCTACGACCTCGGCCGCGTCCTCAACCGCAGGACCGCCTACGGCCAGGTCATGGGCGGCGTCACCTGGGGCATCGGCTTCGCGCTGTTCGAGCACACGATGGTGGACCCGAACACCGCGCGCGTGGCCAACCCCAGCCTGTCCGGCTATCTGGTGCCAGTGAACGCCGACACGCCCAAGCTGGAGGTCATGTTCGTGGATCGCCCCATCGGCGACAGCGAGGCACTGGGCGCCCGGGGCTTCGGCGAGACACCGGGGACGGGCGTACCCGCGGCCATCAGCAACGCGATCTACCACGCCACCGGCCGCCGCCTCCGCGACGTCCCCTTCACCCAGGACAAGCTCCTCTGACCGCAGGCGCCGGCGCGAGCCGACCCGGGGCCCGGCCAAGGTGAGGATCCCTGCTCGGTCGAGTTCGCGCAGGATGCCCCACGCCCGGGCGGCGGTCAGGCCGTGAGTGCGGCCGGGCAGCGCGCCCGAGGCCAGCGCTTGGAGTCGTCGTGCCGGTCGGCGGGGATGGCCATCATCTCGGCGACGACGATGGTCGGCAGCGGCGAGGCCAGATCGCGCACGAGGTCGCCGTCGAGGTCGTCCACGAGCCGTTCGGTGATCTGCCTGACACGCGGTTCCGAAGCGGCGATCCGGCGCGGGGTGAATGCCTTGGCCACCTTGCGCCGCAGCTGCGTGTGCTGCGGCGGGTCGCTGGTCAGCACCGTCCGAGCCGGCGGAAGCGACTTCAGCAGCCGCGCCAGCGGACCCGGCGCCTTCATCGCCGGGTTGAACGGGTTGTCCTCATAGCTCGCCGAGTTACCGAGGTCGGAGGAGAAGCGTTCGGCGTCGCGCAGTACGGCCACGACGTCGTCGTGCCGGCTGACCAGCCACAGATCGGGAGCGGGCAGATGGTGGACCGGTGCCACGTCGCGGAGCCAGGCATAGGCGGGGTAGGGGTTGGCGATGAAGTCCGGGCCGTTCAGGTCCAAGGGCGTCATGGCGATGCTCCGATCGCGGTCATCAGCGTGGAAACCCATTGCCGTACGAAGCGGTCGTCGTTCATCCCGCAGCGCCGGTGGCCGCGAAGATTGGATTCAATCCAAACTGGAACGCCTTTTCAGATCGACGACCCAAATCGGGGATGGGGTATTCATCGTTCGCGATGTTTTGGGCCGGGATGTGTGATGGTACGTCCGGGCGGTGGAGGCGCGCCGGGCAGGAGAGTGGTGGAAACACCGAGGAAACACGCTCGTGTGTTCAAGTGATCTCCGGCTTGACCGGTGGCGGCCATGGACGAGGGAAGGCGGAACGGAGATGTACAGGGTGCTCGGCGCTGCAATCGTGGTGCTGCTGGGCGGGGCGGCGTGCCATTCCGAGCCGCCGCGAAGCGACGCGGCGGAGGCCGGGGAGTCGTCGCAGCGGGCGCCGATCGTCCGGGATGACCTGCGTGACGCGTTCCGCCGTGTGGGGCTGGCGGGCGGTTTCGCGCTCGTGGACGTGTCCCAGGGGCGGACCACGGTGGTGGACCGGCAGCGGGCGGCGCAGCGGCGGATGCCGGCGTCCACGTTCAAGATCCCGCACAGCCTGATCGCGCTGGAGACCGGCGCCGTCAAGGACGAGAACGAGGTCGTCCCGTACGGCGGCGAACCCCAGCGGCTGCCCAAGTGGGAGCAGAACCAGAGCATGCGGGACGCCATCGCGATCTCCAACGTGGCGGTTTATCAGACGATCACCCGGCGCATCGGTGCGGTCCGGGAGAAGCAATGGCTGGAGCGCCTCGGGTACGGGGACCGCGAGGTCGGCACGGTGGACCGCGTCTTCTGGCGGGACGGGCCGCTGGAGATCTCGGCGATCGAGCAGGCGGAGTTCATGGGACGTCTGGCGAGCCGGCGGCTGCCCGCGTCCGCCGAGCACCAGCGCACTGTACGTGACATGGTGAAGGTCGAGGAGAAGAGCGGCTACGCGCTGTTCGGCAAGAGCGGCTGGGCCGATGCGCCGCGGCCGCAGGTCGGCTGGTGGGCGGGCTGGGTCGAGCGGGACGGCCATGTGTACGGTTTCGCGCTCACCATCGACATCGTCCGGGACGCCGACGCGGAGAAGCGGCTGCCGCTCGTACGCGACCTGCTCCACCGCCTCGGTGTCCTCCCGCGGACGTGAGACCCGCGTCGTCTATGTGCTGAACAAGCGGCTGCGCCTGGCGATCTCTTCCGCCGTGTTTCGGCGCCTGCGACGCGAAGGCGTTCGAGGTGCGCGCGTGCGCACTCGCGATTATGACGGTCGCCGTCTTGTTCGTCCCGGCGGCCTTCCTCCCGGCTAGGTGTGCGGATGGAAATATCGCGAGCCGACCTCGACGAGTACGCAGGCACCGCCGAGGACGGCGAGAATTGCGGCGAGCCGCGTTGGGTGGGGTGGTACCGGGTCACCTGCGCAACTCGCGATGGCGGCGTCGTGAGCCTGGCAATCGATGAGCCCCTGATCCCGATGGACGGTCGGCCGCGGCTCGTCGGCCCGGACTTCCGGGACACCTGGATCCAGGATTGAAACCGGACGGGACCAGGCCGCTCGTGCGTCAGTGCCGATCGGCGGCCTGCCGCAGCGCACTCCACGAGTGGTTGGCCTGCACGACGGTGAGGCCACCGGCCTCGGGGGCGGTGAACACGGTGACGGTGTCCCCGAACCGCGGCACCTGCAATGCGGTGTAGGCGGTCGGCACCCGGTCGGAGGTGCGTGCGGGGAGGCGCCGGTTCTCGTGCGCCCGGAGCACCGCTCCGTCCTCCAGCCGTACCGTCACCGCGCAGCGGTAGGCGCGCGACGTCTCGTTCGACTCGTACGTGCTGTGCCGCACGGTTCCGAGCCGCGGGCTCGGCTCGGCGGCGCAGAGGGCGCCGTACGCCGCGACGAGCCCGGCCCGCCGCGCGCGGCCGGCGGCCTCTCGCAGGTACCAGAAACAGGCTCCCGCCGTGGCGGCCACGGCGGGGAAGACCCCGGCGAGGGAGAGGGCGACGCCCAGCTCGTTCTCGCTCCCCGGTGCCGCTTCCGAGTGCACCACCCGGGACACCGTCCACGCGACGTACAGCGCGACACCCGCGGTGAGCAGCAGCGCGACGGCGAGCATCCCGGCGAGGCGGCGGGTGCTCGCCGGCGGTTCCGCGATACGGAGCGGGTCGGGGTCGAGGCGGGTCAGGTCCTCGCCGTCGCGCCGCACGATCACATACGTGGCGTTCACCGAGCCGACCACCGGCGTGGCCCCTCCTCCCGTCCGGAGCGCGGCGACCGTGTCCGGTACGGACGAACGATGCCGCGCGGGGCCCGCATGCTAGCCGACGCGAATGACGCGCCGGACGACCATTGCGTGAACGAGCGCCGCAGCGTGGTGGACGCGGACGGCGGTGATCGTCCGCCCGCCCCTGAGTTGCGGCGGTTCCATGCCGCAGCGCCGACTCTCGGGCCCGGACTTCGCGCGTCCATGCGCCTCCTGTGAATGGCCGGTGAATTGTCTTCGGGGCGCCCGCCGGGGCCGGGGCGCGCGGCTCGACGTCTTCGCGCGGGGCCTCCGGGTCACCGGTCCCGGCGACCAGGTGTTCGAGTTCCAGTGGGAGACCGTCACGTTCCTGCGGAGCGTCGGCCACAGCCACAAGAGCGGCACCGTCTGCAGCACGTATGTGTACGCGCTGATGGGTCGGGACCGCAGGGCGCTCGGCATCGGACCTCGCGGCGGCTCCTCGGACGCGCCCTCGGCCCGGCCTTCGAGAACCCGAAGGCGTGGGGCGAGACCATCGCCCCCTGCTCAGGAAAACACGAGCGGAATCGACCATCTGCGAATTCGCGATGAGACGCTGCGCGGTGCTGTGGCGGCCGACCTGGGCCTCGGCGTGGCAGGCCGTCCACCTCACTGACTTCACAAGCCTGACCATTCACCCGAGAGTGCGGGCACCGCCGGTTAACGTCACCCGCTCCCGGGTGAGGGCCCCCGACGTGACCGTAGGGGCGGTGGTGAATGAAATTGCGATTCAGGCGGGACCGTAATGTCACCCCACCCTTCGAAACGTTCCATAGCGCACCCTCGCCGTGATCGCGAGGTTTGTAACGCCTGCACTGTTATCCTGTCGCTCATCCTGTTGATCATGCGAGATCGGCGAACGACCCGAGGCCGGCGGCTGAAGAGAGGGCGGCGAACCTTTCGCACGCTGCCGGGCGTACCGGCCGCTGTCCGAGGAGCACTTCAGCGCGATGCCGAACTGCCAAGTGAACAGCCAGTTGTTCGGAGCCGCCCATGGGTAGGAGAGGCCCCGGGGCAGGATCCCGGCGAGACGGTGCACCGGTCGGCGGGGCGTTCGGACGCCTGGCGGGCAACTCCTTCCGCACGCCCGGCGGCCGCGGACCCCAACGAGGGCCCGGCGCACCGACCGGGGGACCTCGTTCCACTCCGAACAACCGCCCCGGAAGCAACTCGCCCCAGAACCGGCCCGGAAACGACCGAAGCAACGCCAAACCCAACGACACCAAGTCCACGACCAGGGACCCCATCGACGTGGCCAGCGGTGAGGTGCTGCTGAGCCAGGTCGACGCCACGATGTCCGGCGAACTTCCCTTGGTACTGGGACGTACCCACATATCCGGCTACCGTGCCGGGCAATGGTTCGGACGGTCATGGGCTTCGGCGCTCGACCAGTGTCTCGTCTTGGACGCGGAACACGTTCGCTTCTTCAACGATGAAGGCGCCGTCCTCAAGTACCCGCAAGCGCTGTTGCCCAACGTCCAATTTCGTCCGGTCGAGGGTCCGCAGTGGCCTCTGGTCCTCGTCCCTGGCGCCGGTTACACCATCACCGATCCGCAGCTCGGCAGGACCCTGCATTTTCCCGAGCCGAGTGAGGAGCACGGCTGGGCGCGGCTTCCGCTGGTCGCCATCACGGACCGCAACGGCAACCGCATCGATCTCATCTACGAGAACCAAGTCCTCGTAGAGGTCCACCACTCGGGCGGCTATCGAATCGCCGTGGACACATCGCCGGTCGACGCCGATGAAGCGGAACGGCGCATCACCGCGCTGCGCCTCATCTCCGACCGGAGCGAGCCGATCACATTGATGCGCTACCGGTACGACTCGGCGGGCGATCTCGCAGAAGTCGTCAACTCCTCGGGGCTGCCGCTGCGCTACAGCTACGACGATGAAGGCAGGCTGACCGAATGGGTCGACCGTAACGGCTTCTGGTACCGCTACGAGTACGACGACGCGGCCCGTGCCGTGCGGGGCATCGGCAAGGACGGCTACCTGAGCACCACCCTTGTCTACGAGCCGGAAGCACGCACCACCAAGGTCACCGATTCCCTCGGCCACACGACGATCTATCGTTACAACGACCTCCTCCAGGTGGTAGAGGAGATCGACCCGCTCGGCGCAGCGACGTACTCGGAATGGGATCGTTACGATCGTCTCCTGTCCCGCACCGACCCACTCGGACGCACGACGCGCTACACCTACGACGAACAGGGAAACCTCACCTCCGTCACCCGCTCGGACGGCAGCCGCAGCACCGCGGCCTATAACGACCTCAACCTCCCCGTAGAGATCGTCGAGAGCGGCATCGCCACCTGGCGGCAGGAGTATGACGAGCGCGGAAATCTCGTTCGCCTCGTCGACCCCGCAGGCGCGGCGACAACATATGGCCACGACGAACTCGGCCACCTCGCCGGCCATACCGACGCCCTCGGCAATCACACTCGAGTGGAGAGCAACGCAGACGGCGCCGCGACCCGTGTCACCGACCCGCTCGGTGCGGCGTACCGATCGTCCTATGACCCTCTGGGGCGCATTGCGGAGATCACTGATCCCCTGGGCGCGACAACACGCTTCGGCTGGTCCGTCGAAGGGAAGCTCGAATGGCGGGCCGCCCCCGACGGCTCCGTCGAACGATGGCGGTACGACCCCGAAGGCAACCTCATCGAACATGTCGACGCGATGGGGCAGAGCAGTCGTACTCTCTACGGCCCCTTCGACGTGCCGATCGCACAAATCCGTCCGGACGGCACACGCCTCGACTTCACCTACGACACCGAACTCCGCCTGACCGCGGTTACCAATCCGCAGAACCTTTCCTGGTCCTACGAATATGACGCCGCCGGAAACCTCGTCCGCGAAACCGACTTCAACGGACGGTCCATCGAGTACCGATACGATCCCGCCGGGCAGTTGACCTCCCGCACGAACGGGAACGGCAGCACCGTCTCGTTCATCCGTGATCGGCTGGGGAACGTCAGCGAACGGAGATCCGGCGACCGGATCACCACTTTCGCCTACGACGCCCAGGGACGGCTGGAACGGGCGAGGAACGCCGACGGCGAGATCAGGCTAGAACGAGACGCCGCCGGACGTGTCGTCGCGGAGATCCGCGACGAGATGGCCGTGACGTCCCGCTACGACGCCGCCGGACGCCGCACCCTGCGCCGGACGCCTCTGGGGGCGGAGAGCACGTGGTCCTATGACGCCGCCGGGCGACCGCTCACCCTGGACACCGGCGGTCAGCGCATCGCGTTCGCCCACGACCCCGCCGGGCGGGAGGTCCAGCGTCGCATCGGAGCCGGCGCGGTGCTCACTCAGCAGTGGGATCCCGTCGGCCGGCTCACGGCCCAGACCGTCTGGGGATCTCCGCCCGGCGTCCGCGACGGCGGTGCGGGCGGCCGGGCACGGCTCCTGCAGCACCGAACGTACGGCTACCGGTCCGACGGCAACCCGGTGTCCGTCGGTGACCGCCTCTCGGGCCCGCGCCGACTGCACCTGGACGCCGAGAGCCGCGTCACAGCCGTCCAGGCCCACGGCTGGAGCGAGCGTTACGCTTACGATCACGCCGGCAACGTCACCGACGCGACCTTGTCGACGCAGACCCCGCCGGGGACTCGCACCGACGAGTTCGCACTGGATGCACAGGGCCCCAGGGAATACCACGGCACCCTCATCGGCCGCGCCGGTCGAGTCCGCTACCAGCATGACGCACAAGGCCGGGTCGTCCTCAGGCAGCATGCGCGGCTGTCGTCCAAGCCGCTGACATGGCATTTCCACTGGGACGACGACGATCAGCTCACCGGTGTCGACACGCCCGACGGGCAGCGCTGGACCTATCACTATGACCCGCTCGGGCGCCGCATCGCCAAGCGGCGGCTCGCAGCCGAAGGGAACCGAGTCCTCGAGCAGTACTCCTTCACCTGGGACGGCACCGTCCTCGCCGAGCAGGTTCACCAGGTGTGGTCGCCCCAGCAGCAGGCGTTCACGGCACGGGCCGCTGTTTGGGAGTATGAGCCGGACGGCTACCGGCCGCTGAGCCAAACGGAAAGGGTTCCCGTCCGAGACGCCCCCCAGCAGTGGGTCGATCAGCAGTTCCACGCCATCGTGGCGGACCTGGTGGGCACGCCGACCGAACTGGTCGATGCGGGCGGGAGCATCGCCTGGCACCAGACGCAGAGCCTGTGGGGCGGCGGACTGCCCGGCGGCCCGCCGTCCCCCTGCCCGCTGCGCTTTCCGGGGCAGTATTTCGACCCGGAGAGCGGCCTCAACTACAACTATGAACGCTATTACGACCCGCATTCGGCACGGTACACGAGTGCGGACCCGCTCGGTCTGGCCCCGCAGCCGAACCCGCACGCCTACGTTCACAACCCGACACGTTGGGCCGATCCGCTCGGCCTCTCACCGTACGACTTCCAAAATAATGCGGCGGCATTCAAGCACTATTCGAAGCACTCAAAGGGAGTCGTGCTCGGAAATAATGGAAATGCGACGCCCAAGCCAGGCGGGCCGGACACGCCAGAGTTCACGAACTTCGGCGATTACCGCAATGCGGCCCGACAGTTCATGGGACGTGAAGTGCCGCCAGGCGTCGTTGATATGATCCGTCCGCGAGACGGCGCCGTGGTAAGATTCGATCCGGCTTCCGGACTCTTCGGAGTCCGAACCAATGACGGTATTATCCGTACCTTCTTCCGCCCGGACACCGGATTCGATTACTTCAGGGACCAGATCGTCTGATGAACGCCGAGACCAGCGACTTCCTGCGAGTGTACGAGGACGTCCTCCCGCAACGCGTGCGGGACCGGTACCGCAGCCCGGCCACTCTCCTTGACGCCTGGTCCCAATTCGTCGAGCTTTGCGTGAGCGGTTACCCGTACGGGTTCGATGAGTTCATCAATGATCTGGCAGTCCGCGACTTCATCGAATCCATCTCTGCGGACGCCCGTGTCCTGGAAAACTCCGCCCGCGCCGAATTCTATGCGACCGTCCAAAAGGTTGATGAGACCTTTAGATCTCTCCTTCAGCAAGGAGTTGACATCGGTTCCGCCGACCGACCTTGGTGGCGCCGCGGAGTGCTCAAGCGGGCAGGCGACGAGTATGTGCAGGACATGGAGGATCAGTTCGGTGTGCAAGTGGAAAGCATCTGAAACGCCGCTTCACGCCGACACTGCCCGCGATCAAGCCGGGCGCAACGATCCGCCCCAGGGAGCGGCGCCCTGTGGCCCCGGGCACCATGGCGGCCGGTGACTAGGGGCGGGCCCCGCTCGCGCAGGGAACGACGGTGCCGGTCGATTCCGTGTGGCGCTCCGGAGATCCCCTCTCGTGCGGGGAGGCCGGGCGCGTGAGCCGGCGGGTCATCTGAGCTGGAGGGGCAGGCGGGCAGCGTGCCAACCGTGCGCAGCAAGTACGGCCGAGTTCAGTGGGATCCGAGGCAAAGCCAGATGGCTGCGAACAAGCGCGGGCGGACGCCAGGTGACCATGGGTCTGGGGCTGCCGGTGGGTGTGTTCAGGGGGTGGCTGGTTTGCGGGCGGTGAGGAGGCGGGTCGGGACCCACGGGCTGCCCCACCATGCGCGCCAGCCGAGGTCGCGCACGTGGATGTCCTGGGCGTTCAGCCGGGCCAGCACCGCGGCGTATTCGCGGGGGGTCCGCGCCAGGTCGGCGATCAGCAGGCGGCCGCCCGGCCGCAGTACCCGGTACGCCTCGGCGATCGCTTGGGCGCGGGCGTTCGCGCCGACGATGGTGTGCACCGTCAGGCTGGACACGACCAGGTCGAAGCTTGCCTCCGCGTAGGGGAGTCTGCGCAGGTCGCCCCCTTGCACGTGGACGCGGTCGGCGACGCCTTCGGCGCGGGCGTTGCGGAGGGTCGCCGCCGGGGTGTTGCCGGACTGGTCCCGTCCGCGCCACAGGTCCACGCCGACCGCCCGGCCCTGCGGGAGGCGCCGGGCGGCGGCCAGCAGGACGGCGCCGCGTCCGCAGCCGAGGTCGAGGAGCCGTTCGTCGCCGCGCAGGTCCAGTTCGTCCAGCACGTCTCGCCAGACCAGGAACTTGCCGCGCAGTGTGGCGTGCAGGGTCAGAGTCAGGCATCCCGCCAGCAGGGTGCCGGAGACCAGCGCGGGCAGTGCGTCGGCCGGATCGGCGGTGACGGCCATCACCAGCCCGGTCACCCAGAACCCCAGCACGACCAGGCCCATGAAGCCGAACCCGTAGGGCGAATCGATCCCGTACCGCGCGCCAGGCATCCCGCCACTCTGCCACGAAACCAGCCGCTCGGGGGCTGGTTACGACGTACTGGTCCACCGCCGAACAACCTTTCCGCCGAATACCCGACTGAGCTGTACCGGTTTCGTGCAGGGGTTGAGATCAGCTCTCTGTTTCGCTGAGGCTCTCGCGCCTGCTTCTTTTGGCGTGCTCGGCGGATGAGGGGTGGTGGCGGTGGAGCGTCGCGCAGACGATGAGCGCTGGAAAGAAAGAGAAGTGCCGGTGGGGTATACCGGCGGTGCGGCTGTGGGGATCCGTGGACGGGCCGCGCAGCCATGGGAGTTGCATAAATTGCTAATAGCTGCCGCATTGTCGAACGCTCTCTCACGGCCGGACTCGGCGGCATGGGCGCAGTGGCGTCCGGTGAACGCGTCTTCAAAGCGGGCGGTCCGGTCGTTCACGTGGTGCGCCAGCGGGGGCCGATGACGGCTCCGGCGACGGCCAGGACGGCGGCGAGCGCGATCGTCCATGTGAATCCGGCGGCGGCGGCGAGTCCGAGGGCCGCCGAGCCGGCGACGGTGACGAAGATGCCCTCGATCGCCATCGGGACGGTGTAGTCGGTCGCCGCGGACGCGGGACGGGCGAGCGTCATGGACGTCGCGGCGATCCAGGTGACTTTCGCCCCGTAGACGATCGAGACGAGGGTCATGGCCGCGAGGGTCGGGACCAGGGGTGCGTGCCCGGCGGCGAGGGGGAGGAGGGCGGCGACCCCGGCGACGCCGAGCACGGCCATGACGAGGGGGGGACGTGCCCGTCCGTACCGGGTGACGGCCGCGCCGGTGGCGAGCGCCGCGACGACCTGGGCGCCGGTCGCCGCGGACGCGACCAGCGCGATGCGGTCGGTGGACCATCCGGCGGACAGCAGCATGGCGGGCTGGACGGCCGTCGCGAGCCACTCGCTGACGGCGAAGGCCGGGATCACCAGCAGTGCCCACGCGGCGGCCCGGCGGTCCCGGAACAGCGCGCCGAGCAGCGGTGGCCGGGGCGCCGCGGGGTCCGGGCCGTCCGGCTCGGGCGGTTCGGGGATGCGGGTGAGGACGGTGAGGGGGACGAGGTAGACGGCGGCGAGCGCGAGGAGCGTGACGGTCCAGCCCGCGTGCGAGTACAGCAGGAGGGCGCCGCTGGAGCCGATGAGGAGCGACGCGGAGGCCGACGCCATCTGCACGCCGTTGCCGACGCCGTGCTCGCTGCGCGGCAGGAGCCGCACCACCAGCCCGTTCAGCGCCGTGTCGTGGAACACCGACAGCCCCAGGAAGACGATCGTCAGGGCGAGCAGCGGCGGCAGGTCGGCGACCGGGTCGAGCGCGGCGAGTGCGGCCAGGGTCGCGACCAGCGGCGGCTGCGTCAGCAGCAGCCAGCCCCGGTAGCGGCCGAACCTGGAGGGGCGGGCGCGGTCGACGATCGGGGCCGTGAGGAACCGCAGGAAGTACACCGCGCCGAGCATGTTGATCGCGGCGACGGCTCCGAGCGGCACGTCCCCGGCGAGCAGGATCGTGCCGAGGGTGAGGAAGAAGAACGAGTAGCCGGTGTTGGCGACCAGGTAGAGGGCGCCGACGACCGCCAGGGCACGCCCGCGCGGTGCGGGCGCGCCGCGGGCGGTGTCGGCGCGGTGCGTCGCGGTCACGGGCGCGGCGCCGGGGGACCGGACGACGTGATGCGCCAGCTCTGCGTGTGCTCGTACTGGTCGTAGAGCCGGGCGAAGGCGCCGCCGGCGGCCCGCAGGTCCACCGGACGTCCGGTCTCGGTGACCCGGCCGTCCTCCAGGGCGACGACGTGGTCGGCGGCGGCCAGGGTGGCGGGCCGGTGCGCGATCACGATGACGGTGCGGTCCGGGTCGCGGGCGAGGCGCCCGATGGCCTGCCCGATCGCGCTCTCGCTCTCCGGGTCGAGCGCGGACGCGGCCTCGTCGATGAGGACGATCCGGGCGCGCTTGAGGAACGCGCGGGCGATGGACACGCGCTGCCGCTCGCCACCGGACAGCTGCGCGCCGCCCTCGCCGACGCGCGTGGCCCAGCCGTCCGGGAGCCGGTCGACGACCTCGTCCAGACGGGCCTCGCGGGCGGCGGCGTCGAGGTCGGCGCGGGTGGCGTTCGGGCGGGCCAGCCGCAGGTTCTCCTCGATGGTCGTGTCGAACAGGTACACGTCCTGGAAGACGATCGCGATGTCGTCGAGCAGGGCGGCGTGGTCGTACTCGCGGACGTCCCGGCCGCCGACCCGGACGTGCCCGGAGCCGGTGTCGTGGAACCGCGCGACGAGCCGCGTCACAGTCGTCTTGCCCGATCCGGACGGTCCGACGAGCGCGGTGGTGCTCCCGGCGGGGCAGCGGAACGACACGCCGGACAGCGCAGGCGCCGAGGCGTCCCCGTAGGCGAAGGTGACGTCGTCGAACTCGATGGAGGCGTCCGCGGCGCGGCGCACGGGGTGCGCGGCCCGCGGCAGGGCGGGGGTGCGCAGAACGCCCTCCACCCGGCCCACGTTGTTCACCATCGCCCGCAGCGCCCCGTCCAGTTCGATCAGCGTGCCGAGCGGCTCCAGGAACCGGACGGCGAGGACGAGCAGCGCGACGGTGTCGGGGACGCCGAGGCCCTCGGAGACCAGCAGGTGCGCGCCGAGCACCAGGACCGCGACGAACCCGGCCATGACCACGCCGGTGAAGCCGAGGTCGGGGAACATCGCCCGGTTGAGGCCGCGCCGGTAGCTGCTGCGGTGCTCGTCGAGGGCCTCGCGCATCCGGTCGCCGCCCGTCCCGCCGCGGCCCGCGGCTCGCAGCACCGGCTGCGCCTGGCCGACCTCGATCGCGCGGCCCGCGATCTCGGTGGCGGCCGCGTGCAGGTCCTTCTCCGCGGCGGTCGATACCCGGCCGGACCAGCGCAGCGTCACGTACGCGAACGGCGCGACGGCGACGAACAGCAGCGCGAGCCGCCAGTCGACCGCGAAGGTGACGCAGGCGATGGTGGTGGGCACGAGGACGGACGTCAGGGCGGGCTGCCCGATCGTCACGGCGAGCGTGCCGATGGCGCCGGCGTCCGTCGTGATCGTGCGGGCGAGCCGCGCCTTGCGTTCGGTCGTGAACCAGCCGAGCGGCAGCGTCGTCGCGTGCTCCATCAGCCGGTGCCGCAGCCGGGCCGTCATCTGCATGGCCGCGGCGAATCCGACCGGGACGGCCAGCACGGTCAGCACCGCGTACACGGTCAGGCCCGCGCCGCCCGCGACGAGCCACGGGACGGCCGCGCCGACGTCCGGTTCGGGGCGCAGCAGCGCCCGCAGGATCGGGACGAGCGCGCCGAGCAGCAGGCCCTGCAGGACGGCGAGGACGGCGGTGAGCACGCCCAGCCGGGCGATCAGCCCGGGCTGCGGCAGCAGCCGGTACAGCTTGCGGATCACGTGTCGGCTCCGTTCTGCTGGGCGCGCCACATGCGGGCGTACAGCCCGTCGCGGGCGATGAGGTCGTCGTGGGCGCCGGTCTCGGCGACGTGCCCGCCGTCGAGGACGATGATCCGGTCGGCGCCCCGGATGGTGTGCAGGCGATGCGCGATGACCAGTACCGTTTTGCCCGCGGCGAGCGTGGACAGGGCTTCCTGGACGGCGTCCTGGCTGTCGGGGTCGAGTGCCGCGGTGGCCTCGTCGAGGACGACGATGGGCGCGTCCGACAGGATCGCGCGGGCGATCGTCAGCCGCTGGCGCTCGCCGCCCGACAGCCCGGCGCCGTCGGTGCCGAGCACGGTGCCGTAGCCGTCCGGGAGCCGCTCGATGACGTCGTGGATCTGCGCGGCCTCCGCCGCGCGCCGCACGTCCCGGAGGTCGGCGTCCGGCCGTCCCACGCGGATGTTCTCGGTGACGGTGTCGCGCAGCAGCGCCACGTCCTGGAACACCAGCGACATCGACGACAGCAGCACCTCGGCCGGGATCTCGCGGACGTCGGCGCCGCCGATCCGGATCGCGCCGCCGGTCACGTCGTAGAACCGGGGCAGCAGGCTCGCAATGGTCGACTTGCCCGCGCCGGACGGTCCGACGAGCGCGGTGACGGTGCCCGGTTCGCACACGGCCGTGACGTCGGTGATCGCGTCGGTGACACCGTCGTAGGAGAACGACACGCGGTCGAACTCGATGCGGTGGCCGTCCGGGAGCCGCGGCGCGGCCGGTTGCGGCAGCGGCTCCCGGGACAGCAGGGCGTCGATGCCGGTGGCGGCCATCCGTCCCTGCCGCAGGCCCTGGCCGCCCTGGACGGCCGGGACGATCGACGTCGGCAGGCCGATCCCGACGATGAGGAACGGCAGCAGGTCGGCCGCGGGGAGCCCGCCGGACGCGACGAGCGGCACCCCGGCGGCCAGGACCACGGCGAGGACGGCGGGCTCGCAGGCCAGCAGGCGGGAGAAGGCCGAGCTGATCCGGGTCTCGGCCACCCAGAGGCGCATCGCCTCGGTGTGCTCGGCGACCGCGTCCCCGAAGCGGCCGAGGGCGGTGTCGCCGCCGCCGAACGTCTTGACGACCGTGATCCCGTCGGCGTACTCGACGACGGTGGTGTTGATGCGTCCGGTGGCCGCGGCCAGCCGGGTCAGGTGCGCGGACATGGAGCGCATCGCGACCCGGTAGGCGACCAGCATCGCGGCCGGGACCGCGGCGGTGACCAGCGCCATCCGCCAGTCGACGAACGCCAGGTAGGCCAGCCCGACCGCCATCGCCGTGACCGCGCCGACCAGTTCTCTGAGCGAGTGCGCGATGAGCTGGTGCATCTCCTCCAGGTCGTCGGTCATGGCCTTCTTCACCTGGCCTGACCCGGCGGAGCGGAACCAGCCGAGCGGCAGGATCCCCAGGTGCCGGACGATCCGGACCCGGATGTGGTGCAGGATCGCGGCGTCCGCGTAGTGCCCGAGGCGAGAGGACGCGAAGAGCAGCAGCAGCCGCAGGACCGCGCCCGCCGCGCCGACGGCGACCCACGTCCAGACGGTGCCGGCGGAGGCGCCGGCGAGCGCGGCGCGGGCGATCTCGGCGATGGCGATGTAGGGGGCCAGCCCGGCGGCCGTGCCCGCCGCCGACAGGGCGGTGCAGCCGATCAGGTGGGGACGGACGGGACGCAGCAGCCGTCCCAGCGCGCCCGTCCGCACGAGCCGCGCCATGTCGGTATCGGTGTCAGGAGGCGGGGCGGGCGGGGGTGCCGCGGCGGCGTCGGCGGACGCCGTATCGGTGATCGTCACGAGCGTGTTCCTTAGGGAAGGCTATCCTCGCCTCGATCCTCGGAGTTAAAGTCGTCTTCATGTCAAGCGACGACACGGTCCCGATCGGTGAGGCCGCCGCCCTGTACCGGCTGGCGCCGTCCACGCTGCGCTGGTGGGAGCGGCAGGGCGTGGTCGCGCCCACCGCCCGGCGCGGCGGCAGGCGGTTCTACGGGGAGGACGACCTGCGCCGGCTCGGCCTCGCCTACCTGTGCCGCGTCGTCGGCATGATGCCGCTCGACGGCGCGGCGGTCGTCGTGTCCGGCACGGCCGACCTGGAGACCTGGCGGCGCACGATGCGCGCCGAGATCGACCGCCTGGACGAGCGGGTCGAGCGGCTCACCGCCGCCCGCGACTACCTGAACCATCTCCTGCGGTGCGAGGACGACGACATCATCCGGTGCTCGTACCTCGACGCGGAGCTGGAGACCCGCACCCCGCTCGGCCGCCGCGCCCGCACCGATCTCGTCACGGCGGCACGCGCCCGTGACGTAAAGGCGGATGGCCCGCGTGACGAAAATGCCGGCCCGGTCTGCCCGTCCTGTGGCGGTGCCGTCGAGCGCCCCGCGCGCGGACGCCCGCGCACGTACTGCTCGTCCAGCTGCAGGCAACGCGCCTACCGCACCCGGCTCAGAGCTGTTCCTTCACGAACGAGGGGCGAGTCCGGTTAGGCGGGTTGCCGCCCGTCAGGCCCTCAATGAACCGCACGTGAGAAGAGAGTGCAGGGGGCGTGCGCCCGGACGACGTGGAAGATGTGCAGCGGTGCCCCACAGGGTCGGCAGTCCGCTGCCAGGCGGAGCCGCTGTGGTGGACCGACAACCAGGGGAGAAGCGGTCGACCACAGCGGCATCTGGAGGGGCTAGTGGCTTCCGGCGAGTTCGCCGGACAGCGTGCCGTGCATCTTGGCGCTCGGCTCGTTCAGGCCGATGATCTCGACGGTCTTGCCGCGCTGTTCGTACTCGGTGGTGACGGCGTCGAGGGCCGCGACGGTGGAGGCGTCCCAGATGTGGGCGTCGGTGAGGTCGATGGTGATGTGGTCGGGGTCGCCGGTGTAGTCGAACTGGTAGACGAGGTCGTTGCTGGAGGCGAAGAACAGTTCGCCGGTGACGGCGTAGACGACGCGTCCGCCGTCGGGGTCGGTGACGGACGAGACGTTGACCAGGTGCGCCACCCGGCGGGCGAAGATCACCATCGCGGTGATCGTGCCGACGACGACGCCGATGGCCAGGTTGTGGGTGGCCACGACGGCGGCGACGGTGACGAGCATGACGAGGGTCTCGCCGAGCGGCATGCGCTTGAGGGTGGCGGGCTGGATCGAGTGCCAGTCGAAGGTGCCGACCGACACCAGGACCATGACGGCGACGAGCGCGGCCATCGGGCTGTCGGACACGATCGGGCCGAACACGATGCACAGCACCATCAGGAACGCCCCGGCCAGGAAGGTGGAGAGCCGGGTGCGGGCGCCGTTCTTGACGTTGATCATCGTCTGGCCGATCATCGCGCAGCCGCCCATGCCGCCGAAGAAGCCGGTGACGATATTGGCGATGCCCTGCCCGATCGATTCGCGCGTCTCGTTGGAGCGGGTGTCGGTGATGTCGTCGACGAAGTGTCGACCCCGGCGATGATCGAGAACGAGATCGCCTCGGGGATCAGCGCCAGCGCCACGACCAGGCCCGGGCCTATCTCGCCGATGCGCCCGACGACATCACGTGCGTCGTCGCCGACGTGCTTGAGGAGCCGACCTTCGGTGGGAACTCGCAATCCCGGCAGTCCCGTGTCGGCGCCGTCACCGCTCCTGTGGACCCTCGTGCGCAGCACAGCCCGCCGGATTGAGAACCGTGGCACTGTGATGAGCTGTCGCGTCGCAAGCGACCGACTTAGTCTTCTTTTACGAGAGGGTATATTCAGGGCGCCGCAGACGGTGACGCATGCGGCATGGCCGCTGCCGCGTCACCACACAAATAATGGCGCTCCACCACAACGAGCTTCACGGAACGGATCGCAGTGGGTGCACGATTTGAAGAACTCGACTGGCGCACGACGCCCGTGGGCGTCGTCAGTCTGCGGCGTCGGCGGGATCCCGCGCTGGGCGTCGATGTCTACGAGATCAAGCTCGATGACGACTTCCTGATGTCGAGCCTGTGGACGGTCGGCGAGACCGAACTCGCCCGGCTCGGGCTGGCGGCGTCGTCCGAGGTCGAGGACGGCAGCGGCCTTGACGTCGTCGTCGGAGGGCTGGGGCTCGGTCACACGGCCCTGGCCGCCCTCGAGGACGCCCGGGTGCGCTCGCTCGTCGTGGTGGAGGCGCTCGGTGAGGTGATCGAGTGGCATCGCGCCGGACTGGTCCCGCTCGGAGAGCGGCTCTCCTCCGACGCCCGCTGTCGGCTGGTGCAGGGCGATTTCTTCGCCTTGGCGGAGTCCGGGCTGGATCCGCAGACGCCCGGAGCCCGCTTCCACGCCGTCCTGCTGGACATCGACCATTCGCCGCGTCACGTCCTCACTCCCGCCAACGCGGCGTTCTACCGGCCAGGGCCGCTGCGGCGCCTGGCGGAGCAGCTCCATCCCGGTGGCGTCTTCGCCCTCTGGTCGAACGACCCGCCCGACGACGCGTTCATCGCCCTGCTCGGCGAAGCGTTCGCCGAGGTGACCGCGCACGTCGTCGAGTTCCCCAACCCCGTCCAGGGCGGCACCTCGGCCAACACCGTCTACGTCGCACGCACACACGCGGAAAGCCGAGCCCTCCAGCCGTGAACGATTCCTCCACCACCGACCCCGAGTCCTGCGCGAACGCACTCACCTGGCCGGGGCGCTGGACGCACTGCGCGCAATGCGCCAGGACGTCGTCACCACCGAAACCCAGGTGACCGCGGCGACCGAGGACAACGACAACTTCGCCGAGCGGTTGCTCAGCGGCGAGCGCGCAAGCAGCGCGCCCTGCCCCCGGCGGACATGCCCGACGTCCCGTTGTTCTCCGGCCGCCTCACCTTCGAGCCCGGTGTGATCCAGGCTGTGGACTAGTACCTGGTCGGCGGTGCCATGTCAGGCGACCGGCTCCACATCGGGCGGCGGCACATCCACCACCGCCGAACTCGCCCGCTACGAGGACGAGCCGCTCGCCGGCGACGGTGCCCGGACGGGCGGGGCCGACGCCTTCCTGTCGGTCGAGATCGAACGCCCCAGGTCCGGGCCGATACGCGACATGGACCACCACGAAGGTGACCAAGGCTGCCAGGAACGGCCCCGAACCGCCTTCACGGCGACGACCCCACCGGGCTTGAACCGTCCGCCCAGCAGGCCGAACACCGGTCCCGAAGCGAAACCGCCCAGCGCGAACCGCGCCCCGTTCAACACCCGCTTGACCGGCGAGACTCTCCGCCCGCCAATCCATATGCGCGAGGGCCCTAGTCGTCACCAAGGACGCCACCATGGCTCAGGCCGACGCGACCACGGCACAGAGATACAACCGGATGACACCGGGGAGTCCGAACATGCGCCGTCCAAGAAGCCGAGACGGCAGGGGGCGGCCGATAGTGCGGCGCTTCGAGATCACCGCCAAGGTGAGGGCGGGAAGCAAGAGCCCGCGCACGATGACGGTGACCATCGAAGACCAGGAGCTCACCTTACTCTCTCGTAAGATTAGGGATGGGCGGATATCCCGGAATCGTCGGCTCTTCGGGATGTCGACCCGACAGCGGTGGCCGGGCAGCACTACGCACCAGAAGATGGAAAGCTTGGCCGACGGTATGGATCACCCGTCTCCGGTATGACGAGCCGGTGGCGCGAGGAGGAACGCGATGGGCGGCAGGCACATGCAGATCGGCGAGGTCGCCGACCGGACCGGCTTGAGCCTGCGCACCATCCGTCACTACGAGGACGTCGGCCTGGCCCTCCCCACGGCCCGCTCGCAGGGCGGCTTCCGCCTCTACACCGACGACGATGTCGCCCGCCTCCTGGTCATCAAGCGGATGAAGCCCCTCGACTTCACGCTCGAGGAGATGCGCGACCTGCTGACCATCCTCGACGACCTGCAGTCCGCCGACACCGACGAGGCCACCAGGACCGACCTCGCGAAACGCCTCGCCGTCTACCGCACGCTGGTCGAAGAACGCTGCGCGAAGATCCGCGCCCGCCTGTCCGACGCCGAGCAGTTCTCCGCCGAACTCTCCGCCGAGCTACGCAAACACCGCTCGTAACCCGACCTCGGGCGTCACGAGAACGCCCGGGATTTGCGCGAGATGGGACAGTGACGTCGGATCCAGGCCGACGTGGGCGGTGACGGAGCTCGGCAGCATGAACGCGACGCCCGCCAGCCCGTGTGTCAGCATGGCGACCCCGCGGTACGGACGCCCACCACGATCCCAACCTCGCGAGGGCTGAGAAACGCCTGGGCGGAGCCGATGAGCAGGTAAGAGATGGCGATCACTGCCAGCACGCCTACGACGATCCAACTGGCGGTCGAATGGAACAGGCCGTGGTGGGCCGCCCGCGCCAGGGCGCTGCCTCCGGCGAATCAGAACGTCATGTGCCAGGCGCTGATGACACCGGACGCCCGAAGCAGCGCCAGCGCACAGGCCAAGGCGACCAGCGCCAGGACCAGGTTGGTGATCGCCTCCACAGCCCTCGTATATCCCGATTCCCGTAGTGCGATCTCATCCGGCTCGGCCACCGATACCGGCAACGTCCAGGCAGGTGGTGAGCTGGCGCAGCCGCTGCGGGGCGTGGTCGGCCGCCAGCGCCACGGCGGCGGGAAGGACCGCCCCCAGCCCGAGCCCCGTCAACACCCTGGTGATGCTGAGGACGGGTACCGACTGCCGGGGCAGCGTCAGCGCCGTCAGCAAAGTGGCGACAGCAAAGAACACCACCCCGGAGATGAGCAGGCGGCGCCGTCCGACCCTGGCGCTGAGCGGCCCGGAGGCCAGGTAGCCCACGACGACGCCCAGGTTGGTCAGGACCAGCGGGGCGGTGAACGCGGCTTCGGACGAATCCCACTGCTCGCCCAGAGCGGGGACGGAGAACGCGAGCGCGGCGGCGTCGAACCCGTCGACCAGAACCGCCGCGAAGGCGAGGGCGACGGTCGTCCACAGGACACGGCCATCGTGCGCGCGGGAACCGGCAGCGGTCATCGGACGCCTTCCCCGCCGAACACGACGGCATGGGCCGCGGTGAACAACGGCGAGGCGGAGTCGCCGAACGCGGCCCCCGTCGCCACATGGTCGGTCTCCGGCAGCGCGACGGTGACCGGGCGATGGCCGGCCTCTTCCAGCGTTCGTACCAGCAGATCGCCGTGCTGCTTGAAGAAGCCGTCGTCCTGCGCCTTATGGTTCGGCTCCGGATCGCCGTAGGAGACCACGACTCCCGCAGGAGCGCGGACGATCCTGCCGACGGGGCTGAGCCGGTCGGCCTCCTGCGGAGTCAGGCCGGGTTCCTCCCACAGATCGGTGGGAGCGCTCATGCAGACCGCGCCGATCACCCGGGAGGAGGCTTCCGGCTCCGGGGCCGCCGCCCTCGACACGGTGGTCCAGTCGGTCATCGTGACCATGGCGGTCAGGTGAGCGCCCGCCGAATGCCCGGCCACCGTGATCCGCTCCGGGTCACCGGCTGTTGGCCGACCAGGCCCGCACCGGCGGCGTCCGCAGCTGGACGACGTCCTCATGTTCGTCTGCGACGGGCGAGTCACGTGCCTCGCTTCGCAGCGCGGTCGTCGGGGGCGCGACGGCGCAGCCTCGCATCGTGGATGTGCGGTGGCACGTACGCCACGTCCATCGGTCCAACGTCGGTTCCCGGCGGGACGATGTCGTCGATGCGGTCGAGGAGGTCGTCGTCGAGGGAGGTGCCGGTTCCCGCGAGAATGTCGTCGAGCTGTTCCATGGTGCGCGGTCCGATGATCGCCGAGGTCACCATGGGGTGGGCGATGACGAACGCCAGTGCGAGGTGGGTCAGTGGCAGCCCGGCCTCTTCGGCGACCGGGACGAGCGCTTCAACGGCGTCCAGCTTGCCTTCGTCGGTCATGTGTCGCGGTACCCAGCGCAGCTGGGCCGCCGACGGTGTTTCCCCGCCGCGCTTGCGGAAACGGCCGGTGAGCAATCCCATCGCCAGCGGGCTCCACACCAGGGTGCCCAGGCCGTAGCGCCGGCAGACAGGGAAGACCTCACGTTCGGCGCCCCTGTTGAGGATCGAGAAGTGCGGCTGCTCGGTCCGGAACCGGGCCAGGCCGCGTCGTTCGGATGTCCATTGGGCTTCGACGATCTCCGAAGCCGGCAGGTTGGAGTGGCCGATGGCCCGAACTTTTCCCGAGCGGAGCAGATCGGTCAGGGCGCTCAGGGTTTCCTCGATGTCGGTTCCCGGGTCGGGGTGGTGGACCTGGTAGAGGTCGATGTGGTCGACGCCGAGCCGGCGCAGGGACGCTTCGGCGGCGGAGACGATCCAGCGGCGGGAGCTGCCGCGCTGGTTGGGGCCGGGGCCCATCGGGCCGTTAAACTTGGTGGCGACGATGACGTCGTCCCGGCGACCGCGCAACGCCTTCCCGACGATCTGCTCGGACTCGCCTTCGCCGCCGTACACGTCGGCGGTATCGATGACGTTGATCCCGGCGTCGAGCGCGCGGTGGATGATGCGTACGCACTCATCGTGGTCGGGGTTGCCGGCTCGCCCGAATCGCATGGTGCCCAAGGTGTAGGGGCTGACGTGGACGCCGGTTCGACCGAGTGGGCGTGTGTGCATGGGGCTGTCTCCTGCCTGATGTCCGTGGTGGTCGAACGGCGTCAGTTCTGGGCGCACTTGGCGGCGACGTCGAGGATCCAGGTGATGCCGAAGCGGTCGGTCAGGGCCGTACGGGCTTGACCGCGGAAGTTCAGGTGGGCGACAGCGTTCACCGACATGGTGGTCTGATCCTTCACGAGAGGCTTCACCGCCGAGGGGTTCCGGCGACGGGAGTCAATGTGCCGGCAGTACCGGTCAGGGAATGTCCGCTACTCGGGGCAGTCTGGGAAAAATTCCGACCGCCTCGTCGGCCGTGAGCTCCGGTCTCCTGCTCTCGCTACCGTCCCTGCTGCGGGGCACGGGCCCGTCAGTCCGCCCCCGCCGCGGGGTCACTCGATGACGAGTTCGACCGGGACGTTGCCGCGCGTGGCGTTGGAGTAGGGGCAGATCTGGTGCGCGCGCTCGACCAGGTCACGCCCGTTCTCGAGGTCGTCGGGCAGTTCGACGCGCAGGACGACGGTGAGGCCGAAGCCCTTCTCGGCGTCCCCGCCGAGACCGACCTCGGCGGTCACCGACACGTCGCGGACGTCCTGGCGGTTCTTGCGCGCGACGGCGCCGAGGGCGCTCGCGAAGCACGCCGCGTAGCCGGCGGCGAACAGCTGCTCGGGATTGGTGCCGTCACCACTGCCGCCCATCTCGCGCGGCGGGGCGAGGGACACGTCGAGTCGGCCGTCGGAGGTGACGGCGCGGCCGTCGCGGCCGTTGGCGGTGGCGACTGCGGTGTAGCGGACGTCCATGTGCGCGCTCCTCAAGGGTGTTCTGGTGGGGAATCCGAAGGGTCAGTGCCCGAGGCGGGCGGACAGTTCGCGGGCGGCGGTGGTGACCTCCTCGATGATCTCCAGTAGCCGGCGGCCCCGGAATCCGGCGTTCACGCCGCCGAGGCTCAGCGTGGCGACGACGTCGTCCTGCGCGTCCCGGACCGGGGCGGCGACGGCCCCGACGCCGTACAGGTAGTCCTCCTCGCTGATCGCGTAGCCGTCGCGGAGCACCGCGTCGAGCCGGGCGGCGAGCGACGCCCGGTCGGTCAGCGTGTGGGACGTGTACTGGTCGAGGTCGCGGCCGAGCCAGCGCTCGCGCAGCTCGCCGGAGTGGGCCAGCAGGACGACCGGTCCGGCGGCGGTGTGGTAGGGCAGGACGGTGCCGACGCCCACCGAGTTGACGACGACCGGGTTGTTGCCCTGCACCCGCTCGACGCAGACGGCCCCCTCCGCGCCGGGGATCATCAGGTAGGCGGTGTCGCCGAACCGCTCGGCCAGGTGGCGCAGGAACGGCTCGGCCTCGTCGCGGAGGCTGAGGTCCGCGAGCGCGACGGCGCCGACCCGGAAGGGCTTCATGGTGAGCCGGTAGGTGCCGCGGTCGCCCCGGGTCAGCCAGCCCGCCCGGATCAGCGTCGCGGCCAGCCGGTGGACGGTCGTCTTGTTCATGCCGGTGGCCGACGTCATGGCGTTCAGCGTGAGGGCGGGCGTCTCCCGGGTGAAGCACTCCATGAGCTGGCACGCCTTGAGGACCGAGCCGACGATGTTCTTGTTCTCGCCGCCCTCCTGGTCGTCGGGGATCATGGGCTCTCCCGCCGTTCCGTAATCCGGTACATGTTCCGGATACTACCGACCGGTCGGGGATCGCTCGGTCAGGGCATGCGTCGCGGCCGCGTAGGCGTAGGTGTGGTTGCGGGCGTTGGCGAGACCGGTGACGTAGCCCTTCAGCTCCTTGGTGGCGGCGGCGTTGCCGGTGGCGTAGAGGCCCGCCACCGCCCGGCCGTCCCGGCGCAGCACCCGCGCGTCGCCGTCGATCCACAGGCCGAGGGTCCCCATGCCGAACCCGACGATCGACAGCGGGAGCGCGTAGAACGGCGGGGTCGCCACCGGCCCGAGGTTCGGGTTCGGTACACGGTCCGGGTCGCCGTAGGCGCGGCGGACGAACGGCAGCGTGCCGCGGCCGAACGCGTCGTCCGTCCCGCGCTCGGCGCCCTCGTTGAAGGCGGCGACGGTGGCCGCCAGCCCGTCGGGGTCGATCCCGGCGGCCTCGGCCAGCTCGCGCGGCGAGCCGGCCCGGACGATCGCGTCCGGCCACGGCTCGCCGGGGCCGTACGGGCCGAGCCGGTAGCGGCGGCGGAACTCGTCGTCGGCGACGAACCAGCACGGGTGGTTCGCCCAGCGCTTCCGGCGCCCGTCGTAGCGGCGCAGCGCGCCGATCAGCGCGCCGTAGTAGCTCTCGTCGCCGAAGCGCCGCCCGTCCCGGTTGACGATCATCGAGTGCGGCAGCCCGAGGTGCTCCAGCAGCGGCCGGTGCAGCGGGACGCCGCCGTCCGGGCCGGGTTCGCCCGGGTGGGTCTCGCCGGGGAAGCGGAAACCGACGCTGAAGAACGGGTCGGCGCCGCGCACGGTGGCCGCACCGGCCCGCTGCGCCAGCAGCAGGCCGTCGCCGTCCACCACGGGCGGGGCCGACTCGACCAGCGCCGGGACGTCCTCCAGCTCGGCGGCGTCCGGGGCGCCGCCGTACCCGCCCGCCGCGATGAGGACGCCGCGCCGGGCCCGCACCGCGACCCGTCCGTCCGGCCCGTCCAGGACGGCGCCCGCGACGGCGTCGCCGTCCGTCAGCAGCTCCACGGCGCGGTGGTGCAGCAGGCAGTCGACGCCGCGCTCGGTCAGCGCCGCCCGGACGAACGCGCCCGCGAGGCCGGAGCCGTGGGTGAGCAGGTCGCGCTCCGCGCCGTCGCGGCGAAGCCGGTCCAGCTCCGCGCGGTCGCGGGCGCGGGGCGAGTACAGGTCGCCGCGGGCGACGCCCGTCTCGTAGTACGGGCTGGGGCGGAGCCGGTCGCGCCAGGGGCCGAGGGACGCGCCGGGGACGGCGCACTCCAGCAGGCGTCCCTCCTCGGTCGAGCCGGGCGCGGGGTGGTAGAGGTCGGGGCAGCCCCGGATGACCTCGAACGGAATCCCGGCCTCGCGGTACCAGCGGGTCGCCTCCACCGCGCGGCGCAGGTAGCCGCGGCGGGCGGCGCGGTCGACCGGGCGGCCCTCGCCCTGCACGTGGTCGAGGTAGGACTCGGTCGCCTCCAGGGAGCCGTCCGCCTCGGCGCCCGGCAGGCCGGACGCCCCGACCCAGACGAAGCCGCCGCTGTAGGCGGCCACCCCGCCGACCAGGCCGGACCGCTCCGCGACCAGGACGTCGGCGCCCAGGTCGTGCGCGCGGACGGCGGCGGCGAGGCCGCCGAGGCCGCCTCCAACGCACAGCAGATCGACGACGCGGTCCATGTTCCCTCCCTGGGACGCCGTGCGGGCGTGTTCGGGCACCGCCTCGGGCGTCGCGCTCGCGCCGACGTGCACCGGCCGGCGGTCTTGTGAAAGGCGTTTCGCATCGCGGACCAGCCGGAGCGGGCGAACGGACGGCCCGAATCACGGCGGCGGTTCCGTCCGCAATCCGTTGACCAGCAACTCTTGCAGAAGATTTCGCGAATGTGAACCCGTTGACAGCCGCAGGAACCAAATCTACTGTCATGGCGGAATCTATTCCGGAATGCGGAAAGGTGCTCCCATGACAGCGACGCGTCTGCGCGACCTCATGGCCGACGACGTGGTGTACGCCCCGGGCGTCTGGGACGGGCTGACCGCCCGGCTGGCCCAGCAGGCCGGGTTCCCCGCCCTCTGCGCGTCCGGCTTCGCGATCTCCGCGGCGCTCGGGCTCCCGGACGCGGAGCTCTACACGATGTCGGAGAACCTCGACGCGGTCCGCCGCATCCTCGAGGCCAGCGACCTGCCGGTCATCGCCGACATCGACACCGGCTACGGCAACGCGGTCAACGCGGCCCGCACCGCGCGCCGATTCGCCGACGCGGGCGTGGCCGCGGTGTTCATGGAGGACCAGGAGTCGCCCAAGCGCTGCCCGATCTGCGTCGGCGACCCCGTCCCGGTGATCGGCGTCGAGGAGGCGGCGGGAAAGATCCGCGCGGTCCGCGACGCGGTCGGCGACCGCCTCGTCGTGATCGCCCGGACCGACACCGTCGGACGGGAGGCGCTGGAGCGCGCGGACGCCTACGTCGCCGCCGGCGCCGAGATGATCATGCCGGTGACCAAGACGTTCGCCACGGTGGCGGAGTGGCGCGAGTGCCGCGAGCGGACCGGCGTCCCCCTGATGGCCACCCTCACCGCCTCCACCTGGGTGGAGCGCGACCTCACCCCCGAGGTGCTGCGCGAGGTCGGCGTCCGGCTGGCGCTGCTGCCCACGCAGATCCTGCTCTCGGCGACCGGCGCCATGCGGGAGACCCTGCGGCGGCTGCGGTCCGGCGAGCCCCCGGCGCAGGTCAGCGCCGACGCGCTGCCGCACCACGACTTCGTCGACCTGATCGGCTTCGCCGACGTGGAGAAGGCGCAGGAGACCTACCTGCCCGCCGCCACCGCCTGAAAGGGGGTCCGAGGATGACTTCGACGAGCACCGGCGGCGACGGGACGATCGCCGCGAGGAACCTGGCGCCGGCCGCGTCGACCGGCCCCGCCGGCACGGCCGCCGGCGCGTCCGGCGGCCGGACGATCACGGAGAAGATCCTGGCCCGCGCCGGCGGCCTCGACGACGTGCGGGCCGGGCAGAACCACCCGTTCCGCCCGGACCACATGGTCGCCTACGACTTCCCCGGCTACACCGACCTGATGTTCAAGCAGATGCACGACGACTTCGGCATCACCGAGGTCGACGACCCCGAGCGCTACCTCATCTTCATCGACCACATGCTCTCCAACGGCGACGGCCGCGAGCGGGAGGTCCACGACGTCACCCGCCGGTGGGGCGAGTTCTACGGCATCACCGTGCACGAGGGGCGCGGCATCGGGCACCAGGTGGCGGCCGAACTCGGGTACGCGCTCCCGGGCAGGTTCCTCATCCACTTCGACGGGCACATCAGCGGCCTCGGCGCGTTCGGCGCGCTCGGCTGGGGCGTGCGGCGCGACCTGCTGGAGGCGTGGGTCAGCGGGCAGATCTTCCTCGACGTGCCGGCCTCGACCCGCTTCCATCTCACCGGGACGTTCGCGCCGGGCGTCGACAACCGCGACCTCATCCACGAGATCATCGCCCGGGTCGGCGCGGACGGCTGCGCGCACCAGGTCATGGAGTTCACCGGCCCCGGCGCCGAGGCGATGAGCATCGGACGCCGCCAGGGACTGTGCGGCATGGCGATGTTCACGGGAGCCGTCTCGGCGATCTTCAACCCCGACGACCTCGCGCTGGAGTACGCGCGGCGGGTCGCCCGCACCGAGTTCGAGCCGCTGTACAGCGACGCCGACGCCGGCTACACCGCGACCCACGCGATCGATCTCGACGCGCTGCGGCCCCGGGTCGTCCTGCCCGGGTCGGCCCGCGCCGCCAACACGCTCGGCGTGGACGAGGCCGCCGGGACGCCCATCACGCGGGCGTTCATCGGCTCGTGCGCGAGCGGCCGCATCGAGGACATCCGCGCCGCGGCCGAAATCCTGCGGGGCCGCCGGGTCGCGCCGGGGGTCCAGCTCAACGTCGTCCCGACCTCGCAGGTGATCCACCGGCAGGCCGAGGAAGAGGGGCTCCTGGACGTGCTGCGCGACGCGGGCGCCGACATCGCCATCTCCAGCTGCGACTTCTGCTTCGGCTACGCGCGCCCGCTCCAGGACGGCGAGAACTGCATCTCCACCGGCGTCCTCAACATCTCCGGCCGGATGGGCAGCACCGGCGCCGACATCTACATGGGGTCGGCCTACACCGTCGCGGCCAGCGCCGTCGCCGGACGCATCGCCGACCCGCGGGAGGTCGTGTCATGACCGGCACCGGGACCGACCCCGCGACCTCCGCGCTGCCGGACGTCCTGCGCGGCCGCGTCGCGTGGATCTTCGGCGACGACTTCGACGTCGACCTGATCATCGGCGTGGAGAACATCAAGTACTACGACCCCGGCAAGCTGCGCGCGGTCTGCATGCGGGCCTTCGACCCCGACTTCGCCGACCGGGTCGAGCCGGGCGACGTCGTGGTGGGCGGGCGCAACTTCGGCTACGGCCACCCGCACTACCCGCCGCTCGTCGCGCTGCGCAACCTCGGGATCAGCGCCGTCCTCGCCGAGTCGTTCTCGCCCGGGTTCTGGCGCGGCGAGACCTACAACGGGATGCCGCTGGTCGCCGTGCCGGGCATCGCGGCGGCCGTCCGGCGCTTCGACCCGGTGGAGGTCGACTGGCGCCGCGCGGCGGTCCGGCTCCCGGACGGCACGGAGCTCGCGGGCGACCCGCCGAGCGACCGGACGATCCAGGTGCTGGAGGCGGGCGGCAGCCTCAACCTGCTGCTGCGCGAGCACGGGCGCCGGGCCGCGGCGGGGGGCTGACATGCGCGGCGACCACTTCGACACCGCCCACGGGCAGGTCCGGGCGTGGCTCACCGGCGACCGTCCGGGCGTGCTGGTGCTGCCGGGGATCCGCTGGTCGGGACGTCCGCTGGCCGAGGAGATCGTGCTGGAGGCACCCGGCCGCCCCGTCGCCGTCGCGGACCTCCCGGGCGTCGGCGGGTCGGCGTCCGGCGCCGCGTCCGGCCCCGGCCCGGCGGCCGACGCGCTCGCCGAGGTCGCGGCCGCGCTGGGCGTGCACACCGTCGTCGGGCTGGACATGTCCTGCGCCCTCGCCGCCGCCGTGGCGGGCCGGGCGCCGGGCTGCCGGGAACTCGTCCAGGTCGACCCCGGCTACCTCGCGGCCGCCCGCGAGACGCCGCCGCCCGACGTCGCGCCCCGCGCGGACGGCTCCCACCTGCCGCGGCTGTGGCAGCTCGTCCGGGACGCGCACCTGTTCCCGCCCGGCGCGGCCCGCGCGGCCGTCCCGGGACGGGCGGAGCTGCCGTCCCCCGCCGCGCTCGACCGGACGGTCGTCGCGTTCGCCGAGCATCCCGAGAGCTTCGCGGCCCTGTGGCAGGCGTGGTGCCGGGCGGGGGAGGACCCCTTCGCCGGGGCGATGCCGCCCACCGCGGTCGTCGAGTCCGGCGGCACCGGCCCGTCCCCGGTCGCCCGGTGGCTCGGCCGGCTGTCCCGCGCCCACGGCCGCCCGCCCGTCCCCGCCGTCCCGGCGGACGCGCCCGCGCCGCGCAGGGCGCTGCCGCCGGCGGACGTCCCGTCCGGCGCCCCGGTCGGAAGCGCGGCCACCGGGGTGCGCGCCACGGGGGTGCGGCGGGAGTTCGTCACGACGTCGCTCGGGCAGGTCCACCTGCGCCTGGCCGGGGACCCGGCGGCGGCGCCGCTGATCGCGCTGCACTCGGCGCCCGGATCCGCCGGGCCGCTCGAACCGCTGATGCGCGGCCTGTCGGACGACTTCCACGTGATCGCGCCCGACCACCCCGGGAACGGCGAGTCGGACAAGCCGTGGCGCGACCCCGTCGACATCGGACGGCTCGCCGACGCGGTGGCGGAGGTCGTCGAGCGGCGGGCCGCCGGGCCGGTGCACCTGTGGGGCACCCACACCGGGGCCGTGATCGCGCTCGAACTGGCCGTGCGCCGGCCCGACCTGGTGCGGCGCGCCGTCCTGGAGGCGCCGCCGCTCCTGCCGCCCGACCTCACCTCCGACATCCTGGAGCACTACCTGCCGCCGCTGCGCGCCGACCGGTTCGGCTCCCACCTCGTCCGGGCGTGGGGGATGCGGCGCGACATGTTCCTGTTCTGGCCGTGGTACCGCGACCGCACCGCCGCGTCCCGCCCGCTGCGCGTCCCGCGCCCCCGCGAACTGCACGACTGGACGGTCGGGCTGCTGCAGAGCGGCCCGACGTACCAGCTCAGCTACGCCGCCGCGTTCCGCTACCCCACGCGGGAGCGGCTGCCGAAGCTCACCGTTCCCGCGCTGATCTGCGCGGGCCCGGACGACATGCTGGCCGACAACCTCCCGGCCCTGCGCGCCGCCGCACCGGACGGCGTCCGCATCGAGTCCACCCCCGCGACCTGCTGGTACCCCGACCAGGATCCCGCCGCGGTCCACGCGACCGTCCGGCGCTACATCGAGTTCCTCGCCGCCCGCTGAGGGCGCGCGCACCGTCCGAGGAGACGCCATGGCACCAACACTGCGCCGCCGGTCACTGGCCGCGCTCGCCGCGGCCATCGCCGCCGCCACGCTGGCCGGCGCCTGCACCGGCGGGACCGAGGAGGGCGAGGTGAAGATCGGCTTCATCACCGCGCTCACCGGGCCGGTGGCCTTCGCCGGGCAGACCTTCGCCAACGGCATCGAGCTGGCGGTCGACCAGGTCAACCGCGAGGGGTACCTGGGCGGCGGCCGCAGGATCACGCTGGTGAAGAAGGAGGGCGCCGAGAAGCCGTCGCAGGCCGTCGACCAGGCGCGGCAGCTCTCCGTCGACCAGAGCGTCGTCGGCGCCCTCTGCTGCATCCTGTCCCCGGTGGCGGGCGCGGTGAAGGTCGTCACGTCCGACGCGGAACTGCCGCTGAACATCTACGGCGCCACCGACCTCGGCCTCCAGGACCCGCCGTACGTCGTCCGCACCACCACCCTGCCGCAGGAGGCCAACAAGCGGCTGGCGCGGAAGGTGGCGGAGGAGGCCCGGCCCGCCTCGGTGGCCTACGTGGTCACCCAGGACAACTCCGGGTGGATGTCCCAGCTGAAGTCCTTTCAGGAGGGCTTCGCCGGGACGGGCGTCCGGGACCTCGGGACGGTCGACACGCTGGCGGCGCAGACCGACTTCAGCGGCGCCGCCGGGCAGCTCATGGCGAAGAACCCGGAGGCCATCGTCATCTCGACGCTCCAGCAGTCCACGATCTCCCTGGTCAAGGCGCTGCGCAGCCGCGGCTACCGGGGCCTGCTCGTCACCACCGAGGTGGTCGGCAGCCCCGGCGCGTTCAAGGCCGCGGGCGCCACGCTGGCCGACGTCCCGTTCCCGGTGTACTTCTACGCCGGGAAGGCGGGCCCCGCCGGGCAGGAGTTCGCGCGCGCCTACCGGGCCGAGTACGGCACGGACCCCGACGCCTACGCCGCCCAGGGGTACATGGCCGCGTTCATGATGGCCACCGCCGTCCGGAACGCGGGCGCGAACCCCACCCGCGAGAGCGTCACGAAGGCGCTGTCGGACATCGAGCGGCTCGACGACACGATCTACGGCACCGTCCAGTTCCGGGACGGCCAGCTGTACGCCCCGGAGAGCATCGTCCACGTCACGTGGACGAGGGACGGGCGGCAGCGCGAGTGGGCACCCGCCGGCGCGGGTGCCGCGTGACGGGCGGGTGAGCCGACCATGCTCTTCCTCCAGCAACTCGTCAACGGGATCTCGCTCGGCGCCGTGTACGCGCTCTTCGCGGTCGGGTTCGGCGTCGTGTTCTCCACCATGCGGATCCTGAACCTGGCCCAGGGCGTCTACGCGACGTGGGGCGCGCTCTTCGCCTACTGGACGGTCACCGAGGCCGGGCTGCCGTTCGCGGTGGCGGTCCTCGCGGGCGCGGCGGCCGGGGCGGTGGCCGCCGTCGCGGTCGACCAGATCGCCTTCCAGCCGCTGCGCTCGCGCGGCGGCGACCAGCTCCTCGGCACCATCATCACCAGCGTCGCGCTGTGGATCGCGCTGCGGGAGGCGGCGAGCCTCGCCACCGGCGCCGCGCCGCTCGGGTTCCCGCCGGGCACCGTGCCGGACGGGCTGCTGCAGGTGGGCGGCGTCCGGGTGCTGACGACGCAGCTCCTCGCGATCGCGTGCGCGGTCGCGGTGACCGCGGCGATCCACCTCGTCCTGCGCCGGACGAGGCTCGGCGCGGCGATCCGGGCCGTCGGGCACGACCGGGGCGCCGCGATGCTCGGCGGGGTCGACCCGCGCGTCGCGATCCTCACCGCCGCGGCGCTGGCCGGCGCCGCGACCGGACTGGCGGGCGTGTTCTTCGCCGCCGGGCAGACCTTCACGTTCGGCCTCGGCGACGGACTGCTCCTGCACGGCTTCGCGGCGGTCGTCATCGGCGGCATGGGCGACGTCCGAGGTGCCGCGTTCGGCGGCTTCCTGATCGGCGTGATCCAGGTGCTGTCGGCGCAGTACATCTCCGCCTCCTTCCAGGACGCCATCACGTTCGGCCTCCTGCTCGCCGTCCTCGTCGCGCGCCCGCGCGGCCTGTTCCGCACCGTCGAGCTAGGGAGAGCATGATGGCGGCGACCCAACTCGCCCTGCTGTTCAGCGCGATCGAGTTCGCGCTCGTCGGCGCGATCCTCGCCCTCAGCACGTACGTGACGCTGTGGGCCGGGCTGCTCAGCTTCGCCACGGTCAGCTTCGCGGCGACCGGCGCGTTCACCGCGACGCACCTGATGTCGGAGGCCGGGTTCGGGCTGTGGCCCGCGCTCGCGGCGGGCGGTCTCGGCGGCGGCGTGCTGGCCGCCGCGGCCGGGCTGCTGCTCATCCGGCTGGACAGCCACTGGCTGGCGCTCGCGACCGTCGCGCTCATCCTCGTCACCCGCGTGGTGGTGGTGAACCTCGGCGACCTCACCGGCGGCTCGGAGGGCCGGATCGTCCCGGTCAAGGTGGAGCTGTGGCAGCTCGTGCTGGTGCTCGGGCTCGTGTGCCTGTTCCTGGCGCGGCTCGCCCGGTCCCGGTTCGGCACCGCGGCCGTCGCCACCCGCGAGGACCCGACGGCCGCCGCGACGATGGGCGTCCCGGTCCGCCGCGTCCAGACGGCCGCGTTCGCGATCAGCGGCGTCATCGGCGGGATCGGCGGCGTCCTCCAGGCCGGGCTGCTGCGCTACATCGACCCCGACAGCTTCTACATCGACCTGGCCGTCACCGTCATCGCGTGCGTCGTCCTCGGCGGCGCCTACCACTGGTTCGGCTCCGTCATCGGCGCGATCGTGTTCACCGGGCTGCCGGTGTACGTGAACCAGTTCATCGGCCAGGGACAGTCCATCATCAACGGCGTCCTGCTGCTGGTCATCATGATCTGGGTGCCCGGCGGCCTGATCGACCCGCTGCGCTGGCGGCGGCTGCGGGAGCGGCGGTCCGCCGCGTCCCCGGCCGGTGCCGCGCGCGAGGTCGCGGAGGTGCGGTCATGAGCGGCGGACAGGACGGCGACGCGCTCGTCATCGACGGTCTGGCCAAGCGGTTCGGCGGGCTGAGCGTGCTCGGCTCGGTCGCGCTGACCGTCCCGCGCGACGCCGTCTTCGGCGTCGCCGGGCCGAACGGGGCCGGGAAGACGACCCTGCTCAACATCATCAGCGGGCTGCTGCCCGCCGACGCCGGGACGATCACCCTGTTCGGCGAGCCCTGCCACCATCTCCGCGCCACGGCGCTGGCCCGGATGGGCGTCGCCCGCACCTTCCAGAACATCCGGCTGCTGCGCGGCCTCACCGTCGCCGAGCAGGTCATGGCGGGCGGGTACCGGCTCCGGCGGGTCGGCGCCGCCCGCGGCCTGGCCGGGACCCCGCGCGCCCGCGCCGAACAGCGCGACCTGCGGGAACGGGCCATGGAGGTGCTGGCCTCGGTCGGCCTGGCGGACGCCGCCGGGCGGCTCGCCGAGACGCTGCCCTACGGCGACCAGCGGCGGCTGGAGATCGCGCGGGCGCTGATGTCCAAGCCCCGGCTGCTGCTGCTCGACGAGCCGACCGCCGGGATGAACGCCGCCGACTGGGCCGGGATCGGCGAACTCGTGGCCGGGCTCCGGCGGACCGGCACCGCGGTCGTCGTCGTCGAGCACAACATGCGGCTGATCCAGGAGATCTGCGACCAGGTCGCCGTGCTCGCGTCCGGCGAGGTCATCGCCTGCGACGTGCCGGCGCGCTGCCTGCGCCGCCCCGAGGTGCGCAAGGCGTACTTCGGCAAATGAGCCCGGAAGGAGAACCACCATGCTGACCGTCGAGTCGCTCGAGGTGACCTACGGGTCGATCCGCGCCGTGGCCCGGCTCGACCTCGCCCTCGCCCGGGGCCGGGTCGGCGCGCTGCTGGGCGCCAACGGCGCGGGCAAGTCGAGCACGATGAAGGCCGTCGGCGGGCTGCTCCGCCCGTCCGGCGGGCGCGTCCTGTTCGACGGCGCCGACATCACCGGCATGCCCGCGCACCGCGTCGCACGGCGCGGCCTCGCCCTGGTGCCGGAGGGTCGGATGGTCGTCGGCTGCCTGACCGTCCAGGAGAACCTCGACCTGTCGGCCTACGCGCGCGGGCGGCGCCGCAAGGCCCTGGCCGACGACGTCTACGACCTGTTCCCGCGGCTGGCCGAGCGCCGCCGGCAGACGGCCGCGCTCATGTCGGGCGGCGAGCAGCAGATGCTCGCCATCGGCCGCGCCCTGATGACCGCCCCGTCCCTGCTGCTGCTGGACGAGCCGTCGATGGGGCTGTCCCCGGCGCTCGTCGACACGGTCTTCGGGGCGATCGCCGAGATCCGCTCCGCCGGGATGACGATGCTGCTCGTCGAGCAGAACGCCGCGCTCGCCTTCCCGCTCGCCGACCACGCCTGCCTGATCCAGCGCGGCGCTATCGTGGCCGAGGGCACACCGGACGAACTGGAGAAGGACCCCGCGACGATCGCCCGGCACCTCGGCATCGACGAGGAATCGGCGCGGGAACCCGCGGGGGACACCGCGCCGGACGAGGACCGTGCCCGGAGGGGAGCGACCACGTGAACTGGCGGAAGCTGTACGGCGCCGGGGTGCCCGGCGAGATCGTCCCCGACGCGGGGAGCGTCCTCCAGCTGTTTCGGATCCGCACCGCCGAACGTCCGGACGCCCCGCAGCTGCACTACTTCGGCACCACCCTCGACCGGGCGGACACCGACCGGCTCAGCGACGCCCTCGCCGCCGGGCTCGAACGGCGCGGCGTCCGGCCCGGCGACCGCGTCGCGATCGCCTTGCAGAACACGCCCGTCTGCGTCCTCGCCGTCCTCGCGGTCTGGAAGCTGCGCGCGACGGTCGTCCCGGTGAACCCCATGTACAAGGAGCGCGAGCTGGCCCACCTGCTCGCCGACTCCGGGGCCCGCGTCCTCATCGCGCACCCCGCCGCCGCCCCCACGGTCGCGGCGCTGCCGCAGCCCCCCGAGCACGTCCTCTACTCCCGCGACGGCGCCCTCGCGGCCGACCCCACCGGCCCCTGGCCGGACGGCGACCGGCCCGACGACGTGCAGGCGATCCTCGACGAGGGCGGCGCGCCGCGCAAGGCGACCATCAACCGCCCGGACGAGCCCGCGCTGCTCAGCTACACCTCCGGCACCACCGGCCCGGCGAAGGGCGCGGTCAACACCCACCGCAACCTCGCCTACCAGGTGGCCGCGTGCCGCACCTGGATCGGGCTGGGGGAGACCGACTCCGTCCTCACGATCGCGCCGCTGTTCCACATCACCGGCCTCGCGATGCACCTGGCGCTCGGCCTCGGCGCCGGCCTGCCGCTCGTCCTGACCTACCGGTTCGAGCCCGCGACGGCCGCCGCGCTGGTCGAACGCTACAAGCCGACGTTCACGATCGGCTCCATCACCGCGTTCATCGCGCTCCTCGACGAGCCCGCCACCCGCGCGCACGACCTCGGCTCACTGACCAAGGTGCTCAGCGGCGGCGCGCCCGTCCCGTCCGCGACCGTGCGCCGCTTCGCCGACGCCTTCGGCGTCTACGTGCACAACGCCTACGGGCTCACCGAGACGACGTCGGCCGCCGTCGCCGTGCCGCTCGGCACGCGGGCGCCGGTCGACGAGACGTCCGGGAGCCTCTCGATCGGCGTGCCGCTGCCGAGCGTCCGCGTCGAGATCCGCGACGAGCGGGGCGAGCCGCTGCCGCCGGGCGAGGTCGGCGAACTCGCGATCACGGGCCCGCAGGTCGCCGCGGGCTACTGGCGCAACCCGGAGCAGACGGACGCTTCCTTCCCCGACGGGACGCTGCTCACCGGCGACGTCGGCTTCATGGACGCGGACGGCTGGGTCTACCTCGTCGACCGCAAGAAGGACATGATCGTCGCCGCGGGCTACAAGATCTGGCCGCGCGAGGTCGAGGACGTCCTGTACGAGCACCCGGCGGTACGGGAGGCGGCCGTCGTCGGCGTCCCCGACCCCTACCGCGGCGAGACCGTGCGCGCCCACGTCAGCCTCCGCCCCGGCGCCACCGCCACCGGCGACGAACTGCGCGAACACTGCCGCCGCAGGCTGGCCGTCTACAAGGCCCCCGCGCAGGTCCTGATCGAGGACGAACTGCCAAAGAGCGTGTCGGGCAAGATCCTCCGCCGCGAACTGCGCGCACCGGACGCCGCCGGCTGACGGGCCGCCCCACCAGAGGCAGGCCGCGTCCGTCGACGGCCAGGTGGACCTTGGGGGCCAGCCCTCCCCGCGCCCGCCCGAGCACCGTCTGCGCGGGCCTCCGGGGCCGGGGGCGCCGCCGCCCCCGGGACGAACGCACGCCGTCCATCTGCCTGACCGACAGGCCCCGCGCGAGCCGACCCACGCTCGGGGTTTCTGTTCAGGGCCGGTGCAGGGCTTGGACGAGGTGGGTCTCGGTGAGGTCTTGGGCGAGGGTCCAGAGTCGGGCGGTGGCACGTCCTGGGCGCGGCGGGGCAGCCGGGCGGGGCCGGTGGGCCCGCCCAGGTTGAACCGGCCGCTGGGCCCGTAGTAGCCGCCGTTGGCGGCGCCGGGGTCGGTGGCGGCGCTGGGCGGCCAGAAGACGGATCCGACCGAGGCCGCCGACTGCATCACCCTGTTGCTCAGCGGCGGCCCGTGGCAGCCCGACCCCTGACCTGGACAGCGGGATTATTCGTTCGCACCTGTACAGGAGGTCGACCGGGTTGGCCACACCGAGCCCGACCGGCCAAAACGGTTCTCAAGGCGTTCATCGACGCCATCGGTGACCACCGCCTGTACGCGGCCTACCATCTCAGTGGTGGGCGTGTCGTCCGGCCGGTCAGTGCGGCCACACCCGCGTAGGGTGCCTGCATAGGGTGTGGCCACACCATTGCAGCGAGAGGTACCGGCCCCATGAGGCTCGAACTCACCAATCACGAAGCCCTGCACGGTTGGGGGGTCGTCAACAACAGTGCCGATTGGCATGCTCAGCGCAACCTCAAGCCCTCTGCGGCCGAACAGGCAGTTGGAGACATTCTTTTCAGGGCTTACGACTGCCGGACCACCACCACGACCACGGTTGAGCTCAGCGACGACGAGCGTGCGAGCCTCGCCGAACTGGTCAGCGAACACATCGCCGCGTGGGCGAAGCGCGGCAAGGAGAACGCCGCAACATCTCACCTGCGCTCGCTGGTCGTGAAGCTGGGCGGCTGACATGCCTACATCGGGCAGCCCACAACGAACCTTTCACCTCGCCGACGATGCCCTGTGGGCCGAGGACGGCCAGGCGTGCCGGGACGTCAACGGCGGCGCGGACCGCAGTGACGACATCCGCGACCACCTCGAGGCCGCCGACGCCGAATGGAAGAAGCGACGCGAGGCGAGCTGATTCTTCGACGGAGCCGATGCTGCGTTCCAACCGTTGTACCCGGCGTGGTGTTCTTCGGGTAGGCCCGGCGAGGTATTGCTCCGCGGGGACGATTACCTCGATCCGGGCGCCGTGCGAAAACTGCGCGGGCGAGCGGTGTGTCGGCGCCGTCGGGGCAGGTCATGCAACGATGTCCGCGGCCGGCCCTGGGGCCGACACCCCCGAAACCCAGAACACACGCCGAGAACTCAACCAGTGGATCCGCACCAATGACGCTTTCGACGCGGTCGCCTGGCATGCCCTCGCCACGTGCCGCAGTCGGTGAACCTCCATGACCTTCCGGCGGGTTACTTGGCCTCCTCTGGTGTCGGGGCCAGGGCTACGGGGCCGGTCAGCGGCGGATGAGTTCGAGGTCGGCGGCGGCGGCTGCGGTGCGGGGTTTCGGCGCCGAGCTTGGCGTAGATGCGGGCCAGATGGACTTGACGGTGCCTTCGGTTGGTCCGGCGGCGGCGTTGGGTGCGGCAGCGGGGCGGTTCGTGGTGCGCGTCCTGGGTTGCGCCGTTGGATGCGTCGCGGGACATATTCGCCGACCCCTGCAACTGCGGCTATCTCGTCGACGAGGCCGATGGATTCCGTACATGCTGGATGAGGGCGAGTTCTCGGCCGCGTGGTCGACTTCCTACCCACAAGGACGTTCATGTCGCTGCGTGGTGTCGTTGGTGGGCGTCTTGCTGGGACATCGTGACTTTCCGTCCTGACCGCATGGGGCCCGTCCGGCGACGGCTTCACCGGCCAGTTACCGGCCACTGGTGGCTTGGGTCTGTGGCCACGGCAGGTAAAGCCAGGTCTTGGTTGTGATAATCGTTCTCATATAAGGTGGCCGGTGACGCTACGGAGGCGATCCGCTGTGGACCCTGCACCGTCCCAAAGACCAAACCACCTAGGACGACCGGTTCGTCGCTCGGGAGGCCGGGCGCCATCGTCCAAGAGTCCCTGTGGGCATTGACGTCGCAGTCGAACGCGGCGCATCTGTCCCGCCGCTGCGTCGCCATTACCGGGCCCGTTCCCCGCGGAAGGAGCCACCGCGTGCGCGAAGATGTTCTACGGATCGATCCGGCGGAGTCGCCGGCAAGGGTTCTGGCGATGCTGGAGCGGACCGGTGCCACGCGGATAGTCGTCGACGCCGCGACGCTTGAGCGGCTGTGTGCCGAGCCCGATGCCGACCGAAGCGGACTCGGGCAGGTCCGTCGAGTCGAGGTCATCGGTGGTCATGTCGACCGGCGGGCCGAACTGTTGTTCCCGGCCGCGGAGATTCGACGGGGTGCGCTCGCCGCAGATCCGGCGGACGTGGTCGCGGCGGCCTCCGCCGCAGCCCAGAGCGTCGGCGGAGTGCCGTCGAGAACCGCCGCCCAGTGCCTCGTCGCGACGCTCGAGACGGCCGCGCTCGGTTCGATGCTGCGCGTGCTGCAGGGCGGCGGCGTACTCGACGACCCGACGCGGATCTACACCACGGCCACCGTGGTCGCGGCCGCGCGAGTCGCCCCGCCGCACGTGCCGTTGGTCGGCCGGTGGCTGCGGGCACTCGCCGAGGCGGGATGGATCTCCCGGGACGGCGATGGCTACCGGGGCACTCGGCCCGTAGGGTCCGGCGCCGAGTCTGCGGCCTGGGACGCTGCTCATCGGCAGTGGGTCGAGGGCGGGTTCGGAGGACCGGCCTTCGTGACTTACCTGCGGCGCAACGCCGAGTCCCTCGAGGGACTGCTGACCGGTGACATCGCGGCGGCGATGCTGCTGTTCCCTGAGGGGCGCACCGAACTCGCCGACGCCGTCTACCGCGATACGGCGACCGCCCGATTCCTCAACGAGACGATCGCCGGTGCCGTGTGCCGCCTCGGTGCGTCGGGAGCTACCCGAGTGCTGGAGGTCGGCGCGGGTACCTGCGCCACGTCCGAGGTCGTGCTGGCACGGGCCGCGAGCGCCGGTATCCGGCTCCGCTACACCGCCACTGACGTGTCCCGGTTCTTTCTGAGCACCGGCCGATCGCGGTTGCCCGACGCTCATTTCGCCGTCCTCGACTTCAATCGGTCACCGATCGTCCAGGGGTTCTCGCCCGGCTCGGCCGACGTCGTGGTGGCGGCCGGGGCGCTCAACGCCGCCCGCGATATCGACGCCGCCGTGCGCGGGCTGGCGCGGCTGCTCACTCCGGGCGGTTGGCTGCTGGTGAGCGAGCCCACCCGGGAGCACGTGGAGATTCTGGCCTCGCAGGCGTTCATGATGGCTCCGCCCCTCGACGTGCGGGCGCGCACCGCCACGAGCTTTCTCGACCGCGCTCAGTGGGCCGCGGTGTTCGCCGGGGCCGGGCTGGTCCTGCACGCGACGCTGCCCGCAGAGGACCACGCTCTCGCCCCCCTTGGGCAGCGGCTGTTTCTGGTGCAGGCGCCGGACACCGCAGAGTCGACGGACCACCCGGCCGTCTGAACCGCACGGGATCCGCGGCCGGTGGAGCAGCCTTACCTTCCCCCGACATCACGCCCATACATGCACTCGACGCGGGTGTTCCGCTCTGCCTGAGGAGACGACGTGTCCGTTGATCTGACCGAAGCCCAGCGGCGCACCCTCGCGGCCCTGGCGGACACCTGGGTCGCGGCGGTCCCGCCGCCCGGCGTCGAGGACGTCGACGGGTTCTGGGGCCGGACGGGCACCGATGTCGGCACCCACCGCGCAGCGGAGTTCGCCATCACCCAGGCGCTCGGCCCCGAGGCGGCCGCCGGAATCGTCGAGCTCCTCGACGCGTTGACCGGCGTCGGTCTGGCCGACGCCCCGCCGGAGAAGCGCGAACCCGTCATCGCCGGCGTAGCCGCGGCGGCGCCCGAGGCCGCCCTCGGCGTCGCCGCGCTGCGCGCCATGACGGTCGGTCTCGCCTACACCCTGGTCGACGAGTCCGGCACCAACCCGTTCTGGAGCACCATCGGCTACCCGGCGCCGGGCACCGCGCCCGCACTACCGCACCAGATCCACCCGGCCGTACCGCCCCCCACCGGCGAGGTCCGCGCCGACGCGGTGGTGATCGGCTCCGGCGCCGGCGGCGCCGTGATCGCCGCCGGTCTGGCCGCGGCCGGCCGATCCGTGGTGATCCTGGAAGCGGGCGGCTACTTCGACGGCGACAACGCGATCCAGCATGAGATCGAGGCCGGCCCCAACGTCTACTACCGCGGTGGCGGTTCCCACACCACCGCGGAAGGCAACGTCAGCCTCTGGGCCGGTGCGACCCTCGGCGGCGGCACCACCGTGAACCTGTCCAACTGTGTCCGCCCGCCGGCCGCTCTCCGTGCCGTCTGGGCCGAACGGCACGGACTGTCCGATGTGGACGGCCCCGAGTTCGACGCGCACATCGACGCAGTGCTCGCTCGTCTCGGCGCCAACGAGGAAGCGAGCGTGTACAACGGCCCGCACCGGAAGATGGTGGCCGGAGCGCAGGCCCTCGGCTGGAGGTATCGGCGCGCTCTGCTCAACCTGGACCCCAGGCTGATCGAGGCCGACCGCGGCTCGCTGCTCACCTACGGTGATCGCACGGGCGCCAAGCAGAGCACCGTGCGCACCTTCCTCCTCGATGCCGCCACGCAGGGTGCTCAGGTCTTCATCCGCACCCGCGCCGACCGGATCCGGGTCGAGGACGGCCGTGCCACCGGCGTCTCCGCCACCGCGCTCGGTCCAGACGGCACCCCGACCGCGCTCACCGTGCACGCTGCCAACGTGGTGGTCGCCTGCGGGGCACTGGAGACCCCGGCCCTGCTCCAGCGCTCCGGCATCGGAGGCCCCGCCGTCGGCAGGCACCTGCACCTGCACCCCGTCATCCTGGCCTCCGGCCGGTACGCGGACGCCCTGGAGCCGTGGACCGGCCCGCCGCAGGCCGCGATGGTGGACGAGTTCGCCGCCGACATCGACGCCGACCGCACCGGCTTCCTGATCGAGTCGGTCGCCTCGCAGGTCGGCGCCACCGCCGCCACCCTCCCCTGGGTGAACGCCGCCGACCACAAGGCCCGGATGGCGAAGATGCGGAACGTCTCCGCCCTGGTCGCGATCATCGGCGACAAGAGCGAGGGCACCGTGACACTGGACGACCGCGGGCAGGCGGTGCACGAGTTCCCACTGGCCGAACAGGCCGACCGGACGGCGCTGTACCGGGCGCTCGAGATGGTGGCCCGGCTGCACGAGGCCGCCGGTGCGGAGGAGATCTATCCGCTCACCCCCGGCGTCCCGGCGCGGACCTGGCGGCGCGGCGACGACCTGGCCGAGGTGCTCGCCGAATGGAAGGCCATCCCGCTCGGGCTCGGCGGGCACGTTCTCAGTTCGGCGCACCAGATGGGCAGCGCCCGGCTCGGCACCGACCCGGCCGACAGCGTGGCGAAACCCAGTGGGGAACTGCACGACACCGCCGGGGTGTGGATCGGCGACACCAGCGCCTTCCCGTCGGCGCTCGGCGTCAATCCGATGATCACCTGCATGGCGCTGGCTCGTCGCACGGCCGGGCACATCCTCGGCTGAACCGCCCCCGCCGGGACGGAGACCCGGCGGGGGCGTGCAGCTCCTCCTCCAGAAGCAGCCGGTGCAGTCGCTTCCACACACCCGCCCGGTGCCACTCGGCCGGCTGGCCGCCACCGCGTCATGCCCGACCCGAACCCCGGTTCCGGCGGCAGGCACTCCCACCGGATCCCGGTATGCGGCACGAACAAGATGCCGCACATCACCTTGCGGTCGTCCAGCCGATTACGCCCGGCATGACGCTTGCGGCGCTTCACCTCGCGCAGTAACTGCTCGATCCGTTTCCGCAGGCTGTCAGCACCACCACGGAGATTTTTCCCCTTAGGCACCCATTCCACAGCACGGCCGACCGTCACCACATGTCGCTATGTGTGCACATTTTGTTACGGCTTCTAAGTGTGGTCCGGCAGGCGCTCCTGCGTTCCCTGAGCCAATCCGTGACAAGCCCTTCAACGAAGAGCAGGGGGCATGTTATGTTCCTTATTGAGAGTGATTGTCGTTATCACATTCAGTGTTCGCCTCCTTCTTGTGTCCGGCCCGCCACCCGTCTCGGCGCCGACGTTCGGCCAGGTTCCGTCCGTGTCCGCTGCCATGAAGAGGTCCAATGAAGCTCTCACCTGCGGTTCGCCCATCCGTCCACGGGACGACTGCTTCCGCGTTCTCGTCCTGCGGAGGGCCACGGGCGCCGGAGGAACCGGCGCAGGCAGCGGTAAGCCGCAGACCAAAGCACCTGACGAGTCTCGCCACGGGCGTGCCGCCGCGTCGCACGGCGAAACGTCCCGGTCTCCCTCGACGACACGATGCGATCCCAGCCGCCCGAGCGACTCGGAGGGCCATGAGCACCAGCACCGCCGACATCGACCACTTCGGCATCGACATCACCGCGATCGTCCGGGACTACTGGGACGCCGCCGCGATCGGCGATCACAGGCCCGGCCCTCTGGACGACACCGGCGTACACGGCCAGGCATGGATGGTCCTGCTCAGCCGCCTGCTTCCGTCCACGCGGCCGCTGCGCATTCTCGACGTGGGGTGCGGTTCCGGCTTCCTGACCTTCACCCTGGCCGCGCTCGGCCACACGGTGACCGGGCTCGACGTGAGCCCGGGCATGCTGCGGGTCGGCCGGGCCGAGGCCGAGCGTCGCGGACTCGACGACCTCCGGCTGGTCGAGGGGACGGCCGAACGGCCGCCGGGCGGCCTCGGGCCGCTCGACGTCGTGATCTCCCGTGACCTCCTGTGGACGCTGCCCAGTCCGGAGAGCGCCCTCGGCGCCTGGTTCGACCTCGTCCGACCCGGTGGCAAGGTCCTCGGCGTCGACGCGCTGCGCTCCGAGGAACTGCTCCGAGCCACCACCGGCCGGGAGTACCCGGCAGAGGTCCTCGACTCCCTGCCATTGCTGCACGCCCACGACCTCGATCCGGTCGAGAATCTCTGGCTGCGATCCGGTTTGGAAGAGGTCATGGTCGAGGAGCTGCGCTGGATGGATGCGGTCGTCCACGCGGAAGTCCCGGTACACGAGCGCCCGATGACCAGACGCCTCGGCTACTTCCTGGTCGAGGGCGTCCGTCCTGCGCGATGAGAGGTTCCCCACCGGCTCTACTCATCAAGGAGTGCCGATGAACACCGGTCCACTCGGAACGGCTCAGCTTCAGGCCGATATGGCGGAGTCCATGCAGCGGTACTGGGACGCGACCGCTGAGAGCTACGCCGGCCACGATCATTTCGAACCCGACGATCCCCGGCGGCGGGCCTGGTCGTTGCTCCTCGCCCGCATGTTCCCCCCGACCGAACCGAAGAAGATCCTCGATGTCGGTTGCGGCTCCGGATTCGTCGCCCTCTCGCTCGCGGAGTTGGGACACCGGGTCGTCGGGCTGGACATCTCCCCGGAGATGCTGAGGATGTGCGGTACCGCGGCCGAAGTCCGCGGCCTGACGAACCTCGCTCTCGTCCGAGGTGCGGCGGAGCAGCCGCCACCTGATCTCGGTCCTGTCGACGCCGTCATATCCCGCCACGTGCTGTGGACGCTGCCGTGGCCGGAGCAGGCCGTGCGGGCTTGGGCCGCTCTCGTCCGGCCAGGGGGGCGCGTCGTGGCGATCGACAGCCTCTGGTCCCCGCAGTTGATCAGTGACATGGACGACCGGGACTACCCTCCCGAGGTCACCCGCTTCCTGCCCCTCCTGCACGCCCGACATCTGAACCCCGCCCGCAACCTGTGGCGGCGGGCCGGCCTCGGCAGGGTCATGGCCGAACGGCTGGCGTGGATCGACGGGGTACTTCGCACGCGATCCCCGGCCGCCGCGGCGACGATGTACCAAAATCTCTCCTTCTATTTCGTCGAGGGCATCCGGCCCGTCTCACCTCGCCCTGACCTGCACCGGGGGGTGATCTGATGCGTGCCTACGAGGTCTCCTTCGCGCACCGGGCGAGCCTGCTCGACGACGCAGACCTGGCGGCCGTCGCCGAGCTCATCCGTTCGAACGATCCGCTTTCCGGAGGGCATCGCCGGGAGGCGTTCGAGGCCGCCTTCTCCGCGTACACCGGCACCCGGCACGCCCTGTCGGTCACGAGCGGGACGGTGGCACTCGAGATCGCGATCCGCCTGCTCGGGCTGGAACCGGGTGACGAGGTCATCGTCACGCCGCAGACCTACCACGCGACCATTCAGGCGCTCCTGGAGCAGCGCGCCCGGGTCGTCTTCTGCGATGTGGACCCCCGATCGCTCAACATGGACCCCGTCGCGCTGGAATCCCTGATCGGTCCTCGGACCAGGGCCGTCGTGCTGGTGCACTACGGCGGGATGCCCGCGGACATGGACAGGATCGTGGAACTCGCCCGGGGGCACGGAGCGGTCGTCATCGAGGACTGCGCGCACGCCCTGGGCGCCTCCTACCGCGGACGACGGCCGGGCAGCCTCGGCGACATCGGTTGTTTCAGCTTCTTCGCCACCAAGAACATCACCACGCTGGGCCAGGGCGGCATGCTGACCTTCGACCGCGATGACTGGGCCGAACGAGTTCGGCAGGTGCGGGCCAACGAGGTCGACGGGCGGTTCGTTCCGCTGGACGTGACCGGTGACCCCGCACCGGCCTCGCTACCGTGGATGAAGTTCCACGGCGGCGCGTACCAGCGTGCCTGCGTCGAGGTGTTCAGAAGCGGGACGAACGCCAACATGCCCGAGGCGGCCGCCGGGGTCGGCCTCAGCCAGCTCGCCAAGCTCGGGAGCCTCATCGAACGGCGCCGGCAGATCGCCGCTCGGCTCGACGCGGTCGTGGAGCGGATCTCTCGGGTGCGGCCCCACTCGGCGCCACCGGATGTCGAGCACGCTCACCATCTGTACACGTTCTTCGTGGACGCCGGGGGCGGCGCGCGCGACCAGATCCTCCGCGAACTGGACAGCCGGGGCGTGGAGGTCCAGCTCCGCTACTTTCCGCTGCATCTGCGCCCGGAGTGGCGGCGTCAAGGCCACGGCCCCGGTGAGTGCCCGGTGGCCGAGGACAGCTGGTTCTCCCGGCATGTGAACCTGCCGTGCCATCCGGGCCTGTCGGACGATCAGGTCGACCACCTGGCCCGGGCACTGGAGGAGTCACTGACAGCGGTCCTCGCCGACGCGCGGCACGACGAGATCGACGACAAGCCGAGGGAGGATCATGGCTCACTTCGACGCTGACATCGGCGTGGTCGGCCTCGGCGCCTGGGGATCGGCGACGCTGTGGCGACTGGCCCATCGAGGGGTCGACGTTCTCGGTTTCGAGCGGTTCGAGCCGGGACACGCATTCGGCTCCTCGCACGGCGGAAGCCGGATGTTCCGCCTCACTTGCTACGAGCACCCGGGTCTCGTCGCGCTGGCGAAGCTGTCGCTGGACCTGTGGCGAACGCTGGAGGCGACGGCCGGGGTACCGCTGCTCGATCTCAGCGGTGGCCTGCTGATCGGCGCGCCGGACGGCCGCATGATCAGCGAGACGCTCGCCAACGCCCGCGACTTCGACATCGACGTGGAACGCCTGGACGCCACGGAGCTGAAGCGGCGTTTCCCGCAGCACGAGAACGTGGCGGCCGGACATGTGGGGGTGTGGGAGCCGTCCGCGGGACTGCTGCGTCCGGAAGCGGCGGTTCGGGCGGCCGTCACGTCGAGCGTGCGGATCGGCGCCCGGGTGTACAGCGACACCCGGGTCGTGCGGATCGAACCGGTGTCCGGGGGCGTCGTCCTGCACACGCCCACCGGAAAGTTTCGGGTTCGGCGAACGATCGTCGCGGTCGGTCCGTGGTGTGCCACGTTGATTCCGCGGCTCCCGCTGAAGACCATCCGCAAGCCCATCACGTGGTTCGCTCCGGAGGGCTCGCCCGGTGAGTTCTCGGTGGACCGGTTCCCGATGTTCAAGCGGGAGTGCGGGGACGGGCGGGTGCTGTGGGGGTGCGGCGCCTACGACGGCGATGACGTGAAGCTCGGCCTGGAGACCAAGGGCCGGGTGCCGCCGGAGATCGATCCCGACGTCCTCGACCGTTCGACGTCCGTGGCGGACTGGGACGAGCTCGGCCGGGTCGTCTCGAGCGCACTGCCCGGCGTCCGTCCGGTGCCGACCCGGGTGTCGGTGTGCATGGGGACGCACAGCCCGGACGACCAGTTCGTGCTCGGACCGGTCGGCGGGGACCTGCGGCTGATCGTGGCCACCGGCGAGAGTTCTCAGGGATTCAAGCACGCCACGGGGATCGGCGAGTTCCTGGCGCAGACCGCCGTCGGGGAGACGCCGACCGTCGCGCTGCCGTTCACCGATCCTGATCGCTTCCTGACCGAGAAGACATGACAACGGGAACGTCACCTCCCTCGTGAAAGCGCCCTTCTTCCGCCGGCCGCCGCGCGAACCCCTACCGGCGCGACGGCCGGGTGATCGCCGAGGACGAAGCGAGCCCGCTCCCGTGTCCGGAACGAACCGAGGAAGGCGAGTGATCGCGTTGTTGAGCCCTCAAGACAACGAGCGCTTGTGCCGCATCGGCCCAGACACCGACATGGGTCGGGTCATGCGCCGGTACTGGTTGCCGGTGGAACTCGGCTCGAACCTGGCGGCCGGCGGGGCACCCCGCAGCGTAAGGCTGCTGGGGGAGGACCTGGTGGTCTTCCGGGATAGCAGTGGCCGGGTCGCGCTGATGGACGAGTACTGCCCGCATCGAGGAGCCTCCCTTGCCTTGGCCCGCAATGAGGAATGCGGTCTGCGCTGCATCTACCACGGTTGGCTGATCGACGGCCGGGGGCGGATCGTCGATGTTCCGAACGAGCCCGAGCCGGACCGGCTGCGGGAGAAGGTCCGACACACGGCTTACCGGACGGACGAACTGGGCGGCGTCGTGTGGGCGTACCTGGGCCCACCCGAATTGGAGCCACCGGTGCCCAGGTTCGAGTGGACAGGAATGCCCCCCGACCACGTGGCGATCATGAGACTGCGCGTCGACTGCAACTGGGTTCAGGTGCTCGAAGGGCTGGTCGACTCATCGCACGTGGGCTTTCTCCACAGCGACCACGTGCGACCGGTCGCCCGGACGGCCGCGCCGGAAGGCGGCACGCAGGTCGACTGGGAGGACGGGGGGCGCATCCAGCGCCCGTCCGACGATCGGCGGCCCCGCATGGAGGTGCAGGACACCGACTACGGTTTCCGCAGCGCGGCCATTCGCCGCACGTTGCAGGATCCGGACCGCAAGAAGTACGTGCGGACCACGCTCTTCATCGCGCCGGTCTACACGGTGCTGCCCGCGATACCGGGATGGGGAACGATGCAGTTTCCGGTCCCGCTCGACGACGAGCACACCATGTTCTACAACGTCCAGTACTGCTACGAGCAGCCTGTCGACGAGGAGTACCTGCGGGAGAAGGCCGGCTGCCCGCCCGAGGACGCCGAAGACGACCCGCACCCGGTGCGGCGGCGGGAAACCCGGTGGCGGCAGGATCGGACGGCGATGCAGTCCGGCGCCAGCTGGTCGGGCATCGACGGGATCATGCTCGAGGACCTCGCCGTCCAGGAGAGCATGGGGCCGATCTACGACCGCAGCCGGGAACACCTCGGTGCCACCGACCGGGCGGTCACGCACCTGCGACGGGTGCTGCTGCGTGCCGCGGACGGCGTCGGGCGAGGCGAAGCACCGATCGGGGTGAGCCGCGACATCGCCCACGAACGGCTCCGCGCCGACGACCGCGTCATCGACATCGATCAGCCCTGGCAGACCGTCGGCGACCTCTCCGCGACCCCTTCCGACTGAACCGACCGAGTCGGGCCCACCGGAACCGCCGTGCGGCGCCCGATCCCCACTCCCGAAGGAGGACGATGGGACGCGATTGGACCCCCTACCCGCGGATCACGGCCGCGCATTATCGCCGACGAGGCCACTGGCACGGCAAGACGCTGGGGGAGCGGTTCCGCGAGTGCGCGCGGCGGTACGCCGACGACCTCGCCGTCGTCGCAGGCGATACCAGGCTGACCTACGCCGAGCTCGACACCCGATGTGATCGGCTCGTCGGCGGTCTGGCCGCGCTGGGCGTCCGGGCCCGTGACCGGGTCGTCGTCCAGCTCCCGAACGTCGTGGAGTTCGTCGAGGTGCTGTTCGCGCTGACGCGTGTCGGCGCGACGCCCATACTCGTCATACCCTCCTATCGCCGACATGAGCTCCGTGCGCTGATGGAGATCGCCGAGCCGGTGGCGTACGTCGTCCCCGACCACTACGGCGGCTTCGACTTCCGGTCGCAGGCCAGGGAGCTCGGCAAGGACATCGGGACGCTGCGGCATGTGGTGGTCGCCGGGGAACCCGAGGAGTTCATACCGGTGCGGGAGCTCTACCGCGAGCCCGAACCACTTCCGGACGTCGACGCCGGCGACCTCGCGCTGTGCGTGATGTCGGGCGGGACGACGGGTGGCCCGAAGCTGGTGCCGCGCACCCACGAGAACTACGCCTACCTGCCCGATGCGTGTGCCGCGGCGGGTCTCGACCGCAGCGACGTCTACCTCGCCGCCCTGCCGCTGGCGCACAATTTCCCGCTCGCCTGTCCGGGCCTTCTGGGGACCCTCACTTCCGGGGGGACCGTCGTCATGTCGCCGACGTCGAGCCCGGACGACGCGTTCCCGCTCATCGAGCGGGAACGGGTCACCTGGACCACGCTCGTCCCCTCCGTCGTGGACTTCTGGACCGAGGCCGCGCAGTGGCACCGCGGCGACCTGTCGAGCCTTCGGCTCGTTCAGGTCGGGGGCGCGGTGTTCCGGCCGGAGAGCGCGCGGCGCGCCGCGCAGGGCCTGGGCTGCGGTCTGCAGCAGGTTTACGGCATGGCCGAGGGCCTGCTGACGATGACCGCGCTCGACGATCCGGACGATCTGGTCCTCACCACGCAGGGACGACCGCTGTGTCCGGCCGACGAGGTCCGGATCGTGGATCCCGAGGGGGGCGACGTCGAGGCGGGCTCGGTGGGGGAGCTGTGGACGCGAGGGCCGTACACCGTGCGGGGCTACTTCCGCGCGCCGGAGAGCAGCGCCGAGTCGTTCACGCCGGACGGCCTGTACCGAACCGGCGACCTGGCTCGACGGCTCCCCTCGGGGCACCTCGTGATCAAGGGGCGGCTGAAGGACGTGATCAACCGCGGCGGCGACAAGGTCCCGTGCGAGGAGCTGGAGGGCCACCTGCTCGCGCACCCCGCGATCAGCGCCGCCGCCGCGGTGCCCGTCGCCGATCCCGGTCTGGGCGAGCGTGTCTGCGTGTTCCTCGTCTCCGAGCAGGCGCCGTCCCTGCGAGAGATCAGGGCCTTCCTGACGGCGAGAGGGGTGGCGAGCTTCAAGTTCCCGGAGAGGCTCGAGTACGTGCAACGCCTTCCCCTGACGAAGATCGGGAAGATCGACCGGAAGGCGCTGGTGGCGCTGGCCGCCGGGTCGGCGGCAGGTTCCGGATGATGCTTCAGCGCAGCCCGAAGCCGGTCGCGAGCAGCCGCGGCAGCTGGGTGTCGGGGGCCTTGAGGAAGAAGTGGCCGCCGGACAGGGCCACGGGCGGATGGAAACGGGCCGCGCACCGGCGCCACCCGTCGAGCCGATCGGGACGGACCTCGTGGTCACGATCGCCGTAACAGACGAGAAGTTCGGCCACCGCCGTCGCGGTGGGAGTGTACGTCTCCAGCAACCGGTAGTCCTCCCGGACGGCCGGCAGGAACATCGCCCGCAGCTCGTCGACCTGCCACAGCGGCGCGGAGTCCGGATCCTGGCGGACCATGTCGGCGACGAGGTCCGCGTCGTCCGCGAGGTGCAGCGCGGTCGTCGGGCGGTCCTCGGGCGAGTCCTGGCCGGAGACCACCAGCCGCACATCGGTGGCGCCGGCGCGGGTCAACGCCGCCGCGGCCTCGTACGCGACATAGGCGCCCATCGAGTGGCCGACCAGCACCGGCGATGCGATTCCGGCGCGGCCGATCGCGTCGGCGGCGCTGCGGGCCAGGCCCACGAGGTCGTCGCCGTAGGGGTTGTCCGCGTACGAGTCGTCGATGCGGGCGTCCCGACCGGGATAGGTGACGCCGACGAGATCGGTCGCCCGCAGGACCGCCCCCCAGTGCTGGAAGAAGCGCGGGCTGCCGCCCGCGTGCGGGAAGACGACCACGGTGGGCGACCCGGGGGCTCCCCGGTGAACGGCGGTGAGCATGCCACCGATTATCGCGCTAATCCAGATGGTCCCGGGCGGCCTGCGGGGCGCTCCCGGTCCGCACATTGTCACGTCGACAGATTGGGGAATGAAGTGGTAGCCGACTTTCGGCCGAGCGGCACGCACGACTGGCACTCGGCAACATACGTTTCCGACTGGATCGAGGGCGACGCGACCCGCGACGACGACCGGCGGCCGGCGCTGCGCCGCCTGGCCGGGCTGATCCCGGCGGGCCCGGACCGACCGATCCACGTCCTCGACGTCGGGGGCGGCTACGGCGCCCTGAGCGCGGAGGTCCTCGAACGGTGGCCGACGGCACGGGTCACCCTGCACGACTACTCGGAGGCCATGGTCGGCGCGGCCGCAGAGCGCCTCGGCCGCTACGGACCACGCGTCACCTACCGGCTGGCGGACATGAACGAGCGCGACTGGACGGACGGTCTTGGGAGCCCTTTCGACGCCGTCGTGTCGTCTCTGGCCATTCACAACCTGGAAGAGCCCGAGCTGATCGAGCGTGTCTACCGCGACATTTTCGGTGTGCTCCGCCCCGGCGGTGCCCTGCTGAACATGGATCTCCTTTTTCCCGCCACCCAGGGGCTGGCAGAGCTGTATCAACGCGATTCCACGCGGCACTACAACTGGGACGTCCGGGTCAACCCGGCCGATGTCGACTCGCACCTGCAATGGCTGCGCCGAGCCGGTTTCAGCGAGGTCGACTGCGTGTGGAAGGACCTGGAACTGGGCCTGCTGTGGGCCTTGCGCGCGGCTTGAACACGGGACGGAGCCGACCGCGCGACGACGACGCCTGCAGGCCTGGTACCGGGAGGGGCAAGCACATGCATCCGACAACCAGCGAACTCGACTCGCACGACGACGTGCGCCGCACGATCGCAGCCGTCCTGGAGCTTCCGATCGAGGACATCGACGAGGATCTGAACCTCATCGAGCTCGGCATGGACTCGATGACGATGATGCGTCTCGCCGGCCACTGGCAGCGGACCGGTGCGGTGGTGCGCTTCTCCGACCTCATCGCGCGACCGACACTGGCCGCCTGGCGGGAGCTCCTCGCGCAACGGCACGGGAAACCCGAGGACGCGGCTCGCGACGATCGCCCCGGCGGGACTGACGAGTTCGCTCCGTTCGAGCTCACGACCATGCAGCACGCCTACTGGGTGGGGCGTGCGCCCGGCCAGCGACTCGGCGGGGTCGCGGCCCACTTCTACTTCGAGTTCGACGGCGCGCACGTCGACCAGCACCGGTTGGAGACGGCGGTGCGCGCGTTGATCGCGCGACACGGCATGCTGCGGGTACAGGTCCGCGACGACGGCCACCAGCGGATCCTCCCGAACGCCGAATGGCCGGGGCTCCCCGTCCAGGACCTGCGGGCCATGCCCGCCGACCGGGCCGAGCACGCCTTGGCGGAACTGCGGCGCCGGATGTCCACCCAGGAGATGGAGATCGGGTCCGGCCGGGTACTCGATGTCCGGCTTTCGCTGCTGCCGGACGCGATCCGCACCGGCGGCACCCGGCTCCACTTCGACCTCGACATGATCCCCGCCGACGCCCTCAGCGTGCAGACCCTCTTCGATGACCTGGCGCGGCTGTACGAGCATCCGGACGCCCCGCTCCCCGCGCTCGACTACAGCTTCCCCCGCTACTGCGCCGACCACCGGGCCGCCCGTCCCGCCGATCGGAGGGAGGCCGACCGCGACTACTGGCGGGCGCGCCTTGCCGAACTGCCCGCGGCACCCCAGTTGCCGGTGCTCGCCGACCGCGAGGAGGCCCCGGCGGTGGAGGTCGTGCGCCGCAGCCACTGGCTGGGGCCGGAGACCGTACGCCGCTTGCGTGAGCTCTCCCGGCACCACGGCCTGACCCCGTCCATGACGCTGGCGGCGGCGTTCGCCGAGACGCTGACGGCGTGGAGCGCCGAGCCCGACTTCCTGCTCAACCTGCCGCTGTTCGACCGGGAACCCCTGCATCCCGATGTCGACGCCGTGGTGGGCGACTTCACCTCGTCGGTGCTCGTGAGCTGGGCCGGGTCGATCCCCGGTACGTTCGCCGAGCGGGCCCGCCGGCTGCAGGACCGGTTCCACGCGGACGTGGCGCACGCCCGCTACTCGGGTGTCGAGGTGCTGCGCGACGCGTCGCGACTGCTCGGCGAGACCGTGCTCGCGCCCGTCGTCTACACCAGCGCCCTCGGCTTCGGCGACCTGTTCGCGCCGCAGGCCCGGGAGTCCTTCGGCGAGCCGGCCTGGATCGTCTCGCAAGGCCCTCAGATCTGGCTGGACGTGCAGGTCAGCGAGTTCGACCAGGGAATTCTGGTCAACTGGGACGCTCGTGAGGGCGTCTTCGCCACGGGTGTGCTGGACGCGCTCTTCGAGGCGTATCGCGCGGTGGTGGCGTGGTTGGAGGAGGGGGAGTGGGGACGCCCGGTGCCGGACCTGCTGCCGGACGCCCAGCGACGTGTCCGGGCGGCGGCCAACGCCACCGCGGCCGAGTTCCCGGATGTGACGTTGCACGAGGAGTTCTTCCGGCGGGCCGCCGAGTCCCCGGACCGGGTGGCCCTGCGGTGGGACGAGGACGGGACACTGCGCTACGGCGAACTGGCCGACCGGGCGTTGCGGGTGGCCGGTGCGCTCGCGAGCCGGGGAGTCGAGCCCGGCGAGCCGGTCGTGGTGAGCCTGCCGAGAGGCCCGGACCAGGTCGTCGCCGTGCTGGGAGTGCTGGCGGCGGGTGCGGCCTACCTCCCGATCGGACCGGAACAGCCCGCGGCGCGGCGCGAGCGGATGGAGAGCCTGGCCGGCGCCCGTCTGGTGGTCACCGACGAGGCCGGCGCGGTCGGGCGTCCCGCGGCCGAGGCGGTCGTGATCGGTGCGGCCGGCGCCGAGGCGCCCCTGTCCGGCCCGGTGGCGGTCGACGCCGACACGCTCGCCTATGTGATCTTCACGTCCGGCTCCACCGGGGAGCCGAAGGGGGTCGAGATCACTCACCGGGCGGCGTGGAACACCATCGCCGACATCAATCGCCGGTTCGCCGTGAACGACGGCGACCGGGTGCTCGCGGTCTCCGCGCTGGAGTTCGACCTCTCGGTGTACGACGTCTTCGGACTCCTGTCGGTGGGCGGGTCCGTGGTCCTCGTCCCCGACGCGGCCCGTAGGGACGCCCGGCGGTGGGTGAACCTCGCGCAGCGGCACGGCGTCACCGTCTGGAACTCGGTTCCGGTGCTGTTGGACATGCTGCTGACCGTGGCGGAGAGCGATGCGTCGGCCCGGCTCCCGCTGCGTCTGGTGCTGGTCTCCGGGGACTGGGTCGGACTGGACCTGCCGGGTCGGGTGGCCGCGTTGCGACCGCAGTGCCGGTTCGTCGCGCTCGGCGGCGCGACGGAAGCGTCGATCTGGTCGAACTTCACCGAGGTCGCGCGGGTCGATCCGCTTTGGTCCTCGATCCCCTACGGACGGCCACTGGCCAACCAGCGGTTCCGGGTGGTGGACACCGCGGGTCGGGACCGCCCGGACTGGGTGCCGGGCGAACTATGGATCGGCGGCGCCGGAGTGGCCCGCGGCTACCGTGGCGCTCCCCAGCAGACCGCCCGGCAGTTCGTCGGCGCCGTGGACGGCCGTTGGTACCGCACGGGAGACCTCGGGCGCTACCGGCCCGACGGGGTTCTGGAGTTCCTGGGCCGTACCGACCAGCAGGTCAAGATCCGTGGCCACCGGATCGAGCTCGGCGAGATCGAAGCCGTGCTCCAGAGCCATCCCGGCGTCGGCCGCGCCGTCGCCGCCGTGACCGACGACCGCCGGCTCGTCGTCACCGCCATCGAAACGGGAACCGCCGGTGCCGCGGAAGAGCCGCCTGCGACCCAGGTAGCGGTGTCCCCGGTAGCGGCGTCCCCGGTGGATGCCGCTGCGGAGGAAGTCCCGAGCAGCGCGCCGCCCGCCGGGCCTGCCGAGGCCGACGAGGTGGACGCCCTCCTGGTGCGGATCCTGGGCATGGAGACGATCACCGGCGGCCGCCGCGAGAGCGTCACCGAACTCACCGACCGGCTCGGAGTCGCCGAGCGGCACCGGCCGGTCGTCCGGCTCTGGCTGCGGTGGCTGCGGTCCCGCGAGGTACTGGCGGGCGACGGCGATACCGTGAGCGCCGGTCCTCGGCTCGACGCGGCGCTACGACGGGCCACCCGGCCCGGTGCCGACGGCGACGGCGGGTTCGCGGCCCGGGTCCGCGACCGCGTGCTGCACCGTCGCGACGACTACCGCCGCATCCTCGCCGGAGACCTCGAGCCCGTGGTGCTCCTCGACGACGACCTGCTGGCCCCCTCCGCGCTCGCCGACCACGACCCGAACGGGCGTGCCGCGCTCGCCGAGGCGGCACGCGAGATCGCGGCCCGCTCGGCCGACGCGGGGCGGCCGATGGAGGTCGTCGAGATCGACGGCGGCGCCGGGCGGGCGGCCGAGCGGATCCTGTCCTCGCTCACACCCGAGCAGGTGCGCTACACCTTGCTCGACCGTTCCGCGGCCATGGTCGCCGACGCCGGGCGCCGGCTGGCCGCCTACCCGCACGCGACGGAGTGCCGGGCGGCACCCGACCCGTGGGCGCCCGGAGACCTCCGCCACCGATTCGACGTGGTCCTCGCCGTCAACGCCCTGCACCGCTACCCCGAACCGACGCAGGGGCCGACACTGGCGCGGTTGCTGGCGCGCCGCGGGGGTCGGCTCCTGGCCGTCGAGCAGGACGAGTTGCCCCCGTTCGCCCTGCTCACCGCGGCGTTGCTGGAGTACGGCCACCGCGACCTCGACGGCGAGCGACGCGCCGCGGGATCCCCGACGCTGCCGGCACGGCGATGGGCCGTTCTCTGCGGGCGCACCGGCTGGCACGGCGTCACGCACCGTCCGGTCGGCGCGTCGTCGACCGTACTGCTGCGCGGCCGGCGGCCGGAGACGGCACCCGACGTCGCTCCGACGGAGCTGCTGGCGCACGCCGCCTCGGCGCTCCCGCCGCACATGGTGCCGGACCGGATCGAGGTGGGCGCGTGGCTGCCGCTCAGCCGCAACGGCAAGGTGGACCGGGCGGCTCTCGCCCGGTCCCTGGCCACCGACCGGAACCCCGAACCGGCGGAGCCGCCGCAAGGGCCCCTGGAACGGGACGTCGCCGCCGTCTGGGCGAGCCTGCTGAACCGCGCGACGGTGGGGCGGAACCAGAACTTCTTCGCCCTGGGCGGCGACAGCCTGCTGGCCACCCGACTCCTGGAGAGGCTGCAGCACCGGTTCGTCGGGACCGTGTCCCTGCGGCACTTCTTCGCCGACCCGACGGTGAGCGCCATCGCCCGGCAGATCGCGGGCGATGGCGCCGAGATCGATGGCGCCGACACCGATGGCGCCGAGATCGAGGAGGGCGAGCTGTGATCGGCCTCGTCGGGGCGTCCGGCGCCGTCGGCGCGCACGCCGCGAGATTGCTGTCCCGGCACGGGAAGACCGACCTCCGTCTCGGCGTCCGCCGGCCCGAGGCCGTGGCACCGATCGCGGCGGACCTGCCTGGCGGTGTCGAGGTGGTGCGGGTCGATGTCACGGAGGAGGCGTCCCTCGCGGCCTTCGCCCGCGACTGCGCCGTCGTCGCCAACTGCGCCGGACCGTCACAGCATCTGTCCGAAGCGGCGGCGCTGACCGCCTGGCGGGCGGGAGCGGACTACGTCGATGCGGGCGGTGACGCCAATACCGCCGAACGCGTCGCCCGGGGCGGCGCGGGGGGCGCCGATCGGCGGGCCGTGTTCGCCGCCGGCGCGTGGCCGGGGTTGTCCGGACTCCTGCCGCGGTGGCTCGCCGCACGGGAGTTCACCAGGGTCCACGCCCTGACCGCCTACATCGGGATCCGGGACAGATTCACCGCCACCGCGGCGGCGGACTACCTGGACGGCGCGCTCGGCGGTGCGAGCGAACCCCTCGCCGCCTGGCGGCGGGGTCCGCGCTCGCGGGTGCTCACCCGGTCGATCGATGAGGCGATACCGTTCTTTCCCGAGGACGTGTCCGCATTCCCGTACCTCGACCACGAAGGCGAACAGGTCGCCCGGGCGCTCGACCTGACCCGCGCGGACTGGTACAGCGTGCTGCCGGGCAGGTGGGGCGTGGCGCTCGACGGCGCACGCACACGACCGCGTGGCGACGCGGTCGCGGACCTGCGCCGTGCGGCCGATCTGGACGCCGCGGGCCACCCGGCGTCCACGACCGTACTGACCCAGCTCGACGGCGAGGCCGACGGCGTCGCCCGGACCCGTACCGGCCTGTTGCGGGGCCCCGGCGTGTCGGAGCTGACCGGAGCGGTCACCGCCGCCGCCGCGTTGGCCGTTCTCGGCGGCGCGGTGGCACCGGGGCCGGCCTGCGCCGCCACCGCCCTCGACCCTCTGGCGGCCGTGACGTGGCTGGGGGAGGTCGGCGCCTGCCGCGTCACGGTGCTGGAGAGCTCCGTCGCGGAGCTTCGAGCCGTCGAGGACGGCGCGCTGTGAAGCGATCGGCAGAGCAACCGCGCCGCCTGCGTGTCGTCGTCTGCGGCACCACGTTCGGCCAGTTCTACCTGGCCGCACTGGCGGCGCTGCGCTCCGAATTCGAGCTGGTCGGCGTCCTCAGCCGGGGCAGCGCCCAGTCCGCGGCGAGCGCCGAACGCGCGGGGGTCCCGCTGTTCACCGACCCGTCCCAGCTGCGTGGCCGGGCCGACGTCGCCTGCGTCGTGGTCCGTTCCGGCGTGAGCGGCGGCGCCGGCAGCGACCTGGCACGTGAGCTGCTCGCGCTGGGGATCCACGTGCTGCAGGAACAGCCGGTTCACCACGACGACGTGGCCGGCTGCGTCCAGGCCGCGCGGCGGCACGGCGTCGTCTACCTGCTCGGAGACCTGTACGTGCACCTCCCGCCGGTGCGTCGGTTCGCGGCCGCCGCCCGAGAGCTGCTCGCCCGCCGCCCGGCCCGCCATCTCACCGCCCACTGCGCGATCCAGGTGGCCTTTCCCCTGGTCCATATCCTCGGGGACGCGCTGGGCACGCTACGCCCGTGGCGACTCACGGCCGCCCCGGAACCCGCCGGCCCGTCCCGGGTACTGACCGGACACCTCGGTGAGACCCCGCTGACCGCGATCGTGCATCACGAGATCGATCCCGACGACCCCGACAACCACCTTCCGCTGCTGCAGCAGATTTCCATCAGCACGGATGCCGGACGCCTGTGCCTGACCGACACTCACGGGCCCGTGACGTGGGTCCCGCGACTGCACATACCGGACCCGGTGAAGACGGCCTTCGACTTCGACGACGCGGCGTCGTCGTTCCTCTCCGAGCCCGGCCTCGTCCAGCTCGCCCCGCCGCCGCCCAGTTACCGCGAGGTCCTGACGCGGTGGTGGCCCGAGGCGATCGGCGCGGATCTGCTCCGTCTCCGGGACCGGATCTTCGCCGGCCGGGGCGGCCCCGCATCCGAGCAGTACCACCTGACGCTGTGCCGACTCTGGCAGGAGGTCACCACCGAACTGGGCTACCCGGCTCTGCGCCCGGGCCAGACCCATCGGCCGCTGCCCGCGACCGACCTCATCAGCGCCGCGGCGGCGGCCTCCGCCGACCCACGATGAAACGGAGCGTCCCGTGCTCACATGCAGCCATGTCATATGCAAGGTCGACGACGTCCGATCCCTGGTCCGCGACTACGAGGATCTCGGCTTCACCATGGAATGGGGATCGGCTCCCGAGCGCGCCCACAACGCCTTCGTCCGCTTCGCCGACGGTCCGTTCCTGGAGTTCTTCGAGCTGACGGCGGCCGCCCGCCATTGGCGCCGACCCGTCGGGCTCATGTTCGGCGCCGCGGCGGGTGATCGGCTCGCTCGCTGGGCACGACCCGGGCAGGGCTGGCGCGACCTCGCCCTGGAGACCGAGGCCACGAGCCTCGCCCCCACGCGGGCGGCGCTGCGGTCCGCGGGCGTGGCCACCTCCCGGGTGATCAAGAGGAGGCGGACCCGGCCGGACGGCCGGCCCGTCCGCTACGAGTTCCTCGCGACGCACCCGATCGGGCTGCCCATCGTGGTGTCGGCCTATGACCCGCCGCAGCGGCCGGCCGGCATCGTGCACCCCAACGGCGCGCGCGGCATCGGCCGTGTGCGCTTCGGGGCGGCCGACGCCGAGCTACCGGCACTGGAACGCCTCATCGGCGACGACCCGTACCTGACCGTCGTCCCCGCCGCCACGAGCGAAGTGCTCGGTGTGGAGCTGGTGGGCCTTCAGGAAGATCTCGACCCGGCGAAGCTGCACGGTGCGGTGCTGAGCCGCGCCACCACCTCGAAGCCGGAGGGCGACTCGTGACGAACATCATCAGCGCGGAGGAACTCATCGCCGACCTGCGCCGGACCGGGGTGCGGCTGTGGGAGGAGGACGGCCGGCTCCGGTACCGGGCGCCGAAAGGCGTGCTGACCCCCGATCGCCTGAACGCCCTGCGCGACAACAAGGAGGCCGTCATCGAGCGGCTGCGCGACGGGGAATCGCCCGTGGTGCTGCGTCCCGACCGCGAAGCCAGGTACGACCCGTTCCCGTTGACCGACGTGCAGGCCGCCTATCTCCTCGGCCGAGGTCAGGCCTTCGAGTACGGGGGCGTCGCGTGCCATGTCTACATGGAGATCCGCTATCCCCGCCTCGATGCCGGGCGGGCCGAGACCGCCTGGAACCGGCTCGTGGAGCGTCACGACATGCTGCGGGTCGTCATCGAGCCCGAGGGATACCAGCAAGTACTGCCCACCGTCGCTCACCTTGAGCTGCCGGAGCTCGACCTGCGCGGCATGGACGACGCACGGGCGCAGGCGGAGCTGGCCGCGGTCCGGGCCGACATGGACCACGCGGTACACGACACCACGACCTGGCCCGTCTTCGCGCTCCGCCTGACCCAGACCGCGGCGGACACCGTGCTGCACCTGTCCATGGACTTCCTGGTCGCCGACTGGACGAGCATCTGGATGCTGCTGGGCGAGTTCGAGGCCCTCTACGCCGAGCCGGCCCGCGAGCTGCCCCCGTTGGAGATCACCTTTCGCGACTACGTGATCGCCGAACGCGGACTGCGAGAGTCCGACCGCGGGCGGCGCCACCGGGACTACTGGTGGTCGCGACTGGACGACCTGCCCGCCGCCCCGGAGCTGCCCGTGCTCGCGCAGCCGCCGTCCCCGGCGCGGTTCGCCCGCCGGTCGCTGCGCCTGGAAACCCCGGTGTGGGAGCGGTTGAAGCGACGAACCGCCGACCACGGTCTCACGCCGTCCGTCGTCGTGCTGACCGCCTACGCCGCCGTGATGCAGCGCTGGTGCGGGATGCCGCGGTTCAGCCTGAACCTGACGGTGCTCAACCGCCAGCCGCTGCACCCCGACCTCGGCCGGGTGGTCGGCGACTTCACCTCGGTCGACGTGCTGGCGGTCGAGTGGGCGCGCGCCGACACCTTCGCGGCGAGGGCCGCCGTCATCGGGGCGCAGTTGTTCGAGGACCTGGACCATTCGCTGTGCAGCGGCGTCGAGGTGATGCGCGAACTCGCCCGCCGCCGTGGACGCGACGCCGCCCTGATGCCGATCGTGTTCACCAGCGCGATCGGCCTCGGCGACACCGCCGAAGGGGAACGGCCGACGCACCGGCCCGGGGGCGCCGGGGTCACGCAGACGCCCCAGGTGTTCATCGACTGCCAGACGATGGACGACGCCGACGGTCTCCTCGTGAACTGGGACGTCCGCGAGGGCGTGTTCCCCCGGGGCCTCGCCGACGACATGTTCGCCGCCTTCGAGGCGCTGCTGCGCGAGCTCGCCGACAGTGACGCGCCCTGGCGGGCCGACGAGGTGGTGGCGCTGCCGCGCTGGCAGAGCGACGAGCGCCGGGCGGTCAACGACACCGCGGCGCCGCTGCCGTCCACCCTGCTGCACGAGGAGTTCCTCGCCCGCGCGGCCGATGCACCGGGGCTCCCGGCGGTGATCGACCCGCGGCGGACCGTGGCCTACGGCGAACTGGCCGCGTGGGCCGCGGGGGTGGCGCAGGCGCTGCGGGCCGCCGGGTGCGATCCGGGCGATCGAGTGGCGATCGTCATGGACAAGGGGGCCGAACAGGTCGCCGCCGTGCTCGGCGTCCTGCTGGCGGGCGCGGTCTTCGTCCCCGTCGACGAGGTCCAGCCGCCGGTGCGGCGCCGGGCGATGATCGCCGACGCCGGCGCGCGGCACGTCCTCACCCAGTCGTGGCTGTCCACCGGTGCCGACCGGCCCGCCGGGGCACGGGTGATCGAGGTGGACAAGGTGGAACCCTCTGCGGTGGTGCCCGGCCCCCGGCGCGATCCCGACGACCCCGCCTACGTGATCTACACCTCGGGCTCCACCGGCCGTCCGAAGGGCGTGGTGATCGGTCATCGGGCCGCGGCCAACACCGTCGCCGACATCAACCGGCGTTTCGCGATCACGGCGGCGGACCGAGTGCTCGGCGTCTCCAACCTCGGCTTCGATCTGTCGGTCTACGACATCTTCGGGCCGCTGTCGGCCGGCGGCGCCCTGGTCTACCCGGAGCCCGCCCGCCGCGCCGACCCGTCGCACTGGGCCGCGCTGCTGACCGAGCACGAGGTGACGGTGTGGAACTCGGTTCCCGCGCTCATGCAGATGCTGACCGGCTACCTGCGCTCCGACCCGGCCGCCGTGCCCTCGTCGCTGCGCCTCGCGCTGCTGTCCGGGGACTGGATTCCCGTCACGCTCCCCGACGAGATGGCCGTCATCCCCGGCGTGCAGGTCGTCAGCCTCGGCGGTGCCACCGAGGCGTCGATCTGGTCGATCCACCACCCGATCACCGGCCGCGACCCCGAGTGGCCCAGCGTCCCCTACGGCGTGCCTCTGGCCAACCAGGGCTTCCGCGTGCTCGATCCGTCGTACCGGGACTGCCCCGTGTGGGTTGAGGGGGACTTGGTGATCACCGGGGCGGGCCTCGCCCAGGGCTACCTCGGGGACCCGGAGACGACGGCGGCCCGGTTCGTCGCTCACCCGCAGGACGGGGAGCGCCTCTACCGGACGGGTGACCGAGGCCGCTACCGGCCCGGCGGGGAGATCGAGTTCCTGGGCCGGGCGGACACCCAGGTCAAGATCCGTGGCCACCGCGTCGAACTCGGGGAGATCGAGGCCGCCCTCTGCGAGCACCCGGCCGTGGCGGCCGCCTGCGTGGTCGTCGACGGGCAGCCCCGCGGCTCGCGCGCACTGTTCGGCACGGTCGAAACCGCCCGGCGCCGGCCCGTCGTCGACCCGGACCGGGCCCCGCGGCTGGCGTCGCAGGTGAATTCCGCGACCGGGGCCGTCACCGCCGGTGTCGATCGCGCGGCGGTGGAGACCTATGTCGCCCGGCTCGACGACACCGTGCTCTCGGCCATGACCCTGGCGTTGCGCCGGCTCGGCTTCTTCCCCACCATGGAGACGACGCACGACGGCCACGACATCGCGGCCGCCGTCGACCCGCGCCACCGCTGGCTGCTGGGACGCTGGCTCGCGGTGCTCGCCGACGCCGGCCATCTCGCGGCGTCGGCCGGCGGAACGCGATTCGCCCTCCGCGAGCCCGTCGACGAGGAGACCGTCGCCCGCAACTGGCAGGCCACCGAGGCCGCCTCCACCGGTCTGGGCGTGGCCGAATTCCTGCGGTACGTGCGGAGCAACACCGAGGCCCTGCCCGCGCTGCTCACCGGCGAGCAGGATCCGGTCGCCCTGCTCCTGCCCGGCGGGGAGACCGACGTCGCCGACGCGTTGTACCGGGACGACCTCATGGTCCGCTACCTCAACCGGGGGGTGAGCGCCATCGTCGAGCGCGTCGCGACCGAGTCGTCCGCGACGTCCGGCTTGCGGGTACTTGAGGTGGGCGCCGGTACCGGAGCCACCACGGAACCCGTGCTGGAGGCGCTGGGCGGCTTCGAGGTCGACTACCTGTTCACCGACGTGTCACGGTTCTTCCTGCCCACGGCACGTGCCCGCTTCGGCGCCTACCCCGGGATCCGGTTCGGCGTCGTCGACGTCGACGTCGACATGCGCGCGCAGGGACTGGCGCCGAACTCGTTCGACATCGTGCTCGCCGCCGGCGTGCTGGAGAACTCCCGCGATCCGGCCGCGGCCCTGCACCGGCTCAGCGACCTGCTCACGCCCGGCGGCTGGATGGTGCTCACCGAGCCGACCGTCGAACATCCGTGGATCCTGGCCTCCCAGGCGTTCATGATGACGCCACCGGAGGACGCGGCGCGCCTGTCGGGGTCGTCCTATCTCGGCCGCGACCAGTGGCTCGCTCTGCTCGCCGAGGCGGGCGCGGTGGAAACGGTGTGCCTGCCCGACGACGAGCACGTCCTCGCGCCTCAGGGACTGCACCTGTTCGCGGCCCGCTTCAAGGCCGACCGGGTGCCGGTGCGGCCCGAGGACCTGCGCGAGTTCCTGGCCGATCGCCTGCCCGAGCCGATGATCCCCCGCACCGTCCAGATCGTCGACCGGCTGCCCCTGTCGGCGAACGGCAAGGTCGATCGAGCCGCGATACAGGGTTGGCTCGCCGCCTCGAACGCCGTCGACCCCGCCGAGCCGGACGACGCTCCCGCCGACGAGCTGGAGGCCGCCCTCGCCGCCGTCTGGTCCGACGCGCTCGCCACCGGCCCGATCGGGCGAGCCGAGAACCTGTTCGCGCGAGGGGCGGACTCCCTGATCATGGCGCGCACGGTCGGACGGCTGCGCGAGGAGATGCCGGAAGCCGCCGAGATCCCCTTCGACACGCTGCTGCGGCACACGCTCAACGCGCCCACCGTCGCCGACCTCGCCCGCTTCCTGCGTGAACGGGCCCGACCGGAGCCCGATCGCGCCGATGCGGGCACCGCGCCGCGACTAGACGCCTCCATCGCCAGCCTGGTCCGGTTCCGCGACACCCGTGACGGACCGGCCCGGGTGATGTTCCACGCCGGCATGGGCACCATGGAGTGCTTCCGGCCGCTGGCGGCGCGGCTGACGTCCCAGCGGCTCGGCCCCGTGGTAGGGATCGTGATCGAGGATCCGGAGATGTACTGCGCCCTGGAGCCGAAGAACACGATCGAGCGCCTCGCCGACCACTACACCGATCTGCTGCTCGCCGAGGGCTACGAGCGTTTCCAGCTGATCGGCTACTGCGTGGGCGGGCTGTACGCCACCGAGGTGGCTCGACGGCTGCTGGAGCGCGGCATCGACGTCGACGACCTGATCCTCGTGAGCAGCCATCCGGTCCTCGTCGACGTCGAGGAGGATCTGATGCTCGAGGCGCTGTTCATACCGAACCTCGGTCTCAGCCTCGACCGGCTCGGGCTGGGGCCCGTCAGCCCCGACGCCGCGGGCAGGGCCTTCGCTCAGGCGATCGAACGGCACGACGGCCGGGTTCCGGTGGGTGCGCTGGGCGAGGTCGGCGGCGACGAGGCCCTCGACACGGTCGCCGAGCTCTTCCGGCGACTCGGCGAGCACAGCCAGGAGGACCGGTTCGTCCTGTACGCCAACGCGGCCTCGCGGCTGTCGGGGGAGTACATGCCGCCCGAGATGGTGTCGGGGATGTTCCGGGTGCTGCGGCACAGCTTCCTGTCGACCCGCTTCCGTCCCGCGCCCTACACGGGCGACGTCCGCTTCCTCCTTCCGCACGCGACGTCCGGGTTCGCCCCCGGCATGGAGGACGCGACGATGTCGTTCTGGCGAGAGGTCTGCCTCGGCGACCTCGACGTCGCCGATGTCGACGGCGACCACTTCACCTGCATCGAAGAACCCTTGGTCGCCGAGGTCGCCGCGCACATCGCCCGGCCGCTGCACGACACCTGACGCGACGACCGTCCGTCGGATCCGGACCACCCGCCCCGAAATGCCCGCCCGCACCGGAGGTGCCCTTTCCATGACGCCCACACAGCAGACCCCCGAGGAACGGCGGCTGGCGGAGGTCGTCGCCGCGGACGACGAGGTGCGGGCACGGCTTCCGTCGCCGGCCGTGGCGGACGCGGTCCGGGAGTCCACCGGTGCGCTCGGTGAGATCGTCGAGACGATCATGCTCGGTTACGCCGACCGCCCCGCGCTGGCGGAGCGTCCGGTGGTGTCGGAGCGCACGGACTCCGGCGGCTTCGCCGAGCGTCGGGAGCTCCGTCTGGAGACCGTTTCCTACCGAGAGGCGTGGACGCGCGCGCGGTCGATCGGCACGGCGTGGCGGCACGGTTCGACGGGCGTTCTCGGCCCGGGCGACGTCATCTGCTCGATGGCGTCGCCCAGCGTCGACTACGCGATCCTGGAGCTCGCGACCATCGCCGTCGGCGCCGTGTCCGTGCCTCTCTCTCCGTCCGCTCCGGTCGCGGAGTGGGTGTCCATCCTCTCCGCGACCCGCCCGCGGGTTCTCGCCGTCGGCATCGACCTCGTGGAGACCGTCGTGCGGACGTTGCCGTCCGACCTCCTGCCGCCGACGCTGATCGTGCTGGGACAGGGCCGATCATCGGACCGGGTCGATCTGGCGGTGCGCGATGCCCGCAGGGCGGTCGTCGACGCCCGTACCGGGGTCCACAGCCTGGAGAGCCTGGGCCGTTCCGGCCGGGAGTTGCCGCCCGCTCCGCTGCACGTGCCCGCGGCCGACGCCGAGCCGCTGTCCCAGATCCTCTTCACCTCCGGGACGACCGGTGAACCGAAAGGAGCGTTGTTCCCGCAGCACCTGCTGGCCGACTCCTGGCGCGGGCTGGCGCAGGCACCGCGGCCGGGCATCATCCTGCACTACGCGCCGATGAGCCACATCGCGGGCCGCATCGCGCTCGCCGGGACCTTGGCCAGGGGCGGCACGTGCTGCTTCGTCGGGTCCGGTGACATGTCGACCCTCCTCGAGGACTTCTCGCTCGTCCGCCCGACGGAACTGTCCGTCATCCCCCGGGTGTGCGAGATGCTCTACGAACGGTTCACCAGTGAGGTCGAAGCCAGGGTCGCGGGCGGAGCGGCGCGCGAGGAGGCGCGGGCCCGGGCGGTGGCGGAGCTGCGTGATCGCGTACTCGGTGGCCGGGTGGTCCAGGCGGCGAACGGCAGCGCGCTGCTGAGCGACGAGCTGCGGTCGTTCATGACGATGCTCCTCGGGGTTCCCCTGCACGACGGGTTCGGGACGACCGAAGCGGGCGGGCCGATCCTGGTCGACGGCCGGATCCTGCGGCCGCAGGTCGTCGACTACAAGCTCGTCGACGTACCCGAGCTGGGCTGCTTCGGCACCGACCGGCCGTACCCGCGAGGGGAACTGCTGGTCAAGACCAGAAGCGTGATCTCGGGCTACCACGGCAGGCCGGACCTCACCGCCGCGCTCTTCGATGCCGACGGCTTCTGCCGGACCGGGGACGTGATGGCGCAGATCGGGCCCGACGAACTGCGCTTCGTCGACCGCCGGAACAACGTGATCAAGCTGGCGCAGGCCGAGTTCGTCAGCGTGGCCAGGATCGAGGAGATCCTCGCGGGAAGCCCGCTGATCGACCAGATCTTCGTTCACGGCCACAACGGCCGGGCGTACCTGGTGGCGGTCGTCGTGCCCAGCCGCCAAGCGGTGGAGACCCATCCTGAACCGGCGGCGCTGGAGTCAGCGCTGAGGAGGGAGATCCATGCCCGGGGGAAAGAGGCGGATCTGCGGTCCTACGAGATCCCCCGCAGCTTCATCGTCGAGCACGAGCCTTTCAGCGTGGACAACGGCCTTCTCACCGGACTCGGCAAGGTGCTCCGCGCAAGGGTCCGGGACCGGTTCGACGACCGGTTGGGTCGCCTCTACGAGGATCTGGCCGCCGCGCAGGAGGCCGAGTTCGCCGCCGTACGCCACGGGGCCGGTGACCGGCCGGTCCTCGACACCGTCTGCCGCGCCGTGGGCGCCCTCGTCGGCGACCACGCGACGCGGCCCGCCGGGGAGATGCGTTTCGTCGACCTCGGCGGCGACTCGCTGTCCGCGCTCGGCTTGTCGACCCTGCTGCAGGACGTCTTCGGCGTCGAGATTCCGGTGAGCATGCTCGTCGGGCCGACGACCTCCCTCCGCGACATCGCCGACCACATCGAGGCGGCCGGGACGGCGGGGACGAGCCGGCCGACCGCCCGCTCGGTGCACGGCGCGGGGTCCACGATCAGGGCCGATGACCTCCGCACCGATGCCCTGCTCGGCGTCGCCGCCGCGGCGGCGACGCGTCCGGCGCCCGACGACCGCCCGCCTGCCCGGCACACCGTGCTGTTGACCGGTGCGAACGGATTCCTCGGTCGCTACATCGCGCTGGAACTGCTGGAAAGACCGGACTGCGAGGTGGTCTGCCTGGTTCGCGGCAGAAGCGACGAGGATGCGCGTCGAAGGCTGGAGCAGGCGTTCGACACCGGCGATCCCGGACTTCTCGACCGGTTCCGCGGGCGGGCCGGGCGCCGACTCGACGTCGTCGCGGGAGACGTCGACGCTCCGGGTCTCGGATTGACCGACGAGGGTTGGCTGCGGCTCGCGGAAAGGGTGGACACGATCGTCCATGCGGCGGCCCAGGTCAACCACGTTCTGCCCTACGAGCAGCTGTTCGGACCCAACGTGCGGGGCACCGCCGCGGTGATCGGCCTGGCCCTGGCCTCGCGGCTCAAGGACGTCGTGTTCGTATCGACCACCGGGATCGCCGATCAGGTCGCCGGTGAGCTCGGTGAACAGGACGACGTCCGGGTCGCCAGCCCGACGCGGGCGCTGTCCTCGGCCTATGCCGCCGGCTACGCCAACAGCAAGTGGGCGGGAGAGGTGCTGCTGCGGCACGCCCACGATCGTCATGGTCTTCCGGTCACGGTCTTCCGGTCCGGACTGATCCTGGCTCACCCGAGGTACGTCGGCCAGCTGAACCCGCAGGACATGTTCACGCGGCTGGTCCTCAGCATCCTCCTCACCGGAGTGGCGCCGACGTCCTTCGCCGCGCGCTCGTCCGCCGAGCGCGGCGCCCGATCCGCCGCCTTGGGGGGCGTACCGGTCGACTTCCTGGCGGAGAGCGTGGTGCGGCTGGGCACCGTGCACCCAGGGGCCGGCTACCGCACCTTCAACGCGATCGACCCCGACCCGAAGGGACCGTCGCTCGACACCGCCGTGGACTGGTTGATCGACGGCGGCGCGTCGGTGACGCGAATCGACGACCACTCGGAATGGCTGCGCCGATTCGAGATCGGGCTCCGTGCCGAACCCGAGCGGATCGCCGCCTTCACGGCGTTGCCGTTGATCGAGGCGTTCCGCCGTCCCGCCGTCCCGTCGTCCCCGCCCGTGGAGGCGTCCCGGTTCCGCGCGGCCGTGCGCGACGCCGACGTGGGAGGCACCGGTGTCGTCCCCGGCCTGTCCGCGGAGCTCGTGTCGAAGTACGTGTCCGATCTGACGGCCCTGGGTCTGACAGGCGCCCGGACGAACCGAGCGGCGGGCCGAGACGAGTGAGTTCGACGCGCCGGACGTGATCCCGATCTACCGAGATCGCCGGCCGGAGGATCGAGGCACCTTGATCACCGGGCCGGTTCCCCGCTGTACCTAGTTCCCGCTGAACCGAGGAGGCACGAGGTGTGCGGCATCTGCGGCTGGGTCGACTTCGACCATGACCCGAACGAACGCGGCGACCGCGACGAGATCGTCGCGGCGATGACGGCCACCCTCGCGGACCGCGGTCCGGACGCGGGCGGCACCTTCACCGACCGGCATGTGGCGCTCGGACACCGCCGGCTCGCGGTGATCGACGTGCCGGGCGGCGTACAGCCGATGATCGCGCGGACCCCGGCCGGGCCGGTGGCCCTGGTCTACTCCGGCGAGGTCTACAACCATGTCGAGCTGCGCGACGAGCTCATGGCGCGAGGGCATCGCTTCACCACGCGCAGCGACACCGAGGTCGTCCTGCGCGGCTACCAGGAGTGGGGCGACAGGGTCGCCGAACGCCTCAACGGCATGTACGCCTTCGCCGTGTGGGACGGCCCGGCGCAGCGGCTGGTACTGGTCCGCGACCGGGTGGGGATCAAGCCGCTGTACCTCCGCCGCACTCCGGGCGGGGTGTTGTTCGGCTCTGAGCCCAAGGCGGTGCTCGCCCACCCGGAGGTGCCCCGGGTGGTCGACGTCGACTGCCTGCACGAGCTGATCGGGTTCACCAAGACCCCCGGGTGGGCGTTGTGGAAGGACGTCCGTGAGGTCCTGCCCGCGACGACCGTCACCATCGACCGGGCCGGGATGCGGGAACGGACGTACTGGAGCCTGCCGGCGGCCGAACACCCCGACGACCTCGAGACCACCACCGACCGGATCGGCGGGCTGCTCGACGACATCGTCCGCCGGCAGGTGGTGTCCGATGTGGAGCTGTGCTGCCTGCTCTCGGGCGGGCTGGACTCGAGCGCCGTGACCGCGCTGGCCGCGGCGCACGACCGCCGCGGCGGCTCGGAGCTGCGCACGTTCACCGTGGACTTCATCGGTCTGGAGGAGTCCTTCCGGCCCGACGAGATGCGGCAGACACCGGACGCGCCGTTCGTGCGGGAGGTGGTGGCCGGTGTCGGCTCACGCCACCGCGATGTGGTCCTCGACCCGGCGGAGCTGGTGGATCCCGACCTGCGCCGCGCCGTCGTCGCCTGCCGGGACATGCCGATCGGGCTGGGGGACATCGACTCGTCGATGTACCTGCTGTTCCGCCGGATCCGGCAGGAGGCCACCGTGACGCTGTCGGGCGAGTTCGCCGACGAGTTGTTCGGCGGCTATCTGTGGTTCCACGTACCGGAGGCCCGTGACGCGCCGACCTTCCCCTGGCTGGCGTTCCAGAACGCGATCACCACCGACCGCACGGCGTTGCTGCACCCGGGCCTGCGGGAGCGACTCGACATCCCCGGCTACATCGCCGACCAGTACGGCACGGCGGTCGCGGGGGTCGAGCAGCTTCCCGGGAGCGACCCGTTCGAACGGCACATGCGCACCATCTGCCACCTGCACCTGACCCGGCTCGTGCGGGCGCTGCTGGACCGCAAGGACCGGTTGTCGATGGCGGTCGGGCTGGAGGTGCGGGTCCCCTTCGCCGACCATCGCCTCGTCGAGTACGTCTACAACGTCCCGTGGGCGATGAAGAACTTCGACGGGCGCGAGAAGAGCCTGCTGCGGGCAGCCGTTCGATCGTTGCTGCCGGCTTCGGTGACCGACCGGGTCAAGAGCCCTTACCCGACGCCGCCGGACCCCAAGGTCGCCCAGGCGCTCCAGGGCCAGGCCGCGGACGTGCTGGCCGAGCACGGCAACGCGGTCTTCGACATCGTCGACCGTGCCTGGCTGGACAAGGTCGTCCGGCTGGACCCCGCGGAGGTCGACCCTGCCCAGCGGGTCGGGATCGAGCGGGTGCTGGACCTCTACCATTGGATCGACATCTACCGGCCGGAGCTGCGGCTGGGGTAGGCGACGGCCCGAGCGGCGGACGTGGCACGCGGCGGTGCCGCGTCCGCCGGGCTCCGGCGTCAAGCGGCCGAGGCGCACTCCTCGTCGACATCGAGGAGGAACCGCGCGCAGGCCGCGGCGGTGGACGGCTTGTCGAGGAAGTCGCAGTGCCCCGCGAGACCGGTCGGGCCGCCGTCGATGCGCTGGTATTCCGCTCGCGGGTAGGCCGGCGACGCGGCCATGGCCACGAGGCGTCGCTGGTCGACGGGGATGCTGTCGGCGGCGCCGAGCACGAGGACCGGGCCGGTGAAGGGGTGCGTCGCGTCGGGGAAGCCCTGCCCCCGCAGGCACGCCAACGAGGCGCGCGGCGACACCTTGAAGTCGCTGCGGACGCGCTTGAGAAGGGCGACGTCGTCGGCCGTCGCGTGCGGGTTCCTGAAGAAGCGCCTCGTGGCGCCGGCCGCCGTCGGCCCCGAACGGGCCAGCTTCCACATGGCGTGCAGGACGGACGAACCGCCGAGCGGCAGCGGGTCGAGCAGCAGCAGTGCGCGAATCCGCGGCTCGTCGCCGGGCCGGGACATCTGCCGGCGTGCCATCACCTGCGCATAGCCGCCTCCCTGCGAGTGCCCGCCGAGCGCGAAGGGGGCGTCGTCGGCCGCGGCGGCGAGCGCCGAGAACATGAGGCCGGCGTGCGCGGCCTGGTCGAGATCGGCCACGTCGCGGCCGCTGCCGCCGGTGCCGGGCGTGTCGACGAAGAGGAATCGGGCGCCGGGCCGAGCCGCGAGCAGGCGCGGGGCCAGGGCGTAGAAGCAGGTGGCGGAGGCGAAGCTGCCGCCGGGGACGAGCGCGAGCGTCGTGGCGCCCGGAACCGGGGAGCGTGGTGAGAATTCGTGCACCATCACTGGTCGCGCTCGACCGTTGATCTCCTCGGCGTAGGGACGCTCACGGTGAACGTGCGTTTCGGTGTCGTCGGTGAACCGGTCTGCCTGCTGCAGCGGCGTGGCCGCGGAGCCAGGTGACATCTCATCATCCTTGTCGAGAACGAATGATCGCGCCGGGGCGGGCCGCTCAACCGCGTTGGGAGGACCGTTCCCGGTTCATCGGGATGACCAGCGGCGTGTGCGAGACGGGGTCGGGGATGATCATCGCCTCGACGTCGAACACGTCTCGGATGAGGTCGGGGGTGACGATGTCGGCCGGAGCGCCCGCCGCCACCACGGCGCCGTCGCGCATGGCGATGAGGTGGTCGGCGTAGCGGCAGGCGTGGCCGAGGTCGTGCATGACCGCGGCGATCGTACGGTCACCGTCGTGCGTCAGCCGCCGGCACAGATCAAGGACCTCGAGCTGATGGGTGAGGTCGAGGAAGGTGGTGGGCTCGTCCATCAGGAGGACAGGGGTTTCCTGGGCGAGCACCATGGCGATCCACACACGCTGGCGCTGCCCGCCGGAGAGCCGGTCGACGGGCATGGCCGAGTAGGCGGCGACCCCCGTGCGTTCCATGGCCTCGGCGACCGCGGTCTCGTCGGCTCCGGACCACTGGCGGAACGCGCCCTGGTGAGGATGCCGGCCGCGGGCGACCAGCTCCGCGACCCGGATCCCGTCCGGTGCGATGGACTGCTGCGGGAGCAGCCCGAGCCGGCGCGCGATCTGGCGCGTCGACAGTTCCCGGATGTCGCGTCCGTCAAGGAGCACGGTGCCGGCCTGCGGTGCGAGCAGTCGCGCCATCGTGCGCAGGGCGGTGGACTTGCCGCAGCCGTTCGGTCCGATGACCATCGTGAGCTTGCCTGCCGGGATGGCCAGGTCCAGAGCGGTGCTGACGGGTTCGCGGCCGTAGCCGACCGTGACTTCCTTGAGCTCGATGGGGGCGGACATGGCGGTATCGGACACGGCGATGGCCGGCATGGGGGTGTCAGACACGGGTGCGCCTCAGCTTCCAGGTGATGAGCCAGACGAGGTACGCGCCGCCGACGACGACCGTCACGACCCCGACCGGGATGTCGACCGTGAGCAGGTGCTGGGCGGCCAGGTCGCAGGTGCTCAGCAGGAGCGCGCCGACCGCGGCCGCGCCGGTCGGGCCGGTGCCGGAGGAACCGGCGGCCAACCGGGCGAGGTGCGGGGCGGCGAGGGCGATGAAGGCGATCGGTCCGCACACGCTCGTGACGACGGCGGTGAGCGCGACGCCGACGGCGATGAGCGCGAGCCGCACCGGTTCGATGCGCACGCCCGTCGCGCGGGCGGCGTCGTCGCCGAGTTCGAGCTGGTGCATCCGGCCGCCGAGTGCCGCCGCGCACGCGATGACGGCGGCCAGGATCACGCACATCGGCCCGACCTGCTGCCACCGGATGTTCTCGAGGTCGCCCTGGCCCCAGGTCATCGCGATGGTCGCCACCCGCTGTTCCATCCGCAGCACGAGGAGGGTGTTGAACGCCGTGAGCGCCATCGACACCGCGATGCCGACGACGATGAAGCGGGTGCCGGATACGCCTCCCCGGAACGCGAGTGCGTACACGAGGAACGCGGCCGCGCCGCCGCCCGCGAGCGCGAGCAGTGTCGTGGTGGCCTGGGCGCCCCCGAGGAAGCCGATGGAGACGATGGCTCCCGTGAAGGCACCGGCGTTGAACCCGATGACGTCGGGACTGCCGAGGACGTTGCGGGTGACGGACTGGAAGATCGCGCCGCTGATGCCCAGCGCCGCGCCGAACACGATCGCCGCCACCGCGCGCGGCAGGCGCCATTGCAGGACGACGGTGTTCGCGAAGCCGAGATCGGCGCCGGACAGGATCTGGACGACCTGGTCCAGCGGCACCGGATAATCGCCCAGCATCATCGCGGCGGCGGTCACGAGGACGCAGCCGATCACGCTGACGAGGATCAGCAGCACGGCCCGGGTGTTGACCACCGCGGAGGCGCGCTCGCCGAGTCTGATCGGCTTTCTGCGGGGACCGAAGTCGACGCGACCCGGCGGTGCGGCGGTCATCGCATCGCTCCGCGCGCGATGACCGCCAGGAACGGCGCACCGATGATCGCGGTGAGCAGTCCGGCCGGTGCTTCGGCGGGCCAGATGACGAGCCGGCCCGCGATGTCCGCCGCGACGAGCACGATCGCGCCGGCGACGCCGCTGTAGGCGAAGGCCCACCTGAGGTCGGGGCCGACGAGTGCGCGGGCGAGATGGGGGACCATGAGCCCGATGAAGGCGATCGGTCCGGCGGCCGCGGTGCCGACTCCGGCGAGCAGCAGGATCGCCGCACCGCCCGCGATCCGGGTGGCGCCGATGCGGACACCGAGGGCGCGTGCGAGGTCGTCGCCGAGCGCGAGCTGCGACAGCGGCCGGGCGATGAGGAAGGCGACGACGACACCGATCGCGATGAGGACCGAGGTCTGGGCGATCGCGCTCATGTCGCGGCCTTGGACGCTTCCGGCCATCCAGGTGCGGAGCGTGTTGAACCGGGTGGCGTCGATCAGCGCGAGACCGGTCGTGACCCCGGTCAGCGCGGAGGTGATGGCGACCCCGGCGAGCACCAGGGTCGTGGGCGAGTCCCTGCCCGCGGCGAAACCGATGGCGTAGACGGCCAGCGACACCACGAGGGCGCCGAGGAGCGCCGGCCACACGTTCGACAAGAACGCGGTGACGCCGAAGACGCCCGAGGTGATGACGACCGCGAGCCCGGCGCCGGCGGTCACGCCGAGCAGGCCGGGATCGGCGAGCGGATTGCGGGTCATCGCCTGCATGAGCGCGCCCGCGATGCCGAGCGCCGTCCCCACGATCGCGGCGACGAGGGTGCGCGTGACCCGCATGTCCCACACGATGATCGCCGACCGTGATCCGTCGGCCCCGTCCCGGAGCGTCCCGATCACGGCGTGCGCGCTGAGCCCGCCCGCGCCCACCAGCAGGCTCACCGCCCCCACCAGGACCAGGAGCAGGAGACCGGCGACGAGCACGGCGGACCTGCCCGCCCACCCGCCGAGCCGCGCGGGCGGGTGACGTCGCGGTGTGCGCACTGCGGCGCGCGTCGGCACGTCAACGGGCATCGAACGTCCAGCCCGTGCTCTCGGTCCGCTCGGCCCAGAACCCGGCGTACGTCGGGCTCGTCCGCAGCAACGTCTCGTGGTCGCCGACCGCCTCGACACCGCCGCGGCCGTCGAGCACGACGACCTGGTCGGCCTGGCGGATCGTCTGCAGCCGATGGGCGATCACGACGAGCGTCTTGTCGCCCGACAGTTCGGCGAGTCCACGCTGGACGAGCATCTCGCTGTCGATGTCGAGCGCGGACGTCGCCTCGTCGAGCAGCACGATCGGGGCCTTCTTCAGCATGGCGCGGGCGATCGACACTCGTTGCCGCTCGCCGCCGGAGAGCGTGCCACCGCTCTCGCCCACCCGCGTCCGGAAGCCGTCGGCGAGGCGCTCGGCGATCTCGGTGACCCCCGCACGCTCCGCGGCTTCACGTACGTCCCGGTCGTTGGAACCTGGTCGTCCGAGGCGGATGTTCTCCATCAGAGTGTCCTCGAAGAGGTAGACGTCCTGGAACACCATCGACACCTGCGCCATGACGGTGCGCGTGCCGAGGTCGCGCACGTCGACACCGCCGATGCGGACCGCCCCGGAGTCGACGTCCCAGAAGCGCGCGATCAGCCGGGCCAGGGTGGTCTTGCCCGAACCGGAGGGGCCGACGATCGCGGTCATCGTGCCCGGTTCCACACGGAAGCTCGCGCCGGCGATCACCGGCCGCCCGGACACGTAGGAGAACGACACGTCCTCCAACTCGATCGAGGAGTCGGCGGGGGAGCCGGGACGCTCAGGCTCGGGAAGGAGCGGCGCGTCCAGGATCGACTGGAGTGAATCGAGCGCCCGGTCGGCGATACCGACGCCGACGCCGAAGGGGAGGGCGTTCGCGGCCAGTGTGCTCATCGCGACCGCGAGGACGAGCACCGCGGCGAACTCGGCCGGGTTCAACCGGCCCGAGGAGACCAGGAACACCGCGACGGCGAAGATGAGCAGCAGTCCCGCGAACCCGGCAGCCGTGTAGGCCTGCGCGCCCCAACCGCGTGCGATCAGCGCGGCCCGCTTCGCGGCACGCTGCTCGACGAGCGCCGTCCGGACGCTGCGTTCGCCGAGCGAATCCGGCCCGGCCGCACGGATCGCGGGCTGCGCGGCGGCGAACTCGATCACGCGGGCGGCCCCTTGCTCGTCGCGCTCGTCGGCCGCTTCGTCGAAACGCGCGTCGCGGGCCTGCGCCCAGCGGTAGACGACGGCCACCACGATGACGGCGGCGAGGAAGCACAGCCCGAGACGCGGATCGACGACGAAGATCGCCAGGCTGACGACGGTCGGCGGCACGAGCCCGTACAGCATCGGCCGGATCATCGACTCGGGCGCGTTGGCGGCGAAGGTCACGCCGCGGGTCGTGACGTTGCTGATCGCCCCGGTGTGTTCGGCGTCGAACCAGCCCAGCGGCAAACGCGCCAAGCGCTCGGCGATCAGCCCGTGCATGCGCAGGATGAGCCGCGCGCCCGCCCGCTGGCCGATGATCGTGGCGGCGAAGTCGAAACACCCGGCGAGCAGAACGAACGCCGCGAGCAGGCCCAGGACGGGCAACGCCGACACCGGATCGTCGGACAACAGCGCGGTCGTCAGGGGAATCAGCATCACGAATGCGGCGGACGTCAGGAGCGTCGCGAAGGTCACGACCACCAGATACGCCGCGAGCATCCGGCGCGCGGAGGCGTCGCCGATCCGCATCAGAAACCTGATCACGCCTCGCTCCTCTGCCTGGGCGATCGCGGCGTGAGCGTCCGGGCGTCCTGATAGGCCGCCCACATCCGCGCGTAGAGGCCGCCCGCGGCGACGAGTTCGTCGTGCGCACCGGACTCGGCGACGCGTCCGCGGTCGAGCACGAGGATGCGGTCGGCGTGCGCCACCGTGTGCAGCCGGTGCGCGATCACCAGCAGGGTGCGGCCGCGGGTCAGCTCGGCGAGCGCGTGCTGGATCGCGGCCTCCGAGTCCGGGTCCGCGAACGCGGTGGCCTCGTCGAGCACGAGAAGCGGTGTGTCCATCAGCACCGCGCGGGCGATCGAGAGCCGCTGTCGCTCACCGCCGGAGAGTTGGACGCCCTCGCCGACGATCGTGTCGTAGCCGTCCGGGAGCTGCAGGATGCGTTCGTGGATCTGCGCGGTGGTCGCGGCGGCGGCGACCTCGGCGTCGCTCGCTCCCGGTCTGGCCATCGCGATGTTGTCGCGGATGGACATCCGCAGCAGGTAGGGCTGCTGGAAGACGAAGCCGACGGCCGCGTACAGCTTTTCGGCCGGGAGCCGTCGGGTGTCGGCGCCCCCGAGCGTGACGGCTCCGCGATCGGGGTCGATGAGCCTCGGCACGAGCGAGGCGAAGGTGGACTTGCCGGATCCGGACGGGCCGACCAGTGCCGTCACGGTTCCCGGTTCCAGGTGGGCCGTCACGCCGTCCAGCGCGAGCGGGCCGCCTTCCTCGTAGGCGAAGCCGACCTCCTCGATCGCGACGCGGTGTCCCTCGGGCGACGCGCTCGCGTCGGGCGCGGCAGCGGCGGGCAGAGAGAGGAACGCCGCGATACTGCGGGCGGCGCCGTTCGCCTCGCGCATGAACTGGCGCATCTGGATCAGCAGCGACAGCGGACCGGCGATGTTGCCGGCCAGCAGCACCGCGGGCACGAGCGCGACCGGCGACAGCCCCGCGAAGGCGATGAGCAGTGCCGCTCCGCCACCGGTGACCAGGACGGCGAACACCGGGGAGGTGAACACGTGCAGGAGCGCCGCCCCGTACATCGTCGCTTCCGACCACTCCCGGTAGAAGCGGTGGTGCCATTCGGCGCGCTCGACGAACCGCCGATGCCCCTTGCCGTCCGCCTCGAACACCTTGATCGGCGCGATTCCCCGCACGAACTCGACGATGGCGGCACCGAGTGCCGCGAGGCCCGTGTTGTAGCGGGTGAACTGTGCCGTCACGTCGTTCAGGTACAGCGGAAGGCTGGTCGCCGCCAGCCCGAGCGGGATGAGCGCGACGAGAGCGAGCCGCCAGTCCACGACGAGCAGGAACACCAGGCTGGACAGCGGGCGGACGAGGCCGTTGACGAAGTCGGGGATGGAGTGCGCGATCAGGTAGTGGATCTTGTGGAGGTCGTCCTGTACGGCCTTGTTGATCGTGCCGGACGCGTTGCGGGAGAACCAGACCAGCGGCAGCCGCGTCAAGTGCGTTATCTGGCGCTGCCGGATCTCCTCGACCAGCGTCGCGTCCGCGAAGTGGCTCACCACATAGCCGGCCATGCCCAACAGCTGGGACAGCACCAGCGACGCGACCAAGGCCGCGACCAACAGCCATGCCTGTCCGGTGGCGTCCGGATCCCCTCCCGCCGCCGGAACGAGGGTTTGGATCAGCGCCATCGCCGCGGCGACGGGCAGGAGCCCCGAAGCCGCGCCGACCGCCATCAGCACGCCAGAAAGGACAAGTCGCCCACGGACCGGCGTGGCGAGCCGCCAGAAAGACGCTCGGGCGCCGGTCTTCGACCCGGTCATCGGATCAGGCTTCCTCGATCATCGCCGTGAAGGCTCTCCAGCGCTCCGCGACATCGTTCGCCCCTCCGGGCGTGATCTTTCCGCCGACGAATTCCCGCAGGTCGCACAGCACCCAGTAGGCGTAGAACAGCGAGCCCCCGCTCCAGAAGTCACCGTCGACCTCCACGGCACGGCCCTTCATCGACGGGAACAGCGGCAGCCCTGTGATGCCCTTGGGCGCGTACTGCGGCGAAGCCATGATCGCGATGATGTCGGCGTCGTGGTCCGACACCCTCTCGGGCGAGAACGGGGCCCAACCGCCGTGCTCGGCGCCCTCGGCGCTCCGCGAGTTCTGCGGCTCGGGCCGATCGAAGCCGGCGCCGTCGATCACGCTGTGGAGCGAGTTCCCCGCGTCCATGTGGTACAGCGACGCGTCGCCGGACCCGCCGTACGACTGCAGCGCCGACAACGACAGTGCCGGATCGGACTGCCCGGAGGCGATCTCCGCCGCGAACTTCGTCAACCCTTCTTGAACGGCCTTGGCCCGCTCCGGCTTGCCGAAGTACTCGCCCCAAGCCCGCGCGAGATCGGCGGGCTGCGCGCTGTAGGGAGCGCGCAGGGTGGAAGTGATCGAGGCGTAGTCAGGGACCTCATCGTTCACGGTCGAGTCCGAGGAGATGACGATCAGGTCCGGATGCAGCGCCGCGACCTCCTCGAGCTTCGGGTAGTAATCGGCGGTCTGGTGGACTTCGATGCCGAGGCTCTCGATCAGCTTCGCCGGGACGACGGTCTTCCAGGCCTGGAAGGCGACGTCGGGCTTGATCCCGAGGGACAGCAGGTTGAGCGTCGCCGGTTCGTCCAGCGCGACGATCCGCTGCGGAGCGACGGGCAGCTCGACCTTCTCACCGGTGACGTCCGTCACGGTCCGCGTCTCGTTCGAGGACGCACCCGCCGCGCCCGCGTCACCGTTCCCGCCGGAGCACCCGGCGAGCGCGAGGACGACGGCAACGCCCAGACCGATCAACGGCACGAACCGGGACTTCCGTCTGAGCACCACGTGCGTCCTCCCAGGAATGTGACTTCGCGAATGCGCCGACCCCGACAGGCCACCGCCCAGGTGTGGACGCCTTGGGCCACATATCGGAACGGTGCTACGAACGTGCCTAATAAGGATGATAACCGTTATCAATCCGCCCTGGCAACAGAGTCGACCTTGAAGGAGGGAGCGCGAGGCACGGCGGCCGCGCCGATGTGATCAACGCCGAGTTCACCGCGCCGCCCTCGGCCCAGCAGTGATTTCCTCAACGGCTATACGCCCGCGCCCTCCCGGGGCGCCGACCTCCTCAGCCGACATGACGTCCCCATCGGCATGCCGATCTCGCTGCTGCTGCGCCCTCGATGCGCCCCGGCTGATCGCCGCCCTGGTTCACCCAGGACCTCGGCGGTGCCCTAGCCAAGGGAGCGACCAGCCAGCCTCATCACCGACGACACCCGCAACGCAGCCAGTCCACGCTCAGGCCCTACGCAGGGATGGCCCCCATGGCCTCGAAAGTCGGCCCGCTCATCGGCGGTGCCCTCTCGGCCAGTCTCGGGGGAGACAGGGGGACGAGCTAGCGCGACATGATCGCGAGCTCGAGGACGGCGGGAAAGTCCTGTCGGACGGGCGAGCGCGTCGCAATGGCGGAGGGCGCAAGCATCGCGAGGAGCAGGAATCGCAGGTGCTGCCGGCGTTGCTGGCGCTGGCCGGCCGACCACCGGCTGTCAGCCCGGGACGCGGTCACGGTCGTCGTCAGCATCGGGACACCGGATGCCGGCGTGCCGATGACGTGCTGGACTACCGGTTCGCCGATTCCCCCGACCTCGACGCCGCTGGCTGACGAGCGGAGGGACGGCGCGCGGTGTCGGGGGTCAATCCCCCCGGCGAGCGCAGGCGGGGCAGGTGCCGAAGATCTCCACGGTGTGGTCGATGTCGGTGAAGCCGGCGTCTTTGGCGACGCGTTCGGCCCAGCGTTCGACCGCGCCGCCCTCGACCTCGATGCTGCTGCCGCAGGAGCGGCAGGTCACGTGGTGGTGATGGCCGCTGCTCTCGCACCGCCGGTAGAGGGTCTCGCCGTTCTGGTCCTGAATGGCGTCCACCGTGCCGTCCTGCCGCAGGGCCTGAAGGTGGCGGTAGACCGTGGCGAGCCCGATGCGCTCACCGCGGCGTCGCAGCTCGCCGTGGATGTCCTGTGCGCTGCGGAACTCCGGGAGCTCGGCCAGGACCTGACCGATGACCGCCCCCTGCCGGGTCTCGCGGACGCGTGTCCCTCCGCCCGCCGGGGACGTCCGCTGCGCGGGACCGCGGGATGGACCTGTCTTCATGATGCGCGCCCTGTCCGATCAGCGTCGATTGGGTGGCTGACCTGCCCTGGATCAGTCACTTGGCACGGTATCAACTGCGGGATGTGCCTTCGCGCTGCCGCGCATATGCCGGTGAGAACACAGATGATCGATCCACACCCGGCGATCGGCTGCCCGTACCCGCAGACGCGGACCCGCCCAGGTTCTTCTCAGGTGCGCTTCCGAACGTCCTGTCCGCCGCGGCGACTGCTCGTTCGGCGGCAGATATGCCGATGGTGGGTGTGGCGGTGAGGACGGCCAGGTGTGCCGCGAGCACGCCGCGCTCACGCACGGCGGCGCGGCGTCATCGTCAACGTCTCGTCCAATGGGGCCCGGCTCCCGCACGCCCGGCCATCGCGTACACGACGGCGAAGGCGGTGCTGACGGCGTTCGGCAAGGCCCTGGCCGAATAGTTTGGGCCGCAGGGCGTGCGGCTGAACACGGTTTTGCCCAGCCCAGTCCGCACCGCCATGTGGGAGGACCCCGATGGCTACGGCGCCGAGCTCGCCGCGTCGATGGGCATGACCACGGGCAGGTTCACCGACCCGGCTGCGAGGATCCGCAGACCGGCCGGGCGGTAGGCGTGGCCGCCCGCGGCAGTCCGTCCCACGGGGAAGCTCAGTTCGTCAGCGCGGCAGAACGTGGTCAGGTCAGGGCAGGCGAAAAGAGGCAGGCAAGTCGAGGTCTTCTAGGTGAGGCGTGTAGAGCCGACGTGCCCCCACTGCCGGGCCTCGCAGAACTCATGCTGGACGTCCGACGCGTCAAGCGAGCACGGCGATGGCCCGGCAGCACCTCGGTGCATCAGCGGTCCGTTGATGATCACTGATACGAGGATGGTGCAGCAGTGAGCACGCTGAACGCCTGGAGTCAGGCGGGCTGGCCGATCGGACGGATCGTCACCGTGTTGAGGTCGACGCCTGCAGGCTGGTCGAGCGCGAAGCCGATCGCCTCGGCCACCGGATCGGGGCTCATCGCGATGGGGGGAGCCTGGCCGTGCCAGAACGCGGTGTCGATCATGCCCGGGTTCACGACCGTGACTCCGATGCCGCGGGTCGTGGCGTGCAGGCGGAGGTTCTCGGCGAAGCCGACCACGGCCCACTTCGTGGCGGAGTAGAGGTTGCCCGGGCTGTTCTTGATTCCGGCCACGCTGCCGATGAGCACCAGCCGGCCGCGGGACTGCTCGAGGTGGGGCAGGGTCGCCTTGGCCAGCAGAGCCGGGCCGAGCACGTTGGCGAGTACCATCGGCGCCCACAGCTCCGGATCGCCGCCGTCGACGACGCCGGTACCGCCCGTCCGGAAGTGGTCCGCCGACGCGCCGCCTGCGTTCGCGATGGCCGCGTCGAGCGACCCGAATCGCTCCACCGTGCCGGTGACCGCCGTGTTCGTGGAGTCCCAGTCGGCGGCATCCGCTACCAGTCCCAGGACGCGGTCCGCGTGGCCGACTTCGTCGAGGAAGGTCTTGAGCCGACCAGGGTCGCGTCCGGTGACGGCGACCCGGTGGCCGCGCTTGAGGAGGAGCCGAGCGGTCGCGGCGCCGATCCCGCTCGTGCCACCGGTGATCAGGACCGTCTTGCCGGCGACCGGCGATGCGCCGGAGTCGGTGAGTGAGGTGTTCATGGCGTCCACTCTGTGACCGGGCACGGGCCCGCCACAGTTGCTTCCAAAGGTGGGGACGCCGTCCCCTGGCGCCGACGGCGCCGCCCAGGGAGGCTGTGCCTATGTCGAACACGAGGTACTCCGAACTCGGCGGCTTCCTGCGTTCGCGACGCGAGCGGATCCGCCCCGAGGAGGTCGGGCTCGCGCCCGGCCCGCGGCGCCGCGTCCCCGGTCTGCGTCGCGACGAGGTCGCCGTTCTGGCCGGTGCCTCGGTGGAGTACTACACCGAGCTCGAGCGCGGTGCCGGCTCGCAGCCCTCCGACCAGATGCTCGCCGCGCTGGCCCGCGCCCTGCGCCTCAGCCGCGACGAACGCGACCATCTGTACCGGTTGGCGAACCGCCCGATCCCGCCCCAGGGCGGGACGGCGTCGCACGTCCACCCCGCCCTGCTCGACCTGCTGACACGCATCGACGGGACCCCGGCGATGGTGAGCACCGACCTGCACACCGTTCTGGTCCAGAACCCGCTCGCCATCGCGATGCTCGGCGACCTGTCCGCGCACCACGGCCGCGCGGCGAGCTTCATCTACCGATGGTTCACCGACCCGGCCTCGCGGCAGATCTACCCGCCAGAGGACCTCGCCCCGCAGTCACGCTCGTTCGTCGCCGACCTGCGCGCGGCGGTCGGGCGACGCAGCCCAGGTGACGCCGAGGCGGCCGAGCTGGTGGACGAGCTGCTGCAACAGTCGCCGGAGTTCCAGGAGCTTTGGGCCGACCAGGACGTGGAGGTGCGCAGAGACGAGCGCAAGCGGATCGTCCACCCCACCGTCGGCATGCTCGACCTCAACTGCCTCAGCCTCTTCAGCGAGGACGGCCGCCAGCGGTTGCACTGGTTCACCCCACGCGCCGGAACTGACACCGTCGAGAAGCTCTCGCTCCTGACCGTCGTGGGCACACAGGCAATGCGAACCGAACCAGTCCGATGAACCGATCGAGCGATGGACGCGACCGGCCGATCGTCACCGTCCAGCGCCGCCGGCCTTGGTGCGTGATGCCGCTCTCGGACCAGACGCAGGTGGCTGTCGTCTGCGCACCCCCTCAATTGCGAAGAGCCGGGTTTCGTCCGAGGTGTGGGCTTCCGAGGTGTGGGCTAAGGTCCGCCTCCGTGGACGCTGCTGATCTCGATTACAAGGCCAGAGTTGGAGGTGCTCGCCCGTATGTCGCCACGGGGTGGTGGAAGGCCGTCGAGGTCATGGCGGGGATGTTGGAGGAGTGGGGCAGGGGCGGTGAGGCGATCGTGCCGGCCCGTCCGCATGCGGAGGCGGGGGAGCGGTCGGCGCTGGAGTTCTTCGCGCGTCTGCTCGCCCGGCATGGCCGGGGCACCTCATCGACCTCGGCCGCGTCAAGGACGCCGTGTCGATCCTCCAACGCCCCGAACCCATGGCGACCCGCACTGGTGCGGCCGTAAGAGGGGGGTCATGCGGCGTCGGGGGCGCCGCGGCGTGGCCCTAGGCGGGGTAGGTCCAGGTGAAATCGGCGGCCGCGGCCGACCATGGTGCCGCTGAAGGTCAGGTCGGTCAGGTCGACCCGCATCACCTGCAGGGCTTCCATCAGCATGTCCGCTGCGCGGGACACCTGCTCGGCCTCGTTCGCGGCGTCCCCGAAACGCCGCTGTGGCGGCGTGCCCTGCGGGCCGAGCCGAGCCGCCCGGTCCCTGTCGACCAGTTCGGGACGGTGGAGGAAGCCGGTGGACTCGACCACCAGGTCCAGGCCGTCGTTCCATGCCTGGACGAAGCGCAGCGGGTCGCTGTCCGCCTGCATGCAGAGGATGAAACGGCCGGGGAACAGCGGCGTATCGCTGCACAACGCACGGAGCGCGGCCCGCAGGTTCGCCCGTGCCTCGCCCCAATCGGTCGCGATCGCCTCCGGCTCTGGGGGCCGCAGGTCGGCGGGATCGGCCGCGAGCCATGTCGATGGGAGTTCCCGCGCCGCGGTGCGGCATTCGGTGCCCAATGCCTCCAAGGTCACCTTGAGGGAGGAGCTCAAGCCCACGGCCAGGCTTGTTCCGGGACGTCGCCACAGCATCCGCGGTCCCGGTCCCTGCCACGTTGTCGGCGGGCCGAGTTCCTCTTCCATCACCCGCCAGGCCGCCCGCAGGAACCCCACCTCGTCGTTGAGATCGATGCCGTCGGTGATCTCCACCTCCAGCCGGGCCGGACGCTCAGGGGCGGCGGCGTTCGCCACGACCGTGGCCACGTCCGGCTCGGCCGGTATGGCCAACCCCGCCACCTGCCGCACCAGTTCGCGGAACTCTTCGTCCTGCAGCCAGTTCCCGCGCGGGATCCCGTTCCGTGGCACCTGGGGCGTCTGCGGTTGCGCCGCGGGTGCTTGGCGGGGCCTGGGAGTCGGCGCGTCCGTCCGCGGCGTTCGCGTGTACTCCGGGGCGGGGGCCTCCAGTTCCCAGTCGAGTTCCCAGACCCTGACCTCGTGCTCACCGTCGGAGGTCACCACGCACGTGCCGTCGGGGCCGACTTCGAGCGCGCCCCCGCCCTTGTGGCCGTCCAGCACGCGGATCGAGCGCCCCGTGGCGATCTCCCAGATGTGGACGTCGGGTCTCCAACCGGCCGCGACCGCGAAGCGCCCGTCAGGGGTGACCTGGAGCCTGGACGCCTCTTCCGGCACGGGGTCGAAGGTGCGCACGAGGTTTCCCGTCGATGCGTCCCACATGCGGATGCGGCTAAGCCATCCGCCGTCGCGCCGGGCGGGCTTCTCGGGGCTTCCCCCGGCAAGGATGAACGAGCCGTCGGGGGTCATGCACGCCGACTTCACTTCCTTGGACTCGGGCCGCAGGGTGAGCAGGCAGCGGCCGTCGGTCGAGTCCCAGAGCCTGATCAGCGCGGGGTCTTCCGAACGCGGGTCCCGGTGGCGGTCGTTGCCGGCCGTCAAGAACCGGCGGCCTCCGGCATCGATCCAGAGGGCGGTGACGGGATGCGGTCCGGGCATGACATGCAGGCATTCTCCGGTGAAGGCGTCCCAGAGCCGGACGCTCCCTTCGACCCCGTGGGCCACCAACGCCAGGCGTCCGTCGCGGCTGAGGACCCTCCGATGCGCCCTGGGGAGGCGGACCGCGTTCACGCACCGGCCCGTCTCGGTCTCCCAGACCCTGATCTCATCGTCGGCCCCGATGGAAGTGAGGTGGGCGCCGTCACGGCTGAAGCGCAGGGCGCCGACCCCGCGTTGGCCGGTCTCGATGGACCTGACCTGGGCGCCCGTGGACAGTTCCCAGAGGTTGATCCGGCTGTCCTTGGCGGCGGACGCCAGCAGGCGGCCGTCCCGGCTGATGTCGAGGGCCATGCCGCTGCCGGGAGGCAACCCCCAGCTGATCCAGGTACTGCGCAGGCCGACGCGGGCGGTGCGACCGCTCAGGTCCTTCCACGTTTCGAGGACGCGCGGCAGCCGTTCGCAGCCCGGTAGCGCCCTGGCCTCCCTCAGCGCCGCCAAGGACTCGGCATGGGCGCCGGAGCCCATCGCCGCCTTCGCCTGCGTCAACAGGGATTCCAACCGGGATTCGACCCCGGAGACCTCGCCGTGGCCGCGCGGGCGGCTCACCCGCAACGCGGCCTCGAACCGGCCGGGCAGCCGCCACGTTCGTATCGTGCCGTCAAGGGACGCCGACCTCGCCGAGGCACCGCCGGGCCCCAGCTGAACAGCGCTCACCTTCCCCTGGTGCCCCGTGAAGGTGCGCAGGCAGCGGCCGTTCGCCAGATCCCAGTACGAGACGGTCCCGTCCCAGCTCCCGATCAGGACGACTCGCGCGTCTTCGCTCAAGGCGGCCGACGCGACGTGCCGCCCCTCCGGCATGGTCAAAGCGCCCAGCATCCGGCCGGACGCCGGCTCCCAGACGCGGAGCGTGCGTTCCGCGTCGGCCGTGATCACGGTGCGGTCACCCGGCCCGAACCGCGCGAACAGGCAGTCCCTACCGTCGGCCTCCCAGACGATGCGGCCGCCTTCCAGGTCCCACAGCCGCACGAGGCCGTCGTCCATCCCGCCGAAACACGTCAGAGCCCGGTCGCCGGTGGTGCTCAGCTCGAGGTGTGAGGCCCCGTCGTGCCCGTCGATGGTCGTCCTCGGCGCGGCACGGTCGAAGTCCCAGACCTGGATGCGGCCGTCCGCCTCGACCCAGGCGACCACGGCTCCGTCGGCGCTGAGCCGGGCAGGGGAGCAGGCGCTGTTGAGCTCCGGCGAATTCGAGGGGATATAGGTGCGGTGGCGGATGAGCCCCTGGCGGCTTTCCGCTTCCTCGCGCTCCCGCCGCTTCCGCTCCCCGAGACCCTGCGTCCATGGCGTGACCTCGCCGACCGCCAGGCAGGCTCCCGAGGTGAGGTCCCATAGCCGGACGGTGCCGTCCCACGACGCCGAGACCGCACGCCTGCCGTCGGCGCTCATGTCGACGGAGATCACCCGGTCGCCGTGCCCGTACAGGGTGCGCAGCTCCCGGCCGTCCGCCGCGTCCCAGAACCGGACACCGTGATCCTCGCCGGGCGTGAGCGCCAACCGCCAGTCGGCGCTCATGCGGATCTCGTAGCCCGCGGGCGCCCGGCCGCGGGTGCGCCAAGGCACCCGCCGCGTGTCCACGCAGCCCGCGTGGACGATCCCGCCGTCCCGCAGCGTCCGCAGCAGATGCCGGGCCTCCTGGTGGCCTTCCCGTTCGGGATCGACGTCCTCCAACAGGGCACGTGCCGCCCTCAGATCGCCGCGTTCCATCTCCACCAGCGCGCGCGAAAGTACGCCCTGCCCGGGGTCGCCGAGCTCCTGGTCCAGGCGGTCCAGCAGGAAGAGGAACCGCTCATCGGTGATCTCTCCGCGCCGCCAGCGCAACAGCCCGCTGTTGAAGTTCGCGCCGGGATGGTGCGGGTCCGCTCGCAGCGCCGCCGTGAGCGCCCGGTCGGCCTCACCCGGACGGCCGAGGTCGAGAAAAGAGAGCGCACGGTTGTTCAGCTCGTCGGCGTGCAGCTCGGCGGCCGTGGGGACACGCCTGGGATAGGCCCGGCCGGTGGCCCGGCGATAGCTCTCCTGGAGCGAGTCGGCGATGGCCGCCATGGAGCGGGGCCGCGCCCCAGGATCGGTGCGGAGGCAGGCACGCAGAAGGTCGGCGACGTCGTCGGGGATCTCGGGGGCATCGGCCGTCGCGGTGGCGCGATGATCCTCCAGCGCCTCACCGGCGGCGATCCCCACCAGCCAGACCGGACCTTTGGTGAACATGGCCACGATTGTGGCCGCCAGGCTGTGAACATCGGTCGCCCGGCCCAGAGGGCGGCCCGCCAGCTGCTCCGGAGAAGCGAACTGAGGAGTCATCATGCCGCCGTTGGGCACCGCCACGCTGACACCCGGCCGCTCGAGCGTCTCGCGGCCGTGGGTGTCACGCGCCACCGCCAAGCCGAAGTCGGTGACCTTCGCCGTCCACCCGTCGTCCAGCAGGACGTTGGCGGGCTTCACGTCGCGATGCACCAGGCCCATCGAATGGGCGTGCTCCAACCCCCAGGCCATCTGCACCGCGAGGTCGAGGATCCTTGCGAGCACGTCCCCGGGGCTCCCCGAGTAGAGGCTCCCGTCCGCGATGCCGCCGTCAAGGCTCCCACCGGAGACGTGCTCGGCGAAGACCGTCGGGACCGCGTCGATGGTGCGCACATAGTGGCATCCGCACACGTTCGGGTGGAGACCGAGGCCGACCCACGTCTCGGCCTCGGTCGTGAACCTCTCCCGGTCGGCCTCGTCGCGGAACATCTCCCGCCGGGGGACCTTCACCGCGAGGTCGCTCCCCCAACCGCGATGGCGCACCTGATAGACCACGCCCATCCCGCCCCGACCCAGCTCGCGGACGACCTCGTACCGACCGTCGACCACACGACCGGGCCGCCAGGCGCCCGCCGGTCCGTCCCCGCGCGCCTCAGCCACCCCTACCCCCAGCCCCTCCGCCGTACGCCTAACAGACGGAACTGTACAGTGGACACGCGGAGCCCGCCCTGGCGCCGTCCCCGTGTCCGGCATCCGGCGTCGGCCGTTAGTCGCCGTTCGAACTTTTGCTTCGCTCGCCCAGGACGAGTACTCCGATGCCGAGGAGGCCGGTCGCGATGCCGACGAACGGTTGGTAGTCGTGCGCCCACTTAAGCAGGAATCCGAATTTCGCGTCGTCACTGAATATCGAGGCGATGGCCGAGCCGAAGCCCTGGATCATGACGATTACTCCGAGGAAGCCCCACATGGGATGAGTGTGTCGCCCCCGGGCCGTCGGGTGATACGCGCCAAGGTCTAGAGCGGTCACGACTTTGGTCGTTGCGGACTACGGCCGGAGCGGCCGCCGCCATGGCCCCGGAGGGTTGGCCGCGCTGCGCCGCCGACTGGCGGCACAACGACATGCCGGTTCGCGACTCTTGAGCCGTACCGGGCTTGCTGGGGAAGCCCAAGCCGGTGTCAGGCGGGTGCGGTGCCGAGGGTGGCGCGGGCGATGCGCCGGGCCTGGGCCAGGAGGCGGTCGACGGGGTGGCCGTCGGGGTCGGTGAGGCGGAGGCGGACGAGCTCGTCGGCCACGGCGTGCAGGACGCGGACGCTCAGTTCGGGATCGGCGTCGTGACCGGTGATCTTGTGGAGGTGGGAGCGGGCGACGGCGCGGGCGCGGGCGAGCCGCTCGTGCAGTTCGGGCGGTCCGCCCTCGGCGGGGAGCATGAAGATCCGCCAGGTCGTGGGGGCGGCGTCGACGGCGTCCAGGATCCCGGCCAGGGCGGCGGTGAAGGGGTCCTCGCCGGGCGGGACGGGACGGGCGGCGGCGTCGCGGAAGCTCGCGAAGGCGTGTTCGATCTCGCGGTCGATGAGGGTGACCAGGAGGCCGGGCAGGCTGTCGAACTGCTGGTAGATGACGGTTCGGGTCACGCCGCATTCTTCGGCGACCCGTTCGATGCGGACCGCGTGGTAGCCCTCCTCGACCACGATCCGGCGGGTGGCGTCCAGGATCTGGGCGCGCCGTTGCGGGCCGCTCAGCCGTCGGCGTGCGGTCATGGTGCCGGGTGCTCCTCGCCTCTTGCCCACGTAACTTACAATCTGTAAGTTAGCCCCTCGTCCGAGGGTCGTCCATTTCGGCCGGGAACGAGGGAGGGTGATGGGCGCGAAGGTGTTCAGCCGACGACCCCCGCCCCCGCTACACCCACGACGAGCGTGTCCGTCTCTGATCGGGCATCTGGGAGCGACCATGACGCACCGCATCCCCCTGCACATCGCCGCCGTCCGGGCGGCACCACGCGCCGGGCGGACGCCGTGACCGCCGAGGCCCGGGCCTGGAGCGACCTCGTCGAAGCGCTGCGGACGGCCGGGGAGCGGCTCGGCGACGCCACCGCCGGTCTCGACCCGGACGAGCGCGCGGACGGCTACCGGGCGCTGCTGCGCGGGCTCCACAACCAGCTCGCCCGGTTCGAGATCGACCGCGACCGCCCCGAGCTCGTCCCGTTCAACGGCTGGCGGCAGAAGTTCTTCATGGACAACCCCGACACCCGCTACTGGGTGGCCGACGTGCGGGGCGACCGGCGGTACCGGATCACCGGCCATCCCGGCGACGCCGTCTACATGTCGATCACCGCCTACGCCGACGGGCCCGGCACCGCGGCGGCGTCCCGGATCGACGGCGAGCGGATCCCCCGCGACGCCTCCGGCGGGTTCTCCGTGCTCGTCGGCGGGCCGCGGCCGGAGGAGGGCGCGTGGCTGCCGCTGCCCGAGGGGAACGGGCAGCTGTGGGTGCGGCACTTCCACGACGACGTCGCGGCCGACCGGCACGGCCGGTGCACCATCGAACCGGTCGGTGCGCCCACCGCCTGCCCGCCCGCGATCGAGACCGGACGGTTCCAGCACCGGCTCCGGCGGCTCGCCAGGACGGTCGAGGCGATGCCCGCGGTGTTCGCCGCCGTCGAGGGCCAGGTCGAACCCAACACCGTGCACGCCTGGGCGGAGATGTCCGGTGGTGCCACCTACACCGAGCCCGGCGTCCACTACATGCGCGGTGCCTGGCGCCTCGCACCCGGTGAGGCGCTCGTCGTCGAGGGCGAGACCGTCCCCTGCCGGCACTGGAACGCCCTGCTCTACAGCAGGTACCTCAACTCCCTGGACCACCGGCACCGGACGGTGTCGCGCACCGGCGCCACCGCCGCGGTCCGCGACGGCCGCTACCGGTTCGTCCTCGCCGCCGAGGACCCGGGCCTGCCGGACGCGGACTGGCTCGACACCGAGGGGCGCCCCGAGGGACTCATCGTGCTGCGCTGGCTGCACGCCGAGACCCCGCCGCCGCTGCCCGCCACCCGCACGATCGACGTTTCCGGAGGCCTGCGATGACGTGGCACCCGCCGCGGCGGACCCCGGCGGCCGAGGCGATCCACGCCGCCGCGGAGGCCGATCGCGCCGCCCGTCCCGATGCCTACGCGCTCGACCCCGACGCGATCACCGCCCGCGCGCTCCGCGGCGCCGATCCCGCCGAGCTCGGCGACCCGGCGCGCTGGCGCGAGGGCCTGCACCGCTACCTGGCGTCCGCGCGCGAGGACGGCCGCCTCAACGCGGTCGGGACCAGGATGGTCCGCGACTCCGCCGTCGCCGGGCTCCGCGCCCGCCTCGCGATGAACCGCCGTCCGGATCCAGACCGCCCGCTCGACCGGCCGCCCATCGTCATCATCGGCGGGTGGCGCACCGGCACGACCTTCCTGTACCGGCTGCTGGCGACCGACCCCCGGCTGCGCGCGCCCCTGCCGTCCGAACTGGCCGTCCCCTGGAAGTTCGCGGGGGCGCCCCCGCAGCGGCGCGAGGAGCTCATCGACGCCGGAGCCGCGGCCGGCGACCTGCTGAACGTCCTGAACCCCGCCCTGGCCGCCGTCCACGACCACGGTCCCCGCCTCCCCGAGGAATGCGTCGTCGCGATGCACTCCGGCTTCCGCAACTGGGGATTCAGCGCCACCGTCCGCCTCGACGGCTACAGCCGATGGCTCGCCTCCCAGGACTTCACCGACGTCTACCACCGGCACCGGCACGTCCTGACCACGCTCGACGGCGGCGACGGCCGCCGCTGGCTGCTCAAGGCCCCCGCCCACAGCGCGGAACTCCCCGCCCTCGCCGCCGCGTTCCCCGGCGCCATCGTGGTCTTCCTGCACCGCGACATCGTCCAGACCATCGCCTCCGGCGCCAGCCTGTTCTGCGTCTACCGCTCCACCTACAGCGACCACGTCGACCCCGCCGACGTGGGCCGCTTCCAGACCGACCAGACCGAACTGTGGCTGCGCCGCGCCCACGCATTCCGGCGCAGCGCCCGGGCGAGTGCCGTCACGATCCTCGACATCGCCTACGACGACCTCGTCCACGACACCGCCGGCGTCCTCCACCGCGTCTACGACGCCGCGGGCCTCACCCCGGACGACCCGGCGGGCATGATCGACCGCTACCACGCCGCGCACCCCCGCGACGCCAAGGGCGCCCACCGCTACACGCCGGACGACTTCGCCCTGGACGAAGCAGAGATCCGCGCCCGATTCGCCCCCTGGATCGATACCTGAACCCCTACGCAGACGGACGTGTACCGCCGCCGAAGCGGGAACTCCATGACCCAGGCCGCCCCGTCGCGCGGCGCCGTCAGCCGCTCGGATGCACCGTCGCGCGGAGTTCGGTGTAGGAGTCGAGTGCGCCCGCCCCCGACATCTCCAAGCTCAAGGGCGCCGACGTCAGCACCCCCACCGGCGGCACCGGCGTGAGCGGCCTGATCCTCGACAACGCGCTGAAGAAGGGGGGGCTGGGCATCAACGACGTCAAGCTCTCCTCGCCGCTGGTCGGTCCCGACGCGCTGAACGCGCTCGCGAACGGCGCGGTCTCGCCCGCCTGGGTCTCCGCACCCCTCGAGGTCGAGGCCGCCAAGAACCCCGACCTCGTCCCGATCGCGGGCTACGCCCCGGGCGTGACCGGCACCGCCGTCATGGCCGGCCGGACGCTCCTCGACCGGCCCGAGGTCGCCGTCAAGTTCACCCAGGTGCTCAGCAAGGTCACCAAGGAACACCGCCAGGGCGACTACCGCAAGAACCCCGAGACGGTGCGCCTGCTCGCCGCCGCCGAGGAGGTCGACGCGTCCACGATCGAGAACTCCGCCCTCCTCGCCTTCGACCCGTCCTTTGAGCGCCCCGCTCCTGGACGGTGTCCGCGTGGTCGAGCTCGGCGGCATCGGACCCGTCCCGCACGCCGGCATGCTGCTCGCGTCCCTCGGCGCGGACGTCGTACGGATCGAACGACCCGGTGAGGAGCCGGACGCGCGGGCCTGGGACGCCACGCGCCGGGGGAGGACGGTCGTCTCCGCCGACCTCAAGTCGCCGGAGGACGTTCGACGAGTCCGCGATCTCGTCGCCGCCGCGGACGTGCTGGTCGAAAGGTTCCGCCCGGGTGTGGCCGAGCGGTGGGGCTCGGCCCCGACGAGCTCCGAACGCACAACCCGGGGCTGGGCTACGCCCGGGCACATGGCCGCGCGTTCGTCGCTCCGGAACGCCCCGGACGGCGTCCTGGCCGCAGCCGCCCCGCGCGAAGCCGGCGCCGAGGCGTCGTACCTGGCCCCATCGACCCATCTCCGGGCCGGCGAAGCTCTGCGCCGCTGGCACGAACCCGCTCGACTCGCCGCACCACAAGCCGTCCGCCCTCCAGGAAGCTGACGCCGAATCGTCACCGTCCCCGAGGCGCACACCTTCGACAACGCAGGATCACCACCTCGGCGGCCCCAAGGAGGCGGCGGCCGCGCCCGTCCGGGACCGGCCCACATCGAGAGAAGGGAGGCGGGAGAGCCGGTGGGCCACCTTGACGTCGGCGTGATCAGCCAGCCATGTTTCGGCCGGCCGCACCTTCTTTCGGTCTCAGATCTGGTTCCGTGCCGCCTGCGGGGCCGGGCCGCAGGGGCACGCCCCCTCGGCCGCACAGTGCAGCTCCGTCCCGCCGGGCTCTCCCTTCGCGGGCACCGGCGGCATACTGGTGAGCGCGCGCGATGGTGGAAGCCCGGTGGACGGTCCAGGTGTCGCCGCTGCATCGAGCCTCCGGCTCCGGGCGGACCGCGAATCGAGGAGTCTTGCGATGATGGACACGGGCGGCGAATCGCGCTCTTGTCCCGCTTGGTGCGTGGGAGAGCAGCGCCTTCCGTACTCAGGGCTCGATCTGCACTCGTTCCACCATCAGAGCCGTCCCCTGCATGCCGAGAACGCCGAGGTGTCGTATTCCTGCGCGGGGCCGGAGCCGGCCAGGGTGACGGTGGTGTTGCGGGCATCGGCCACCGGCCGGGGGAGCACGCACATCGCCGTGATCAAGCCGGATCACAACGGGTTGGTCCTGGAATTCTCCGCGCACGGGGCACGTCGGATGGGCGAGTGCCTCCGTGATCTGCCCGACTCTCTCAGCGCGAACAACATGCCGGAATGGCAACGGGCGAGGGGACGTCGACGCGCGAACTCCGTCATCACCGGCGACGGTCGGCGGGTCCATGCGCATCCCTGCCCAGAGTGGTGCCACGGAGACCATTTCGCGCCCGGCTCAAATATCGACTCGTCGTCGGCGTTCCGCCACGTGAGCCCTCTGTTCCAGCCGGTCCCGGCCACTACGTTCCCGTCGGCTGGCGGACCGGTCGCGCCCGCTCCGGATCGCGCGGGAGTCCTTCTCACCTCGCAGGTACCGCACCTGAGCAGCGAACCCGGCCTGACACGAGTCCAATTGAGCGACTTCGCCCGCCAGCATCCAGTCGAGATGACCTTCTCACTGGACGCGGCACGCCGGCTGGGCGACGTCCTGTGCGATCTGAGCGAGACGGTCGCCGACGCGGGGCCGTGATCGACTCCGGCCGCTCGTACCGCCTTCGTTCATGCCCTGAGAGCGAAGCCCCACCGAAGCCGGAGTGAATGAAGACGCCGTTTGGGTCCGTGGCCGGGGCGGCGGCCGCTGGAGCACAACTACAAGGTGAGTCGGCCGGTCAGGCGTTGAAGACGGCCTCGGAGCGGTCGCGGTTTTCGTGCAGGTCCCAGTACAGGGGAGCGATCTGCTCGGGCGTGGCCGTCGGGCCGCCTTCCGGACCGCCCTCACCGATCCACACGCCGATCACCACGTGACCGGCGTATACGCCGGTGCCCGCCAGTTCCTTGTTCAGGTTGATCACCCAGTTGCGCAGAGCCGCCTGGGCCGCGTTGGCGTTGCCGAACATCGGCACCGGGTCCACCGAGCCGCCGCCGGTGGTGAACAGCAGGGTCCCGGCGCCCGCCTCGCGCATCGCGGGCAGGACCGTCCGGGCGGCCGTGACGGCGCCGTAGAAGCCTTACTCGATCATCGGCTGCAGATTGTCCACCGTGACCTCCGAGGGAGCGGCCAGGGTGAGGCCGGGCACCGGGGAGTGCGGGGCGGGTGAATACTCCAGTACGTCGATGCCGCCGAAGCGGGCCTTGGCCGCGGCCAGGGCATCGGTCAGTGAGGCGCGATCGAGGATGTCCGCGGGGAACCCGGCGGCCGTGATGCCTTCCTTGCCGAGCTGATCGACGAGCGTTTCCAGCTTCTCCTTGGTACGGGCGATCAGGGCGACGTCGAAGCCGCGGCCGCCGAAGGTGCGGGCGACGGCCAGGCCCATGCCGGGGCCGGCGCCGACGATGGCGAGAGTGGGCATGGTCAGATTCCTTCCGTGTCGTGACCGCCGGGACATGCGGAGATCGGACGCCCGGCGGGCGTGTGGTTCAGGCGGTCGGTGTTCCCGACTCGGTTGTCCAGGACGCGGTAGGGGGTCAGGCCCTCGGCGGCGGCCATGCCTTCGATATCCGGTACGCCGGCCTGCCCGGGGACGGCGCCGTACTTGGCCAGCACATAGTCGCGGACGCTGAACGTGCGGTCCTCGGGCAGGCCACTGCCCAGAGGGAACGAGCGGTGGACCACCTCTACGTCGCCGCCGTGCTCGAATCGCTCCACGGCCCGATCCAACCGATGGCCGCCCAGGCCGCACCAGGGGCAGGTGATCTCAGACCAGATCTCTACCTTCATGGCCTGACCTCCAATTCCTACTGTTTGTTCGTAACGCCATTATGAGCCAGTATGGAAGGCGATACAAAAGGCACATCGGTGTGCGCGACGGAGAGGAACGGGCGCCATGCAGGACAGCGCGGGTATCGGGATGGCGGCTTCGGTCGGGCCGTGCGCGAGCATCCCCGCCGATCACATGGACTTCATCCGACAGGTGCTCGACCGGGTGGGCGACAAGTGGAGCATGCTGATCATCGCCGTCCTGGAGGGCGGGCCGATGCGCTACACCGACTTGCAGCGCCAGATCCCGGGCATCTCCCAGCGCATGCTGACCCACACCCTCCGCCGGCTCACAGAGGACGGGTTGATCAGCCGCACCGCCTACGCCGAGGTGCCACCGCGCGTCGAGTACGCGCTCGCCCCGCTCGGCGGCGGCCTGAACGAGATCGTCAAGCAGCTGATCGGTTGGGCGGCCGACCACCACGACGAGATCCGCGCCAACCGTTCCCGTGCCGGCGCCACCGCCTCCTCCGCGTCCCGGTCCTGACCTGCGACGGCCACCGACGCCGGACTGTGGTCGGCTTCGAACTGACGATCTCGTAGCGCGCCCGGGGCCGCTGACGGAAAAGCGTTGCTGCTTTCACGCGGTGATGGTCGGTCACTGGCGGGTGCGCACCTGCGCACGGCCTTTGGCCGTTTGGCGTGCCGGGTGGCCGCGGAGCCGCTCCCACCAGTCGCGATTTGCGCGGTACCACTCGACGGTGGAGGCGAGCGCGGTTCGGAAGTCGCGGGTCGGACGGTAGCCGAGTTCGGCGGCCGCTTTCGTGCAGTCCAGCGAGTAGCGCCGGTCGTGGCCCTTGCGGTCGGGGGTCCACTCGATCATTTCCGGACCCTTCCCGAAGAGGCCGAGAAGGGCGGTCGTGAGCTCCAGGTTGGTCACTTCGTTGCCCGCGCCCAGGTTGTAGACCTCGCCGGGCCTGCCGTGCTCCAGGACGAGCCGGATGCCGCGGCAGTTGTCGTCCACATGGAGCCAGTCGCGCGTGTTCAGGCCGTCGCCGTAGAGCGGGACCTTCCGGCCGAGCAGGAGATTGGTGACGAACAGGGGGATCACTTTCTCCGGGTGCTGGTACGGACCGTAGTTGTTCGAGGAGCGCGTGATCCGCACGTCCATCCCGTGGGTCCGGGCGTAGGACAGGCAGAGCATGTCCGCGCCCGCCTTGGTCGCGGCGTAGGGGGATGAAGGCCGTACCGGTGCGGCCTCCGTCCAGGAGCCGCTGTCGAGGGAGCCGTACACCTCGTCGGTCGAGACGTGCAGGAACGTGCCGATGCGGTGCCGCAGCGCGGCGTCGAGCAGGACCTGCGTTCCGGTGACGTTGCTCATCACGAAGGGGTACGCCCGGTCGATGGAGCGGTCGACATGGGACTCCGCGGCGAAGTGCACCACCGTGTCGTGGCCGCGCATGACCGTGTCCACGAGTGCGGCGTCGCAGATGTCGCCCCGGACGAAACGGACCCGCGGGTCGGCGAGGACGGACGCGAGCGTCGCCGCGTCGGCCGCGTAGGTCAGCTTGTCGAGCACGGTGACGCGCGCGACGTCCTCGGCCAGCAGGGTCCGGACGTACGCCGAGCCGACGAATCCCGCGCCGCCGGTCACCAGCACGTGCTCCGTCATGAGTCGACCACGCCCTCGATCCGTACGCTGCGATGGAATTTGCTATTGTATTTTAAAGTCACTGGTGTGCGTACTGCCAGTGGAGGGGCGGTAAGGCTGTTCGCTCCTGGCGAACAGGGCGGCCCCCTGGCGGTGCCGAGAGGAGCCCTCGTGTCCCTGCAGAAGCATCCCATGGTCGACGCCTGCGCCATCGATGATTCTGGGTGTACTCGCTGGTCGGATGAACTTTGGGGACGTCGGCCCGCTCGGCCGGCGCGCTCGGGGGCGCGGTGTCCGGACGTCGCTCCGGTGATCGTCCGGCGCGGTTTCGCCGGGCCTGGAGGGCGGCTGGCGTTCCTCGAGGCCCTTGACCCTTCACTATAGAAATTTATAGTGAAGCATCCATGGGTGTCCTCGGGACCGCGCGGCCGGGGCCGCCTCGGCACGACGAACTCAACAGACCCTGGAGGTGTCTGGCTTGAGCTCTCTCCGTGAGACCTACGAGTCCCTCAATCTCGAACCGAAGCCGATCCGGCCGCACATCCTGGCGGCGGCCACGGTCGTGTTCGGGGACGACTACTACGCCGGCCGGCGGGAGACCATCAACCTGTCCGGCTTCGTGCAGCTCAACAAGTGGCCCATGCCCGGGTTCGAGCACCGGGTGGACGAGAAGGGGCACGCCGAGCTGACCCTCGAGCTGGTCAGCGCGCCGGAGGTCGGCATCAAGGGCTACAGCTACGAGCTGGACGACAGGATCCAGGTCCTGTCCAACCCGTTCCTGCCCAACACCGGCCACGTGCGGCAGATCGTCCCCGGCAAGAACTTCCCCGCGGAGTTCTACATCCGCCGCTTCGGCATCCTGGAGACCAGCACGCTGCGGCTGGCGCACCGCAACGTCATCGACATCTACGGCGTGGCGGACGGCATCCCGCCGTACAAGAAGCCGCTCACGGGCCCCTACCTCGGGTCGCCGCGCGGCGACGGCCCGTTCGAGGTCGTCAAGGCGCCGAACGTGGTGGGCGGCACCACGCTGCCCGAGGCGTGGTACCCGGCCGACGACGAGAACAACCCGGTCGGCATCACCCCGACGGTGTTCTTCGCGGCCAGTGCCGGTCCGTGCATGTCGATGCTGGTCGACCCCTCCATGATCATGCAGGTGTCGATGGAGGGCTCGGTGGACGTCGAGGTCGACGGCCGTACCGAGACCATCGAGCTGGCCGGCGACTACCGCAAGGCGGCGGGCACCGAGATCCTGCTCTTCGGGCCGGAGAAGCACGACGGCGCCGGCGTGCTGGCGCAGATGGCCCGCGTCGCGATGGTCGGCACCTGCGAGGCGCTCGGCGGGCGGGTCATGCTGCGGGCGAGCTGGCCGCGGGTGTCCGGCGGGACCCTCGGCGAGGGCAACGAGGACAGCCTCAGCCGGGTCCGCTACCCCGCCGACCTGCACATCGACGCCGAGTTCGAGCTGGTCACGCCGCGGGGCAACCTGTACGCGGCCAGCCCGGTGCACGTGGCCGGCCGGCTGCGCGACCTCGAGCCCACCGGCACGGAACTGGCCATGGGCGGCGGCGACGCCCCGCTGGTCGGAACCGACGGCGACGTCAGGGCGCGCCTGAGCGGCGTCCGCCTGGTGATGCGCGACGCCCACGTCGGCGAGACGGCGGCGGTCAACATCTGAACCCGCCGCAGGGTCGCTTGACATGACCGAGGGGGTCGGTTCTGATGGTTGAAAAACCTATAGTTCTAGCCCCCGTGGAGGTTCCTTCCGGGCGTCGTCCCGGGACGCCCGGAAGGAACACGGCCCGGGACGGGAGGACGCTGTGGACCAGCGGCGGCTGCTGATGCACCAGGCCATGCTCGCCGACCGGCCGCGCGTGATCGCCTACGACCGCGCGCTGGAGAACACCGTCCGCGGCGGAGTGGTCGCCGACGTCGGCGCGGGCACCCTGGCGCTGTCCCTGCTGGCGCTGCGGCACGGCGCCGAGCACGTCTACGCGATCGAGGCCGACCCCGTCACGGCCGCCGTCGCCGCGACGGTCGCCGAGCAGAACGACCTCAAGGGGCGGCTCACGATCGTCCAGGGGGACGCCCGGGCCGTCCGGCTGCCGCGCAAGGCCGACGTCGTCGTCTCGGAGATGATGGGCAACCTCGGTCCCGAGGAGCAGATGATGGAGGTGCTCGGCGCCTTCAACCGCCGCAACCTCGCGCGCGGCGGCCACGTCGTCCCGAACCGGCTGGTCACGCACCTGGCGCCCATCGAGTTCGACCGGGAGGGCTGGGGGCTGTGGAGCGACGACTACTTCGGGTTCCGGCTCGACGCGGTGCGGGACCACGCGCACCCCGAGGCGCAGCTCTACTTCTTCCAGCGGCCGCCCCGGCTGCTCGGGGAGCCGGTGACGCTGGCCGACCACCGGCCCGGCGGCGCCCGCCCGGTGCGGCGGACCGCGCGGACCCTGAAGATCGACCGGCCCGGCCGGCTCCACGCCGTCGCCGGGTACTTCACCGCCACCCTGACCAAGGGGATCTCGCTGTCGAACATGCCGTCGTACCCCGGCTGCAACTGGGCGGTATGGGTCTGGCCGCTGCGGCACACGCCCGTCTCGGCGGGGGACGAACTCCGCGTCGAGGTGCGGCCGCCCGACGATGTCCGCCAGGTGACCGACTGGCGGCTGGACTGCGCTCTCAGCAAGAGGAGATGACGATGCCGTTCGCGGCCGGATCCGTGCGGGACATCCCCGTGCGCGCGCTCAAACTGTGCGGGCTGACCTGGACGGGCCAGCACCTGTGGTTCTCCGAGGCCGTCTCCAACCAGATCATGGAGCTGGACCCCGGGACCGGCGAGGTGACGCGCCGCATCCCGTGCCCGGGCGTCCGCACCGACCTGACCAGCATCGACGGCCGGCTCGTGCAGGTGGCGGGCGACCGCCGCGACCTGCGGGTCCTGCACCCGGAGACCGGCGACGTGCTGGCCGAGCGCCCCAACCCCAGGCCGCAGAACGTGCTGTGCGGCCTGGAGGCGACTCACCACGGGCTCTGGCTCGGCTACGAGGACCTGCGCACCATCGACCTGCGCGACCCCGCGGACCTGCGGCTCATCACGTCCTTCCAGGTGAACCGGCCGGTGGCGGGGATCACCGTCTCGGACGGCTTCGTCGCCTACGCCGACCACCACGGCGCGTCCATCAATCTCCTGGACCTGGAGCGGGGCGCCGAGGTCGCGTCGGTGTCGGTGCACGGCAACCCGACCGGGATCGCCTGGGACGGGAGCCTCATCTGGTACTGCGACTACACGACCCTGCAGCTGCGGGCCATCGAGATACCGGGAATGTCCCGTGCATGACGGGACGGTCCTCGGCCGGGCACCGTCGCTGGCGCTGCGGGCCCTGCGCGTCGCGGTCACGGTCGCGGCGATGTGCGCGCTAGCCCTGCCCCGCACCGCGCTGCACGCCGTGCGCGGCGACCGCGGCGCGGCGCGGACCCACCTGTACCGGCGTCTCACCGCCGTCCTCATGGCGCTCGGCCCGACGTTCGTCAAGGCCGGCCAGGTGCTGGGCACCCGCCGCGACGTCCTGCCCGCGGACCTGTGCGACGAACTGTCCCGGCTGCAGGACTCGGTGGCGCCGGTGAGTCCCGCCGAGGCCCGCCGCGCGCTCCGCGAGGTCTACGCGGACGTGCCCTCCCCGGCGGACGGGACGTCCGGTCGCGTCGCACGTGCGCCCGGGCCGGCGGCCGCGGCGCCGTTCGCCGAGTTCGACGCGCGGGCGGTGGCGGCCGGCAGCGTCGCGTGCGTCTACGCGGCCTCCCTCCCGGACGGCCGCAGGGTCGCGGTCAAGCTGCGGCGCCCCGGGATCGTCCGGGTGATGCGCGACGACCTGGCGCTGATCAGGGGCGGGGCGCGCCTGGCGGCGCGGCTTCCGCCGCTGCGCGGGATGCCGGTGACCGAGGTCGTCCACAACATGTGCGAGGCGGTGATCGGGCAGCTCGACTTCACCCGGGAGGCGGAGAGCCTCGCCCGGCTGCGCGACGCCCTGACGCCCGTGCCGCGCGTCTGGGTGCCGCGGGTGCACCCCGACGAGTGCCGGCCCGCCTGCATCGTCATGGACTTCATCCCCGATCTCGACATCGACGCCGCCGCGGCGTGCCCGCCGGCGATGCGCCGCAGGTTCGCCGAATCCGCGCTGACCGCCGTCTACCGGATGCTGTTCGTCACCGGTTTCGTGCATTGCGACATGCACCCGGGCAACCTCTACTTCACCCGCGACGGTCAGGTCGTCGTGCTGGACGCGGGGTTCAGCGTGCAGCTGAGCGACCGGCTGCGCCGCCTGTTCGCCGAGTTCTTCCTCAACATGGCGACCGGCCGGGGCCGCCGCTGCGCCGAGATCGTCGTGGAGAGCGCGGCGGGCGTCCGTCCGGACGCCGACCTGGAGGGCTTCCTCACCCGCATGGCGGACCTCGTGGAACGCAGCCACGGGCTCCCGGCCCGCGAGTTCAGCCTGATCGCGTTCGCCGCCGAGATGTTCGACCTGCAGCGGCGCTTCGGGATCCACGCCGCGGCCGAGCTGATCTTTCCGCTGCTGTCGCTGCTGGTGATCGAAGGCGCCATCCGCGACCTGGACCCCGACATCGACTTCCAGGAAACCGCCAAGCCGGTGCTCAACCTCGGGCTGTTCGGCGCCCGCGCCGGCTGAACCCGCGGGGACCGGGGGAGGAGAACCAGCCCATGACCATGGACGCACTGGGCCTGCACAGCGTGTTCCGCGCCTTCCTCGGGGACCCGCGCGGCGCCGTCCTGGACCTCGGGTGCACGGTGCCGGAGCTGCGGCACTGGGCGCCGGACGGCGGCGCCGCCTACACGGGCGTCCCCCTCGCGGACCTGGAACACTGGTCCGGAGCCGGGCTCGGCACGTTCGACCTGGTGGTCTCCTGGATGGCGCTGCACCGCGTCCGCAACATCGCCCGGCTCCTGGAGACGGCCCGCCACCACACGGCGGTGGACGGACGGCTGGTGCTGGCCGTCCCGCATCCCCTGGTCACGGCCGCCCCGCGCCCGTCACCGGACGGGGAGTCCGGCGCGGCGGCGGACGACGGCGCGCGGCGGGGCTACCTCGACGAGGGCGAGCGCACCTGGGACGGCGCGACGATCTGGCACCGCACGCTGGAGGGCTACCTGTACGAGCTGCGCGTCTGCGGGTTCGCCCTGGTGGAACTGTCCGAGGGACGGCCGATGCGGGGCGCCCCCGACGGCGGGACGGGGCCCGTGCCACACCGGGTGATGTTCCGGTGCCGAAGAGCCACCGGCTGATTCAGATTCCTATAGCCTGCCGGTATCGTTCCCGATACTGGACGGAGGACGCCCGGTGGGCGATCTCACCGAGGCACGGCCGCTGTGGCCGGCCGGGGCCGGAACCGAACACGTCGAGGCGAGGCGAAGGCTGCTGGCCGCCGAGAAGGAGTTGCTCGCGCAGGCCGAGCGGGTGTCCGCCGCGCGGCGCGCCCTGCCGCCGGGGCCGGTCCTGCCCGACTACAGCCTGGCCGAGGGGCCGCGGGACCTCGCCGAGGACGAGCCCGTGACGGCGCGTGCCCTGAGCGAACTGTTCGGCGAGCACGACGCGCTCGTCGTCTACCACCTCATGTTCGCGCCCGACGCGGACGAGGCGTGCCCCATGTGCTCGATGTGGGTCGACGGCTTCAACGGCGTCGTCCACCACGTCGAACGCCGGGCGGCCTTCGCCGTCGTCGCCAAGGCGCCGCTGCCGAAGCTGCGCGCCTGGGGACGCCGGCGCGGGTGGAACCGGGTGCGCCTGCTGTCCGCTCACGACAGCGCGTTCAACGGCGACCTCGCGGTGGAGGGGCCGGACGGCGCGCAGCGGCCGGGCCTGAGCGTGTTCGACCGCGCCGGCGACCGGGTGCGCCACCGGTACACGATGCAGGCCAGCGTCGACGCGGAGCTGCCCGAACGCGGCATCGACCTGCTGTCGCCCGTCTGGCAGGTCCTTGACCTGGTGCCGGCCGGCCGCGGTGACTGGTACGCCGCCAACGACTACGTGGCGTCGCCCACGAGCTGAGGCCGGCGTCGGCGGGCGCGACCGGCGTCCCCGCCGCGCCCGCCGGGCGGGATCACTCCGGGGGGTCCAGCCAGATGTTGGTGATGTCGAAGAACTCGATCTGCGGCACGTGGACGGGGTTGCGGACGCGCTTGCCGTGGTAGCGGGACGTCATGGCCGCGAACGACAGGATGGGCACGACCGGCAGGTCGTCCATGATCAGGACGTCGACCCGGTGCCACAGTTCTTCGGCCGCCTCCGGGTCGGGCTCCTGCAGGGCCTGCTCGATCAACGCGTCGACCTCCGGGTTGCTGTAGCCGCCGTAGTTGGTCGTTCCGGGGACGTCGTTGGTCTGGAACAGCGGCTGGACGATCACGCGTCCGTTGTTGCCGAACCAGTCGGGGGTGAAGCCGGGTTCGGCGATGTCCCACGCGCCCGCCCGTCCGGCCTCCGGGTCCGACAGGGCCGACCCGTAGTACTCGGCCTGGGTGTAGTAGCGCCAGTCGAGGGTGACGCCGATCTTCTCCAGCCGCGCGGCGATGCACTCCATGACCTTGAGGTGGATGCCGATCTTGCGGACGGCGGCGACGAGCGTGAGTCCCTCGCCGTATCCGGCGTCGACCAGCAGCTCGCGGGCCTTGGCCAGGTCGCCGCGTGATCCGGGGGTCGGGTACGGGTCGTAGCCGCGGTGGCCGATGCTCCCCGCCGGGATGACCGACCCCAGCGGCTGATTGGGCGCGTCCAGTTCGTCCAGGATCTCCCCGACGGCGACCTTGTCGACGGCGTAGGCGATGGCCTTGCGAACCCGCGGGTCGCCGGTGGCGCGTCCGGCATTGGGGCTGCGCAGGTTGAAGACCAGATAGGGGTTGAGGGCGAAACCCGGGTAGCTGCGCGGCGGCGCGTCCTGGCCGGGCTTGGGCCGGTCCCACGACACGGCCGTGTAGGACCAGGCGAGGTCGACCTTGCCCGCGTCCATCAGCCGTTCCATCTCCGGGACGGGCACGTCGGCGACCTCGATCTCGATGCGGTCGACGTACTGGCCCCGGATCACGTCGGTCTCCTGGCGCCACACGGGGTTCCGTTCCATCCGGATCTCCAAGCCGTCGTCGGCGTAATGGACGAGCCGGTAGGGCGCGCAGGACAGGGTGTTGCGGCGGAACTCCATGCTGTCGGGGACGTAGGCGTCGTACTCGACCGGGACGGGGGCGGTGAAGCCGGTCGCCAGGATGTTGAGGAAGTCGTTGGCGGGGCGCAGGAGCCGGAACTCCAGGGTCTTGTCGTCGAGCGCGCGCAGCCCGGAGATGGCGTGCGAGTTCTGGAACGCGGCCATCGCGGCGGCGGTCGGCTCGACGCCGGCGAAGGCGTCCCGGTAGGCGTCGCAGTACTCGCGCATGCCCTCGATCGTGCTGGTGAAGTACGTCAGCGCGCCGGCGCCCGAGACCGGGTTGGGCAGCCGCTTGAAGCCGCGGACGACGTCGTGCGCGGTGACCTCCCGGGGCGGGCGGGAGTCCCACAGCACCCCGTCGCGGAGCCGGACGGTGTAGGTCCGCCGGTCCGCGCTCACCCCGCCGTTCTCCACGGTGGGGATCTCCGCCGCGAGGTCGGGGGCGGGGGTGAACGCCCTGCCGGGATCGGACAGGTCGTCCTGGGCGGGATAGGCGAACAAGTGCCGGGCCAGCGCGCGCAGGATCTGCGCGGAGGTGGCGTAGTACGCGCTGGCGGTGTCGATGTGGTCGACGCCGCCGGGCCCCCGGAGCCGCAGGGTTCCGCCGTACCGGGGGGTTCCGGGGCGTGCGGGGGGCGCTGACGCGGTGCTGGTCATCGTTTCTCCCATCCGAGTCGTTGCTATATGATTATCAAGTTGCCGAGATAAGATGGCAATACGCCGTCCTGGTGCGCGGAGGGAGTCGTCGAGGTGGCCGACCGCGATCGGGCTTGCCGGGACCTGCGGCGGCTGGCCGCCTACCACGTCACCGTTGAGCTGGGAGAACGCCACGGCTCGCGGAGCCGGGAGGCTCCCCTCGAACGGGCCCGCATCGTGCTGGACGAGGATTTCTGCCGCGAGGTCGCCGCTTACTACCAGCGGGCTCCGCGTCGCCGGGAAAGCCCCGAGCTGCTCCGAAGCTACGAAATACTCAAGAAGAACAACCTGCTGCTGTACCGGTCCGTCCGCGCCGCGGGCTTCGCCGTGGAACCGTGGCGCGGCGACGGCCCGCCCTACCGCGACTCGCGGGACCTGCGCGAGCGCGTCACCGCCACGCGCCGCCTCCGGGTCCTGGCGACCGCCGCGGCCCACGGCCCCCCGTCCGACACCGGCCCGCACCCGCTGCGCGAGCCGTCCGGCGTGCGGGTGCGCCGGTACGAGTTCCTGCACAACGACCTGTTCCGCGCCGTCCACGACCTGTTCGGGCACGTGATGGCCGGATACGGCTTCGGCCCCGCGGGGGAGCTCGCGGCCACGCGCGTCCAGGGGCGGCTGTACCCGGCGGAGGCGTGGCCCGCCCTGTTCACCGAGCAGATCGGGCAGACCTGCTGGTTCTTCTACGGGCCGCACCGCTCGGTTCCGGCGCCCCGGCGCCCATACCCCGAACAGAAGGTGTTCGCCTTCCCCGATTCGTTCCTGGACGCGTTCGCCGGCCTGTTCCGGCCTGAGGAGGACCCCGGATGACCGACGTCAGAGACGACTTCCCGATCCTGCGGACCACCGTGGACGGCGCGCAGCCGGTCTACCTCGACAACGCGGCGACGACGCAGAAACCGGCGCGGGTGCTGGACGCGATCGTCGACCACTACGCCACCGCCACGGCCAACATCGGCCGCAGCCATCACGCCCTCGCCCGGCGGGCCACCGAGCGGTACGAGGCGGCGCGGGCGGCGGTGCAGGAGGCGCTGGGCGCCGGCCACCCCGACGAGATCGTCTTCACCGGCGGCACCACCGACGGGATCAACCTGCTGGCCGAGACCTTCGGCCGGGAGCGGGTCGGCGCGGGGGACGTCGTGGTCGTGGGCGGCATGGAGCACAACTCCAACCTGCTGCCGTGGCGGCGCCTGTGCGAGCGGACGGGCGCGCGCCTGGCGGTCGCCCCCGTCGACGAGCGCGGCCGGATCGACCGGGCGGGTTTCGCCGCCTGCCTCGGCCCCCGCACCCGGCTGGCCGCAGTGGCGCACGTGTCGAACGTCCTCGGCACGGTCAATCCCGTCCGGGAGCTGATCGGCGACGCCCACCGGGCCGGCGTCCCCGTGGTGGTGGACGGGGCGCAGGCCGTGCCGCACATGCCGGTGGACGTGCGCGAACTGGACGCCGACTTCTACTGCTTCTCCGCGCACAAGGTCTACGGCCCCACCGGCGTCGGCGTCCTGTACGGGCGGCGCGACCTGCTCGCCGGGCTGCCGCCGTACCGGGTCGGCGGCGGGACGGTGAAGGGCGTGTCCCGCGACGAGCCGGTGCGGTACGTCCCGGCGCCCGCGCGGCTGGAGGCGGGCACACCGGACGTCGCCGGTGCGGTGGGGCTGGCGGCCGCGCTCGGCTACGTCGCCGGCATCGGATGGGACGACGTCCGCGAGCACGACGCGAAGCTCGTGCACCACGCGGTCACGGCGCTGCGCAAGGTCCCGGGCGTGCGGGTCGTCGGCGCCCCCGAGGAGACCCCGAGCGGCATCGTCTCCTTCGTCGTCGAGGGCCTCCACCCGTACGACGTCGGCGGGCACCTGGACCGGCACGGGGTGGCGGTGCGCTGCGGCGTCCACTGCGCCAGCACGTTCCTGGACGACCTCGGCCTGCTCGGCACGGTGCGCCTGTCGTTCGCCGTCTACAACACCGTCGAGGAGATCGAGCGGGCCGTCGACCTGCTGCATTCGGTGCGGCCGGGCGTGTGGACGCTCGAGCACCCCACGACGCGGTTCCTGTGATCATGCGGTTCGACACCAAGCTGGTGCGGCTCGGGCAGGAGGCCGTAGACGGCACGGGCGACGTGGTCCCCCCGATCCACGTCGCGGCGACGTACGAGCGGCGCGTCCAGGATCCGCCCCGCTACTTCTACGGGCGCGGCGAGAACCCGACCCGTGAGGCCCTGGAACGCTGCTTGGCCGGTCTGGAGGACGCGCGCTCCGCGACCGCGTTCGCCTCCGGCCAGGCGGCGGCCGCGACCGTGCTCTCCCTGCTGGAACCGGGGTCGCGGCTGGTGGCCTCCGACGACGTCTACGGCGGCACCCGCGCGCTGTTCGCCCTGCTCGCCCGGCAGGGCGTCACCGTCCGGCACGCCGACCTCGGCGACGCCGCCGCGCTGGACGCGACGTTCGCGGAGGAGGCGGCGATGGTGTGGATCGAGACGCCGACCAACCCGCTGCTGAAGATCACGGACGTGGCGGAGGTGTCGCGGCGCGCGCATGAGCGCGGCGCGCTGGTGGTGGTCGACAACACCTTCGCGGGGCCGGCGCTGCAGCGGCCGCTGCGGCTCGGCGCGGACGTCACGCTGTACAGCACCACCAAGTCGATCGCCGGGCACTCCGACGTGCTGGGCGGCGCGCTGGTCTGCGACGACGACCGGCTGCACCGGGCGTTCACCGAGCATCGCGCGACGACCGGGGCGGTGCCCGGCCCGTTCGACTGCTTCCTGGTGCACCGCGGCCTGAAGACGCTGTCGCTGCGCACCGCACGGCAGGTGGACAACGCGCGGGCGATCGTCGAGGCGCTGTGCGCGTCGCCCCGGGTGGGCCGGGTGTACTACCCGGGGCTCGCGGGCCATCGCGGGCACGCGGTGGCCGCCCGGCAGATGGCGGCGCCCGGCTCGATCGTCGGCTTCGAGTACCTCGGCGACCCGGTGCGGCTGATGGACCGGCTCGAGCTCTATACGTGCGCGGTCAGCCTCGGCGGAGTGCGCTCGCTCGTCGAGTGCCCGGCCCTGATGACCCACGCGAACGTCCCGCCGCGCACCCGCGCCGAGCTGGGCATCGGCGACGGGCTGGTCCGCGTCTCGGCGGGGATCGAGGACCCGGCGGACCTGGTGGCCGATCTGGAGGCCGCGTTGCGGCAGGAGGAGGAACCGGACCGATGACCGACGGAGCGACGACCTGGCTGGACGGCGGCGTCGCCACCGAACTGCAGCGCACCGGCCTGCCCATGCGCGCGCCCTGGTGGACGACGCTGGCGCTCAACACCGAGGCGCGGCGGGACGGTCTGCGGCGGGTGCACGAGCGGTACCTGGCGGCGGGGGCCGACGTGATCACCGCGAACAGCTTTCGCTGCAACCGGCGGGCGCTGGAGCGGATCGGGCTGGACACCGCCGGCCTCACGTGGATGGTGCACGCGGCGGTGGGGGTGGCGCGGGCCGCGCGCGGCGCCGCCCGGGCCCGCGTCGCCGGCTCGATGGCCCCGGTCGAGGACTGCTACCGGCCCGACCTGGTGCCACCGGACGCGCAACTGCGGGACGAGCACCGGTGGCTGGCCACGGAGCTGGTGCGGGCCGGCGTCGACCTCGTCCTCGTCGAGACGATGAACACCGCGCGGGAGGCGCGGATCGCGCTCGAGGAGGTGCAGGCGGCCGGCGGACGGGCCTGGGTGTCGTTCGTGTGCGGCGACGGCGCGCGGCTGCTGTCGGGCGAGCCGCTCGCGGCCGCGGCCGCCGCGGCGGAACGCGACGGTGCCGAGGCCGTCCTGGTCAACTGCTCCGCGCCGTCCGACGCCGAGCGCGCCCTCGCCGAACTCCGCGACGCCTGTTCGGGGCCGGTCGGCGTCTCTCCCGGGATCGAGGAGCGCGGCGCGCCGGACCGCTGGACGCACGTCGACCGGTACGTACCGCCCGCGCTGTCGCCGGACGAGTTCGCCGACCTGCTGCACGGATGGCGGGACAAGTTCGCGCCCGAGATCCTCGGCGGCTGTTGCGGCACCACCCCCGACCATCTGGCGGCGGCGACTACCCGCTCGCCCGGACGGCCGTACCCGGCAGACGACGCCCGGCGGCGCCGGTAGGCGTCCCGGAGATGACCCGGAAGACGAGGAGGCGGTGGGCATGACCGTTCGGCGGCCGGATTCCCGGTCCGTGAAGGACGAGCAGCGCGAGACCTGGGACGCCGTCAGCCCGGGATGGGAGCGGACGCTGGCGACGTTCGAGCGCGGGGCGGCCGCGGTCACCCGGCGGCTGCTGGAGCTCGGCGGGGTGCGGCCCGGGCACGCCGTCCTCGATGTCGCGACCGGCCTGGGCGAGCCCGCGCTGAGCGCGGCGAGCGTCGTCGGGCCGTCCGGGCGCGTCCTGGGCATCGACATCTCCCCGCGGATGCTGGAGGCGGCCCGGCGGCGCGCCGCCGGTGCCGGCAACGTCGAGTTCGCCGTCGCCGACGCGGAGGCCCCGGGCCTCCCGCCCGGCTCCTTCGACGTCGTGCTCAGCCGGTGGGGCCTGATGTTCGCCGTCGACCACGGTGCTCTCTTCCGCTCCCTGGCCCGGCTGCTGCGACCCGGGGGAGTGCTCGCGGCGGCGCTCTGGGCGCCGCCGGCCCGGGTGCCCATGATGGCGCTCGGCCACGCCGCGGTCAGGGAACGGCTGCGGCTTCCCCCGCCGCCGCCGGGGACGCCGGGACCCTTCAGCATGGCCGAGGCCGGGACGCTGGCCGCGGAGGTGCGGCGCGCCGGATTCGCCGAGGTGTCGGTGACCGAGCACGTGGTGCCGTTCCGAGTGGCGTCCCCGCAGGAGTACGCCGAGTTCGCCAGGGCGGTGATGCCGCCGGGCCTGCTGCGGGCGGTGCGGGAGGCGTTCGGGTCGGCGGACGATCCCGGCACGTGGGCGGCGGTGGCGGCGGCCGCCGAGCGGTACCGTTCGGGCGACGGCGGGCTCCTCCTGCCGTCCACCGCCCTGCTCCTGCGGGCGGCGCGGCCGGAGGACGCGGCGGCGGGCGCGGCGGGCGGGGACGCGTGAGCGCGGCGTCGCCGGTGACCGGGGTGGTGCTGGCCGGGGGCAGGGGCACCCGGCTGGCGCCGCTCACCGCCCGGACGAGCAAGCAGTTGCTGCCGGTCGCGGGACGGCCGCTGGTGGCCCGGGTGATCGACCAGCTCGTCCGCGCGGGCGTCCGCGACGTCCTGCTGGTGATCGACGAGCGGCACGCGTCGGGATTCCTGGACGCCCTGCGGGACGGCCGCGAGCTGGGCCTGCGCAGCCTCGCCTACGTCTGGCAGCCGTCGTCGGCCGGCGGGATGCCGTCGGCGATCGCCCGGGTCGAGCACCACGTGCGCACCGACGGACTGCTGGTGGCCTGCGGCGACGTGCTCATCGAGGGGGCGCTGCGACCCGCGGTGACCGCGTTCGCGAGCCGCCCGGACGGGGCGCGGATCGTCGCGGCGCGGGTGCCGGACACCGCGGCGCAGACGTCGCTGACGGTGCGCGGCGACCGGGTCGTCGCCCTGGGCGACAAGGACCCGGATCGGCACGAACCCGGGCTGATCGACCTCGGCTGCTACCTCTACCACCGCGACGTGTTCGACGAGATCCGCACGCTGCGCCCGTCGGCGCGCGGCGAGACCGAGATCTGGGACCTCAACCGCCGGTACGCGCGACGCGGCGAGCTGGCCGTGACCGAGGTCGCCGGGTGGTGGTCCGACGTGGGCGGCGGTCTGGACGCCTACCGCGCCGCGGACGCCCGGTACGCCGCGACGGGGACGCCCGAACCCGACCCATCCATACTTTAAAAACAGGTAGTTATCCTGCGTCCGTTTCTGCGAGTGGAGTGGTAGTGACCGCGCCCAACGTTCCCGCCGGCCTCCGCGAACGCGCGGAGGAGAAGTTCTTCGGGATCATCAACAATCCCCCCGACGTCGAGCCCTACGAGACCTACCGCTGGTTCCACGCCAACGCCCCCGCCTTCGTCACCGACTCCGGGATGCTGATCCTGACGCGCTTCGCCGACGTCGAACCGGCGCTGCGCCGCCGCGAGCTCGGCCGGGGCAGGGAGTCGGTGCTCAACCTCACCAGCCTGCCGCCCGAGCTGATCGAGCCGGTGATGACCCGGTGGAAGCGCACCATGGTGTACGCCAATCCGCCCCTGCACACCCGGATCCGGCGGCGCGTCGCCTACGCCTTCGGCCCGCACTTCGTCGAAACGCTCCGGGACTCGGTCCGCGCCCGGGCCCGCGAGCTGCTGGACGAGCTGGCCGGCACCCCCGGCGGGAACTTCATGGAGCTGGTGGCCTACCCGCTGGGCACGACCGTCCTCGGCGACCTCCTCGGGGTGCCGCACGCCGACCGGGACCACGTCATGGCCCTGGCACTGGACGCCATGAAGATCTTCGACCCGCAGACCGCGGCGGCGGAACTGCCCGCCTGCGCCCGCGCCGAGATCGAGCAGGCCGAGTACTTCGGCGCGCTGCTGGCGGAGCGCCGCCGCGAACCCCGCGACGACCTGCTGAGCCGGCTGGTCGCCCCGGCCGACGACGACCCGCTCGACGAGATCGAGTTGGTGGCGACGGCGGCGAACCTCATGAACGCGGGCATCGACACCGCGCCCAACCTCCTGGGCAACGCGCTGTACGCGCTGCTGGAGGAGCCCGCGCAGCTCGCCCTGCTGCGCGAGGACCCCGGCCGGATCCCCCGCGCCGTGGACGAGCTGGCGCGCTTCGACCCGCCGCTCAACCTCAACCCGCGCACCGCCCTGGAGCCGTGCACCGTGGCGGGCTTCGATCTGGAACCCGACCAGATCGTCGTGAGTGTCCAGGGCGCGGCCAACCGCGACCCGAGGCGGTTCACCGACCCCGACCGGCTGGACGTCCTGCGCGACGAGGGGTCCTCCCTGGCCTTCGGCGGCGGTATCCACTCCTGCCTGGGCGCGCACGTCGGGCCGCTGGAGGTGCGGGAACTGCTGGCCGAGCTGGTGACGGGGTTCCGCGTGATCGAGCCGGGCGGTCCCGCCCGCCGCCGTCCCGGCCACAATCTGCGGGGGTTCGCCGACCTTCCGCTGACGCTGCGCCGGTAGCGGACGGCCGCGAGGAGATGGCGATGCGCGTGCTCTTCCTGACCACCCCGCTGGTCAGCCACACCATCCCGCTCGTCCCGTTCGCGTGGGCGCTGCGCGCGGCCGGCCACGACGTGCTGTTCGGCACGACCGGGCCCGCCCTGTCGGTCGCCGACGCCGGCGCGCTCGTCGCCGACTTCGACCCGGACGGGCGGTGCCCCTCGGTCGCCGAACTGAACGCCCGGCGGCCCGACATCGTCCGGCTCCGGGCCACGAAGGTCGCCGACGGGTGGCCGCTGCTGGCCGAGGTCACCCGCCGGTACGCCGGTGCGATGACGGCGCTGGCGCGCCGGTGGCGGCCGGACCTGATCGTGACCTCCCAGCTGCAGGGCGGCGGGCTGCTGGCCGCGGCCGCGACGGACGTGCCGGTCGTGGAGCACCGCTCCAGCCTGCTGCGCGGCGACGACTACTTCGACCGGCTTCCGGAGCTGATCCCCGAGACGTTCGACGCGCTCGGCGTGGCGGGACCGCCGCGCCGCCGGGTTTCGCTGGAGGTCGCCCCGCCGAGCATGGCGCCGGACGACGGCGCCTGGCCGATGCGCTACGTGCCGTTCAACGGCGGCGGCGTCCTGCCCCCGGAACTGACCGGGCCGCCGGACCGCCGCCGGATCGCCGTCACGGTCGGCACCAACATCATGGCGCCCGACATGGCGCTGTTCTTGGACCGCACCCTCGAAGCGGCACGGGAGATCGACGCCGAGTTCGTCCTCCTGATGGCGGGGGTCGTCCCGAGCGGAGAGGCGGACGGACCGCTGCGGCACCCGCCGGGCAACGTGCGCCTCCTGCGCGAGTGGGTGCCGCTGCGCGCGGTGCTCGCGGGCTGCTCGGCGATCCTCCACCACGGCGGCGCGGGATCCATCCTCGCCGCCCTCGACGGCGGCGTCCCGCAACTCGTCGTCCCGTCGGGCGCGCCCAGCTTCCTGCAAGCGGACGTGGTGCGGGAGCGCGGCGCCGGGCTGGTCACCGCCGCCGGCGACTTGGACGCCGCGTCGATCCGGCGGGTGCTGGACGACGCGCGGCTGCGGGACGCGGCGCGGGACGTCCGCGACGAGATCGCCCGGATGCCGGCCCCGGCCGATCTGGTGGACCGTGTCCTGGCGCTGGGCGGCTGAGCGATGACGGTCGAGGCGGGGGCGGTCCACGGCGCGGACGCCCTGCTGTACGGTCCCGCGGTCTTCCGGGCGGCGGCGCTGGTCCGCGACCGGATCACCGTCGAGGCGTCCGGGCGGCGGCATCCGCTGTCCCCGGTGTCGGCCGGATTCGTCGCGTTGCGGACGGACCCGCCCGCGTCCGGCGCGCACCGCATCGCGTCGACCGCGCTGGCGGCGGGACGGCCCGTGGCGCTGGTGGGCCGGGCCGCCGCCCGGACGGCGGCCTCGCTCGCGGACGCGACGGGCGGCCACTGGCTGCGCCCGCCCGGCCCCGCGCCGGGCGGGGCCCGCGAACCGTGGCGGCGCTGCCACTTCGTCGTCCCCGGTACGTTCGTGGCCGCCCGCGCCGCGGCGATCCGGCGGCTGCACCGCGACCGGCGTCCGCGCGTCCCGCCGCCCTTCCAGCTGCTGACCGCCGTCGGGGTGGGGCCGTGGGTGCGCGGGGACGGTGCGCGGGTGCGCCGTGCCCTGGCGCGCGCCGAGGCGGTGGTCGCGACCGACTGGACGTTCCGCAACACCCTGCCGGCGCTCGGGCTGCGGACGACCGCGGGCCGCCACGCCGTGCCCTATGACGCCATGAACTACGACGCGACGGTGACCGGCATCAGCGACACGGTGGACCGGCTGCAGGACGCCGGGGTCGGCGAGGTCGTCCTGCTCGTCGAGGGGAACCCGGACACCTACGACGTGCTGGAGGGCCTGTCCCCGGTCCGGCGGCGGCTGGTCGTCGTGCCGGGTGTGCCGATCGGGCTGGCCGCCGCGGGAGAGCTGGGACGGAGCCTGGCCCGCGACCCCTTCGACCTGGGGTACGCCTACCTGTCGGGGCTGCCGGCCCGCCACGGCCAGACCCGCGAGCACCTGCTGCGGGAACTGGCCGGGTACCTCGCGGCCGGGCTGCCCTGCGCGCTGGTGGAGATGACGGCGGGGGACATCGGGCTCGTGCTCCGGGCGGCGCGGGACGCGCCGGAGCCGATGACCTGCGTGCTGCTCAGCGACCTGTACTCGCCGGACGCGCGGGTGGTGACGGCCGGCGCGGCGGAGGCGGGGGCGCGGACCCTCCTGGAGCACGCCCGCGGCCGTCTGACCACCCTCCTCGTCTTCAAGGAGAGCTTCCGTGCAGAACCGCTTCGCTGACCCGCTGCCCGCCGGAGTCCCGCTGGAACGCGTGGCCGCGGTCTTGGACGCGTTCCCGCCCGCCGGCGGCACGGAGACCGTCCCCCCGGGCTCCGCCGCCGGAGGCGGAACGGCCGGGCTGGTGTGCGGCGAGCCCGGCTCGCGCGTGCGGATCGCGCTGTTCGCGGTGGACGTGGCGGACGCGAGCGTCGACGAGGCCGTGGCGGCCGGAGCGGAGCTGCTCGTCGTCCGGCGTCCGGCGTTCCCGGGCGCCGCGGCTTCCGCCGACGCGGCGCGGCTCGCGCACCGGCTGGGGGCCGGCGGCGTGGCGCTCTACATCCGCGGGGCGGGGGAGGCCGACGGCCCCTCGGACGTCCTGGCGGAGCGGCTGGGCCTGGGCGGCGCCCGTCCGCTGCCGCCCGCCGAAGAACGGGCGGACCTCGTGGTCACCTCCGTGCCGCACGCCGCCGCCGACCGGGTGATCGACGCGCTCGCGGCGGCGGGCGCCGGCCGCATCGGTGCGTACGACCGCTGCGCGTGGACGGCCGCCGGTGTCGGCACGTTCGTGCCGCAGGACTCGGCCCGTCCGGCGGTCGGCGCGGCGGGGCGGACCGAGACGGTGCCGGAGACCCGGGTGGAGATGATGCTGCCCCGCGCCCGCCGCGCCGCGGTGGTCGCCGCGTTGACGGCCGCGCATCCCTACGAGGAACCGCCGTACTACCTGGTCGAGCTCGCCGCGCGCCCCGGCGGCCGGGCGGACGGCCGGGCGGCCGCCCGCATCGGGGAGTTGTCCGCCGCGATGCCGCTGTCCGCCTTCGCGGCGCGCGCGGCACGGCTGCTCGGCGCGGGCGCCGCGGGGGTGCGCGCGGCGGGCGATCCGGAGCGGCCCGTGCGCACCGTGGCGCTCGGCGGCCTGTCCGGCGACGACGTGCTCGGCGACCCTGTACTCGGCGCGGGTGCGTCCGGCGCGGAGTGCCCGGACGCGCGAGGCCCGCACGCCGACGGCACGGATCTGCTCGCCGCGGCCGAGCGGAGCGGCGCGGACGTCTTCCTGTCGGGCCGCGTCCCGGACCGTCTCGCGGCGGAGGCGCGGCGCGGGCGCGGCCCGGCGCTGGTGGAGGTCGGGACCGGGACGGCGGCACGGCCGTGGCTGGAGGAGGCGGCGGCCCGGCTGGAACGCGGCCTGGGCGGCGCCGTGTCCGCCCGGGTCTGCGCGGCGGTCAGCGATCCATGGTGGCCTGCGGGGTGACGGCGTCGTCCGGCCGTCCGGGCCCGCCGCGGACGCTCGCGAAGGCGGCCGGCACGATCTGGGCCGCGGCGACGGCCGCGCCCGCCAGCAGGGCGAGCCCGGCCCCATGGACGAACGCGGCGTGGACGGCGCCCGCGGCGGCCTCCGCGACCGCGGGCGGCAGCCCGTCCGGCGCCGGCACCGCGCCCTGCGCGATCTCGCCGGTCCGCGCGGTGATCCCGGCGGCGGCGTCCTGCCGGAGGCCGGCGGCGGCGAGCCGGTCGGGGAGGACCGCGCCGATCCCCGCCGACACCAGCGTGCCGTACACCGAGATGCCGAGGGACATGCCCACCATCCCGGCGGTGTGCTGGAGCCCGGACGCCACACCCGCCAGCTCGGGCGGGGCGTTCGCGACGACGACCTCGGCGGCGACCGGGGCGGTGCACCCGACACCGAGCCCGAGCAGGAGCAGGAACGGGACGAGCGCGGCCACCGGCGTGTCCACGTCCAGCCGCGACAGCCCCAGCAGCCCGGCGGTGCTCAGCGCCGCCCCGCACAGCAGCGGCGGCCGGGGCCCGAGCCGCTGGTTGAGCATCCCGGCCACCGGGGCGGAGAGCGCGAACAGCGCCAGCACCGCCACCAGGACGCCGCCGGCCTGCGCCGGGCCGAGGCCCCGCACGTTCTGCAGGTAGAGCCCGATGAAGAAGACCGCCCCGAACATGGGGACGGGCGCGATGGTCGAGATCACCATGCCGACGGAGAACGGCCGGGACCGGAACAGCGCGGGCGGCACGAGGGGATGCGGGACGCGGGCGGACCGTACCGCCAGCACGACCAGCAGCGCGCCCGCCGCCGCGAACGCGCCGAGCACGCCCGCATCGCCCCATCCCGCGCCGGGCACGCGGATCAAACCCCAGACGGCACCGAACAGCACGCCGCCGAGCAGGAGGGCGCCGACCGGGTCCAGCGGCCGGTGCGCCGCCCCGGCCCGCCCGGCGGGGACGGCCGCGAGGGTCACCATCGCGGCGGCCGCGGCGATCGGGACGTTGACGAAGAAGATCCAGCGCCAGCCCGCCAGGTCGGCCACCACGCCGCCGACGAACGGCCCGCCCGCGATGGTGAGCGCCATCATCCCGCCCCAGATCCCGATGACCCGCTTGAGCTCGTCCGGCGGGAAGGCCAGCCGCAGGATCGCCAGGGAGCACGGCATCAGCACCGCGCCGCACGCCCCCTGCACCACCCGCCAGAAGATCATCATTTCGGCGGAGCCGGCGGTCCCGGCCAGCACCGACCCGACCGCGAACCCGCCGAGCCCGGCCAGGAACACCCGGCGGTGCCCGAACCGGTCGCCCAGCGTCCCGCCCGTGATGAGCGCGACGGCCGTGGCCAGCACGTAGGCGTTGGTCACCCACTGGAGCTGTGCCAGCCCGGCGTCCAGATCGCGCGCGATGAGCGGGTTGACGACGGCGACCGCGCTCATGTCGACGCCGTCCATCACCACCCCGAGGACCGCGGCCAGGACGATCAGCCGCGACCGCCGCGCACCGGCGGCCCGCGCGGGCTCACGCTGCGCGCGGCTCCGGTTCCGTAGCACCATCGACGACTCCTCAACTTTAAAAACATATACTAAGATTCGGGGCATCCGTCGCCAAGGGGGCCGCCGCGAACGATCCGGCCGGGATCGTCCGCCGGAGAGGAGACCGCCGTGCGGGTGCTGCTGCTGACCTACGGGACCCGGGGCGAGCTGGAGCCGTTCGTCGCACTGGGCAGGGCGCTGCGGGACGCCGGGCACGAGGCCGTCCTCGCGGGCCCGGCGCCGTTCGCGCCGTTCGCCGCCGCGCACGGCGTGGAGTTCGCCGCCCTCGACGCGGGACTGGCCGCCGGCCTGCGCGAGACCATGGCGGGCGGGCGCGGCGTGCTGCGCCGGATGTCGCTGGTGCGGACGCTCGCCGCCGGGGGACCCGCCCTGCGGCGCGTGCTCGACGACGCCTGGGACGCGGCGCGGGCGGTGCGGCCCGACGTGGTGGCGCACCACGCGTTCCCGATGGCGGGGCACCACCTGGCGGAACGGCTGGGCGTCCCCGGGGCGCTGGTGGTCCTGGACCCGATGTACCTGCCGACGAGCGCCTTTCCCAACCCGCTGTACCCCGCTCCCGCGCGGCTCCCGCGCGGCCTCAACCGCGCGACGTACGAGCTGCCGGCGCTCGCCTGGCGCTTCACCGCGCCGACCGTCGGCCGGTGGCGGCGCGAGGCCCTGCGGCTGCCCCGCGAACGGTCCGGGCGCGCGGCGGCGCGGCGGGTCGGCGAGGGGGCGCGGCTGGTGCTCAACGCCACGAGCCGGCACGTCCTGCCGCCGCCCCCGGACTGGCCGCCGGCGGTGCGGACCATCGGGTACCTGCGGCTGCCTCCGCCGCCCGGCTGGCGGCCGCCCGCCGCGCTGGCCGCGTTCCTGGACGCGGGGGAGCCGCCCGTGTGCATCGGGTTCGGCAGCGCGGTGGGGCGCGATCCGGCGGCGAGCGGTCGCATCGTCGCCGACGCGGTCGCGCGGGCGGGCGTCCGGGCCGTCGTCGTCGGCGGCGCGGGCGGGATCCGCGTCGACGATCCGGGGACGCGGGCCCGGCGGCTGTGCTTCGTGGACGAGGCGCCGTACGAGTGGCTGCTGCCGCGGGTGAGCGCCGTCGTCCATCACGGCGGCGGCACCACCACGCCCGCCGTCGCGTCCGGGCGGCCGCAGGTCGTCTGCCCGTTCGGGGGCGACCAGCCCTCCTGGGCGCGGGCCATGCACCGGATCGGCGTCGCCCCGCCGCCGCTGCCCCAGTCGCGGCTGACCGCCGCGGGCCTGGCGGCCGCCCTGCGGGAGGCGCTGGAGAGCCGGGAGATCGTGCGGCGGGCGGCGGACCTCGGGCGGCGGGTCCGCCGCGAGGACGCGGGGGCGGCCGCCGTCGCCGAGCTGACGGAGCTGCACCTGCGGGGCCGTCCCTTGCCCGTATCCGAGAAGCGATCATACTATATGAAATATAAGTATCTATCCGACGGCCCTGCGGGCGACGGCGACTTCCGGGAGAGAACGGGATGATCAACGCGTTCCAGCCGATGCTGGGCGAGGAGGAGCTCGCGGCGGTGGCCGAGGTCTTCCAGAGCAACTGGATCGGCAAGGGACCGCGGGTGCGCGCGTTCGAGGACGCCTTCGCCGCGCACCTCGGCGTCGGCCGCGACCAGGTCATGACGCTCAACTCCTGCACGGAGGCCACCTTCCTCGCGATGGAGCTGGCCGGGATCCGCCGGGGGGACGACGTGGTGCTGCCCGCCATCGCCTTCGTCGGGGCGGCGAACGCGGTCGCGGCCCACGGGGCGCGGCCGGTCTTCTGCGACGTCGACCGCCGCACCCTCAACCCGTCCGCCGCCGACGTCGAGGCGGCGCTCACCCCGGCGACCAGGGCGGTTCTCGTCCTGCACTACGCCGGCTACCCGGGCGACATCGCCGCGATCGCCGAGCTGTGCCGCGCCCGGGGCCTCCTGCTGATCGAGGACGCGGCGTGCGCGGTGGCCTCGCGGGCCGGCGGGCGGGCCTGCGGGACCTTCGGCGACTTCGGGGTGTGGAGCTTCGACCACGGCAAGATCGCGGTGACCGTCGACGGCGGGATGCTGTACGCGCGCGACCCCGAGGCCGTGCGGCGCGGCCGCAAGCGGGCCTACTTCGGGTTGGAGCAGTTCAGCGGCTTCGACCACGCGAAGGAGACCGACACCCGGTGGTGGGAGTTCGAGGTCGGTTCCTTCTCCCGCCGCTCGATCATGAACGACGTGACGGCCGCGATCGGCTGCGTCCAGCTCCGCCGGCTCCCCGACTTCCTGCGTCGCCGCCGCGAGGTCGTCGAACGCTACGACGCCGAGCTGGCCGGGCTGCCCGGCCTGCTGCTCCCGCCCCCGCCGCCCGCCGGGCACCGCACCTCCCACTACATGTACTGGGTGCAGTTCGAGGAGGAACGCGTCCGTGACGAGGTCGCGCGGGACCTGTACCGCCGGAACGTGTACGCCACGTTCCGCTACCCGCCGCTGCACCGCGTCCCGATCTACGGCTCGGACGCCCGGCTCCCCGGCGCCGAGCACGCCGCCGACCGGACGCTCTGCCTCCCGCTGCACCAGGGACTCGGGGACGCCGACGTGGACCTGATCGTCGAGACGGTGCGCGCGTCCGTTTCGCGCCGGTCCGCCCCCGCCTCCGGCGCGGCCCCCACGCCGGCCGCCGCCCACGACGCCTGACGGGACGGGACCGGCGATGGGTTACGGACGACGGCACGCGGAAATCTACGACGCCGTGTTCACCGGCCGCGGCAAGGACTGGGAGGGCGACGCCCGCCAGGTCGCCGGGCTGGTCCGCGAACGCCGTCCGGACGCCCGGTCGCTGCTGGACGTCGCGTGCGGCACCGGCGCCCACCTGGAGCGCTTCGCCGCCCTGTTCGACGACGTCGCCGGGCTGGAGGTCGCGGAGGCGATGCGGGAGATCGCGGTGCGGCGTCTCCCCGGAGTGCCCGTGCACGCGGGGGACATGCGCGACTTCGACCTCGGCCGGACCTTCGACGCCGTGGCGTGCCTGTCGTCCTCGATCGGCTACCTGCCCGAAGTGGGCGACCTGTACGCGGCGGTCGCCCGCATGGCCGGGCACCTGAACCCCGGCGGCGTCCTGGTGATCGAGCCCTGGTGGTTCCCGGAGCGGTTCGTCGAGGGCTACGTCGGCGGCCACCTGGTCCAGGACGGGGACCGGATCATCTCCCGTGTCTCCCACTCCACCCGCAAGGAGCGCGCCGTCCACATCGACGTCCGGTTCGTCGTCGCGGATCCCCGTACGGGCATCGACGTCTTCACCGAGACGGAGGTCGTGACGCTGTTCGAGCGGGCGGAGTACGAGGGAGCCCTCCGCAGCGCGGGATGCACGGTCGAACTGCTCCCAGGCGGCCCGTTCGGACGGGGCCTGCTCGTGGGCGCCCGCCGGTGACGGGCGCGCCGCGCCCATCGTGGCGGACCGCTTCTCTATATGTACCTGAAGTGATAGCTTCCCCGTGGTCCGACATCCACAACACGCATCACCGGAGGGTGAGATGCCCGTTGCCGGAACCCTGGAGATCGCCGACGGTCGGTACAGCGTGCGGTTCGAACGGCGGCTGCCCCACTCGGTGGACCGGGTGTGGCGCGCGGTCAGCGACCCGGCCGTGCTCGCGGAGTGGTTCCCCGCCGAGATCGAGCTGGAGCTGCGCGAGGGCGGCACGGTCCGCCAGTCCTTCCCCGGCGGCATCCGGATGCCGCCGGGCACCGTGACCGCCTGCGACCCGCCCCGCCTCCTGGAGTTCGTCGAGTCCAGCGAGGGGCTGCCGCTGGACGGGGCGGGCGACGACCGCCTGATGCGCTACGAGCTGACCCCGGACGGCGACGGGTGCGTCCTCGTGTTCGTCAACGCCTTCGGCGACCGCGCGGGCGCGGCCAGCTTCGCCACCGGCTGGGAGACCTGCCTGGACGCGCTCGAGCAGGTGCTGGACGGCAAGGAGGTCACCGTCCCGGAGAACTACGCGAGCCTGCACGAGGAGTACGTCGCGAGCTTCGGCCCGCCGGACGGCTCCGCGGAGCGCGGCCCGGACGGCTGGACGATCTCCTTCGAGCGCCAGCTGCCGTACCCGAAGGACGCGGCCTGGAAGGCCCTGGCGGGTGCCGCCCCCGACGAGACGGACCTCGCGGCGGGCGACGCCGTCCCGTCCGGCTTCACGGCGGGCCGCGCGGCGGGCGGCAGCGTCACCGAGGTGGACGCGCCCAAGGTGCTGGAGTTCCGGACGGAGTCGGCCGGCACGGTGCGCTGGCGGCTGGAGCAGGGGCCGGGCGGTGCGCGCGTCCACCTGACCCACCTGCTGCCCGGCGACGAGCCGGCCGACCGCCGCGTCGGGGACCTCGCCGAGTGGCACGCGAGGCTGGAACGGCTCGCCGACGAACTCGGCGGCCGCGGCCCGCGCCCGTCCGGCCGGGTCGAGGAGCTCGAGGCGCACTACCGGGCGCTGCACGGCTGACGCCCGTCCGGTGGCCGGTTCGAGTCACGCCGCCGATCGCCGCGGGCCGTCCCGCGCCGCCGGGCCCGGTGCCGTCCGGGACTTCTCCGGGGAGCGGGTCCTCGTCACCGGCTCCGGCGGATTCATCGGCACCGCGCTGCTGCGGCTGCTGCGGGACGCGCGGCCCGCCGCGCTGCTCGCGCCGCGGCGGGCCGACTGCGACCTGCTGGACGAGGCGGCGGTGCGCGCGGTCTTCGAGGCGTTCCGGCCGACGCTCGTCGTGCACCTGGCCGGATGGGTGGCCGGAGTGCGCGGCAAGATCGAGCACGGCGGGGAGGCGTTCTACGAGAACGTCCGGATGGGCCTCGCCGTCGTGGAGGCGGCCCGGCGGGCGGAGGCGCGCAAGGTCGTCGTGGCGGGCAGCGTCGGCGGCTACCCGGACGGGGTGCCGCCGCCGCTGCGCGAGGACGACCTGTGGAAGGGGCCGCCGCACTGGTCGGAGGGCCCGTACGCGCAGGCCAAGCGCGCCCTGCTCGCGATGCTGGAGGCGTACCGGGGCCAGTACGGGCTCGACTACGCCTACCCGATCTGCACCAACGTCTACGGGCCGGGCGACCGGTTCGACGAGCGCTCCACGTTCGTGCTGCCGTCGCTGGTGCGGCGTTTCGTCCAGGCGGGCCGCGAGGGCCGCGACCAGGTGGTCGTCTGGGGCGACGGCAGCCCGTCCCGCGACTTCCTGTACATCGACGACGCCGCCCGCGGCTTCGCCGTCGCTGCGCTGCGCGGCGACGGCCCGCTGAACCTGGCCAGCGGCCGGTCCGTCACGATCCGGCGGCTCGCGGAGACCGTCGCCGAGATCACCGGCTACCGCGGCGAGATCGTCTGGGACGACGCGCGGCCCAACGGCCGGGCCTCCCTCGGGTTCGACATCGGCCGGATGACCGCGCTGGGCTGGCGCGCCGAGGTGGACCTGCGCGAGGGCGTCCGCCGTACGCGCGACTGGTACCTGGAGACGCTCGGCCGTCCGTTATGAGCGCGATCCGGAGGCTTGTCACCTTCCACAGTTAACTATATCTTTTTAAAGGATAGTGACTGAGGAGGTCCCTGTGCCCGCGTCCACGCTTCGGTGGCGGCGACCGGCGATCGCCCTGGTCGTCGCCGTGCTCATGGTGACGAGCGTGCTGGTGGGCTTCCACCGGTCCGCCCGCGCCGAGGTCAAGGTGACGACCTCGAGCGTTGAAGGATCCGACGGCAAGACGTATTCGGTGACAAATCATATAGTGCGAAGGGATGTGCCGCGGCACCCCCGCCGCGAATGGCTGCTCGTCTGGACGGGCGCCGCGAACCACCCGGAGGACGGCGCCGCGAAGGGGCACCGGCACGGATCCGCGTCCGGGGACGACGGCGCCGCCCCCGACTTCCTCGCCGTGATCGACGCGACCGAGGGGTCGCGGACGTACGGCCAGGTCGTCAACACGGCGACGGTCAGCCCGCTCGTCAACGGCGAGCCGCACCACATGCAGTACATGTGGCACAAGGGCCGCCGCGTGTTCGCGGGCACGATGTTCACCGACACCACGTACGTCTTCGACGTCGCCCGGCTTCCCGAGATCCGGCTGACCGGGGTCAACCTCTCCCAGGACACGCCGTGCGGCTCGGTGCCCGACGCCTTCGTGACCACGAGCGACGGCGCCGCCTACGGCTCGTACATGGGCGGGCCCGACGTGTCGGGTCCGTGCCGCTACACCAACGGGGAGACGCGGATCGGCAACGGCTTCGCCGGCTCCCCGGGCGAGCTCGTCCGGATCGGCGCGGACGGCCGGACCCGGAGCGAGACGCCCGCGGCCCTGGCCGGCGGCGAGGATCCCGACAAATGCCGCAACATCCCGCCCATCGAAGAGGCCACCTGCGCGAATCCGCACGGCATCCAGGTGCGCGAGGACCTCGACCGGCTCATCATGAGCGACTTCGCCGAGGTGCGGAACTACCTCGACCCCGACACCAACCAGAGCGATCCCCGGCTCCTTCGGGACACCCTGCGGATCTTCGACATCTCCGACCGGGACCGGCCGCGCCTGCTGTCGGTGTCGGAACTGCCCACCGGGCCGCGTCCCGACCAGCTCCCCGCGTTCGACGAGGACCGCATGGTCATGGAAACCGCGGTCACCCACGGGCGTGAGCACCGCGGCGCGTTCGCGTCGACGATGGCCGGGGGCGCGGTGTTCTACACGCCGGACATCACCGCGAAGAAGCCGGAGTGGCGCGAGGTGTTCGACAGCACCGCCGCGTACGAGAGGCTCGGCCTGGACCTGACCGGCTCGAACGCCGGAAGCAGCTGGCTCCAGGTCAGCCCCGATGACCGGTACCTGTTCCAGGCGGTCATGGGCTCGGACCCCCGCCTTCCCGAGGGGGAGACGAGCGGCATGGTCTTCGTCCTGGACGTGCGCAGGCTGCTGGCGTCCGGCGACGATCCCCGGTGCGAGATCGACGCGCCGGCCGAGGTGTCGGAGGGCGGCGCCGAGCGGGACTGCCCGGCGCTGATCGACGCCCAGCAGATCAAGGGCGGCCTCGGCGGCCCGCAGGGCCGGGTCGGGACCGGCCCGCACTGGGGCGCGATGGACAACTTCCGGCTCGGGTGGGACGGCCGCTACCACGAGACGAAGAGCATCCGCCGCATCGCCACCAGCAACTACTTCGTGGCGCAGACGGGGATCGACGGCGACCACAAGGTCTGCATCACCCGGTTCCATCCGCGCACCGGCCTCAGCATCGACCGGGCGTTCCGGGACGAGGTCACCGGAGAACCCTGCGTCGACTTCGACCGCACCTCGTGGCCGCACGGCGAGCGCGGCCACGCCCGTCCGCACGGGGTGCTCTTCGCGGTCGCGGACGCCGATCTCCGGTGACGCCCGCCGGGGCGCGCCCGCGCGTCCCGGCCCGACCCCGACTCCGACCACGACCCCGACTCCGACCACGACCCCGCGCCCGCACCCGGGCCACCCTGTGAGGAGAGGACCGTGAACGCCGAAGCCGTGCGCGATCGGCAGCGCGCCGAGTGGGCGCTGTCGGCCCCCGGATGGGCCCGGTACCGGGCCAACTTCACCGAGCCCGGACGGGCGATCAACGACGCGTTGCTGCGGCTGGCCGGCGTCGCGCCGGGCGCGCGGGTCCTCGACCTCGCCTGCGGGGTCGGCAACCCGGCCTTCGAGATCGCCGAGCGGGTGGGCCCGCGCGGATCGGTGCTCGGGCTCGACATCAGCCCGGAGATGGTGGCGGCGGCCGCCGCCCGCGCCGAGGAGTCCGGCATCGCCAACGCGCGGTTCCGGACGATCGAGACCGAGTGCGACCTCGCGGTGCCGCCGGGCGCCTTCGACGCGGCGACCTGCCGGGCGGGCCTGCAGTACATGCCGGACCGGCCCGCGGCGCTGCGCGCGGTGCGCGACGCGCTGCGGCCCGGCGGGCGGTTCGCCGCGATGACGATCGGCGCCGCCGACCGCTGCGTGCCGTTCCGGCTCAGCAACGAGGTCCTCGCCCGGCACCTGCCCATGCCCACGACGACCCCCGCCCGCGACGAGCCCGGCCCGGTGGACCTGTCGTCGCCGGACGAACTGGCGGAGCTGCTGCGGGACGCCGGATTCACCGGCGTCGAGACCCGCGTGTTCGAGGCGCCGATCTTCGAGGCGGCCGACCCGGTCCAGGCGTGGGCGATGTTCGTCCGCACCGCCGGGCCGGTGCTGGCGCTGTACTCCTCGCTGGAGGAGGAGCGCCGCGAGGCGATCAGCGACGACGCGGTGCGCGCCTTCGCCGCGGAGTTCCCGGAGGGGCCGGTCCGGCCGACCGGCGAGATCCTCGTGGCCGCGGGGACCCGGCCCGACTGAAGCGCGACCGCAAGGATGGAGCAGGCCAGTGGGAATCAGTGATGTGCGCGGCGCCGAGCCGCCGGTCGAGGGCGGCGGCGCCGGCCCGCGGACCGAACCGGGCGCGCGCCCGCCGGACGCGGCGTCCGCCGTGCCCGGCCGCGGGCCGCTGCCGCCGGTCGCCTGGCGGCCGGTCGCGGCCGTCGCGGCGCTGACCGGTCTCGTTCGGGTGCTGACCAACCCCCTTTTCGACCACGGTGGCGACGAGCTGTACTTCCTGGCGGTCGGCGAGCGGTACCTGGGGTCGACGTGGGCCGACCAGCCGCCGCTCGTGCCGGCCCTGGCCGGGGCCATGGACGCCTTGGCGTCCGGTTCGCAGACGGTGCTGCGGCTTCCGGCGGTCCTGGCCGTCGTCGCGGCGCTGGTCCTCACGGCGCTGCTGGCCAGGGAGCTCGGGGGAGGGCGCCGGGCGCAGGTGCTGGCCGCACTTGTGTTCGCCACCTCGTCGTTCTTCAGCCTCGGCAGCCGGATGAACGCCCACCCGTTCGAGGTCCTGACATGGACGGCCGCCATCCTGCTGCTGGTGATGTGGCTGAACCGGCGCGACGACCGGTTCCTGCTGGGCGTGGGCGCGGTGACCGCGGTCGGCCTGCAGGTCTCGCTCCACTTCCTGGAGTTCTGGGCGGTGGCGGTGGTGGTCACCCTGGCGTGCGGGCCCCGGGAGCTGCTGAGGCGGCCGATGCTGTGGGTGGCGGGAGCGGTGTCGGTGCTGTCGCTCGTCCCCACCGTGCTGTGGTCCGCGGCGAACGGCTGGCGGCACCTCGAGCGCGTCGGCCAGACGTCGAGCGAGGGCGACCCGTTCGTCAACCGGGTCGCGCTGCTGCCGATGTCCCTGGTGTACGCGGGCTTCGTGGTGGCCGCGGCGCTGCTCCTCTACGGGGCCTGGCGGCTGCTGCGCTCCCCCGAGCTGCGGCCCTACCGGTTCCTGGGATGGTTCGTCGTCGGGCTGGTGGTGCTCTACATCGCGGCCAACGGCAAGGGCTACTACACGATGGGCCTGTTCCCGCTGTGCTGGGCCGCGGCGTCCGTTGAGCTCCTGCGCAGGCCGCGGCCGAAGTGGGCGAAGGGCGTGTTCTGGGCCGCGCTGGCGGTCTCCACCGTCATCACGCTGGCGCCGACGCTGGCCGCCGACACGATGGTGCCGCACTGGCGGCAGCAGGTCGCCGCCGTGTTCGACGTGCACGAGCGGCTGGAGCCCGCCCGGCGGTCCGCGACGGCGGTGGTCTCGCACCAGTACGGTCTCGCCACCGCGATCGACCGGTACGGGCCGTCGCACGGCGTCTCCCGCGCCTACAGCCCGGAGGGCGGCTACTGGTATTTCGGACGGCCTCCGGAGTCGGCGACGAACGCCATATATATCGGTAGCGACCGGGCGGACCTGCTCCAGTACTTCGACGACGTGCGCCCGGCCGGACGGGTGCCCGATGGCGACTGGCTGGAGCGCGGCTCGGCGGGGGAGCCGATCTGGCTGTGCTCGGGCCTCCGGAAACCGTGGGCGGAGACGTGGGAGAGCATGCGGCGGGTGCAGCTCAGCGGGCAGACCGGGCACGGCTCCGACGGCAAGTCGATCCGGTGAAGGTTGCCGCCTCCGATCGGCTCCTATAGCTTTCTAAACGAACTGCCCGAGCGCGAACCGATACGCACGCCGGGAGGGATTCGGTGGAGGTAGACGCCGACGCGGCCGTGGAGGCCGCCGGTCTGGTCAAGAGGTTCGGCGACGTCCGTGCGGTCGACGGCATGGATTTGACCGTCCCGTACGGAACGGTGTTCGGCCTGCTGGGCCCGAACGGGGCCGGGAAGACGACGGCGATCCGGATGCTGGCCACGCTGCTGCGGCCCGACGCCGGACGGGCCAGGGTCCTCGGGCACGACACGGTCGCGGATCCGGGCGCGTTGCGCGGCCGGATCGGCCTGACCGGCCAGTACGCCTCGGTCGACGAGGACCTGACCGGCCTGGAGAACCTGACGCTGCTGGGCCGGCTGCTCGGCCGTCCGCGCGCGTCGGCGGCCGGCCGTGCCCGCGACCTGATCGACGCGTTCGGCCTGGCGGACGCGGCCGGCCGCCAGGCGCGCACGTACTCGGGCGGCATGCGGCGCCGCCTGGACATCGCCGCGAGCCTGGTGGGCGCGCCGGAACTGCTGTTCCTGGACGAGCCGACCGTCGGGCTGGATCCGCGCAGCCGCGCGTACGTGTGGGACGTGGTCGGCGAGCTGGCCCGGGGCGGCACCACGGTGCTCCTGACCAGCCAGTACCTCGACGAGGTCGACCGGGTCGCCGACCGGATCGCCGTGGTCGACCACGGCACGGTGGTCGCCGAGGGGACCAGCGGCGAGCTGAAGACCTCGGTCGGCGCGGGCGTGCTGCGCGTCCGGCTGATCGACGCCGGACAGCGCGAGCGGGCCGAGCGGGTGCTGGCGCAGGAGCTGGGCGCGGCCGTCCGGCGGGAGTCGGACCACGCCGCGCTGTCGGTCCGCACCGACGACGCCGAGGGCGCCGGACGGGCGCTGGCGCGGCTGTCGCGGGAGGGAGTGGGCGTCGGCGACTTCGCGCTCGGCCAGCCGAGCCTGGACGAGGTGTTCCTGGCGCTCACCGGACGGCCCGCCGCCGACGGGGTCGCGGGGAGCGAGGGAGCCCGCGCCGTGCCGGTCCCCGGTGCGGACCCGCGGGACGAACCGGCGGCGCCGGTGGACGCGAGGGGAGAGGACGCGCGATGACGACGGAGGAGACACGGCGGGCCGCGCCCGGCGCGCCCGGCCCGTCCGGGCGGGGGCTCTGGGAGCGCGAGCGGTTCGCGCCGCCCGGCCCGGCGACCGCGGTGCTCGTCCACGGCGAACGGGCACTGCTCAAGATCAAGCACGCACCGCAGCAGCTCATCGACATCTTCGTGATGCCGCTGGTGTTCCTGCTGATGTTCACCTACCTGTTCGGCGGCGCGATCGGCGGGTCCACGCGCGAGTACCTCCAGTACCTGCTGCCCGGCATCCTGGTGCTGTCGGTCATGACCGTCACCCTGTACGCGGGGACGGCGCTGAACACCGACATCACCGGCGGCGTCCACGACCGTTTCCGCACGCTGCCCTTCTGGCAGCCCGCGTCGGTGGTGGGCACGCTCTTCGGCGGCGTCGTCCGCTACACCATCGTGCTGACGGTGGGCGTGCTCGTCGGGCTGGCGCTGGGTTTCCGGCCGGACGCCGGGGTGGGCGGAGTGGTGCTGACCGTGCTCGCCCTGCTGCTGTTCGCGATCAGCGTGGGGTGGGTGTTCACCGCGCTCGGCGTGGTCGTCCCGACCCCGGACACGATCACCACCGCCGGGATGATGGTGCTGGGCCCGCTGCTGTTCACCAGCAACATCTTCGTCGACCCGGACACGATGCCCGGGTGGATGCGGTTCATCGTCGACCTGAACCCGGCCACGCACGCGGCCACCGCCGCGCGCGGCCTCATGCACGGGACCGCGACGGCCGGGGAGATCGGCGTGCTCCTCGGCATCTGCGCGGCGCTGACCATCGTCTTCCTGCCGCTCACGGTGCTGCTGTACCGGCGGCGGTAGCCGGGCACCGCGATGATCACCAGGGCGTGCTTCCTGTGCGGCGAGCCCGGGTTGACCCCGGTCATCGATCTCGGCCCGCATCCGCTCGCCGACACGTTCCTCAAGCGTTCGCAGCTGCGCGAACCCGAGACGCGTTACCCGCTGACGGTGGTCGCCTGCGCCCGCTGCGGCCACCTGATGACGGGGCACGTCGTCCCCGCGGCGACGCGCTACCAGGCCAGCGAGTACAGCTACACCTCCTCCAACTCCGCCGTCTCCCTGGCGCACTTCGACGAGCTCGCGCGCGACGCCGTGCGGGTCGCGGGCATCGGCCCCGGCGACCTGGTGGTGGACATCGGCTCCAATGTCGGCACGCTGCTGGCCGGGATCGCCGGGCACGCCCGCTGCGCCGTCCTCGGGATCGACCCCTCGCCCAACATCGCCCGGCTGGCCGAGCGCGCCGGGATTCCCACCGTTCCCGACTTCCTGCACGCCGGGGTCGTCGACGACATCGTGCGCCGTGCCCGCCCCAGGCTGGTCACCGGGACGAACGTGGGCAACCACATCGAGGACCAGCGCGCCTTCGCGCGCGACACCGACGCGCTGCTGGCCCCCGACGGGGTCCTCGCCCTGGAGGTGCCGTACGCGGGGACGCTGGTGGAGGAGACGTCGTTCGACACGATCTACCTGGAGCACGTGTGCTACTTCTTCCTGGCGCCGCTGAGGCGGTTCTGGGCGGAGTACGGGTTCCGGGTCGCGCACGTGTCCTTCAACGCCTACATGGGCGGCACCATGCGCGTCTACCTCGCCCGTCATCTGCCCGAGGACCCCCGCGTGGAGGAGCTCGTGCGGCGGGAGGAGGAGCGGCGCTACTTCGCGCCGGAGACCTACCGGGCGTTCATGCGGCGGGTGGTCCGCCTGAAGACGTCCCTGATGCACCGGCTGTACGAGATCCGGGCCGGGGGAGGGCGCATCGTCGGCGTCGGCGCCGCGACCAAGGGCAACACCCTGCTCAACTACTGCGGCATCGACGGCGCCCTGCTCGCGTACGTCACCGACACCTCGCCGCTGAAGGTGGGCAAGTACACCCCGGGTTCCCGGCTGCGCATCCGGCACGACGCCGAGCTCCGCGCGGACGAGGTCACCCACGGGCTGATTCTGCCGTGGAACCTGCAGCGCATGCTGGGCAGGAAGCTCGCCGGGATCGGGATCGAACCGGTCGTGCCGCACCCGGCGCCCCCGCCCGAGCCGGCGGTCGCGCGGTAAGGGGGCGCCCGCCTCGTCCGCGCCGCCCGGCGGGCGTCAGCCGACGGCGGGGCCGGGGAGGCCGTCCTCGGGGCGGCCGCGGGTGAGCGCGGGCCGCGGTCCCCGCCGCCGGTGCGACAGGGCCCACAGGTACCACTTCAGATAGGCGGGCAGCCAGTGCCACATCCGGAACTTGGAGCGGCCCGCGGTGCGGGTCCGCCATGTCGTGGGCAGTTCGGTGATGCGCGCGCCGTCCATGAACGCGCGGACGGTGATCTCCATGGCGAGGGCGAAGCCGCCCTTCTCGTCCAGGTCGAGCCGGTCCAGGAGCGCCTTGTCGTACAGCCGGAAGTTGTTCGTCACGTCCCGGGTGGGCACGCCGCGCAGCCGGTGCAGGCTGACGCCGGCGGTCCTGGACAGCAGCCGCTTGACCACCGGCCCGCCGACCTGCCGGCCGCCGGGCGCCCAGCGGCTCGGGCAGACGATGTCCGCGCCGGCGAGGTAGCGCCGGTACATCTCGGGGACGAGGGACAGGTCGTCGGACAGATCGGCCATCGCCACCAGGACCGGGCCCTCGTCCACCTGGGCGAACCCGGTGCGGACGGCGCCGCGCCCGCCGCGTCCCCAGGCGTTCTCGACCAGCCGGACGGTCGGGTCCGCGGCCGCGATGGCGCGCAGCGGCGGCAGGGTCGCCCGCTCGTCCGCGTCGTAGACCACGATGAGGCGCCGTGGGAGGCGGACCTCGGCCCGCACCTGCCGGTAGAAGCGCTCCACGTTGTCCTGCTCGTTCCGCACCGGTACGACGATGTGCAGCGGCGGGTTGTCAGGGCCCGGCACGGCACGCCCCTCTCGCTGGTATCGAAAAATAAACTATCTATCCAGATTATCTCCTAAAACGCATGTTTTGAGGATTGACACTATAATTATATATAGCGATACTGGCGCCGGGCGGCGGTGCTCCGGAACCCGGACCGCGGCCTGCGGGAAGTGCAGCCGGACGTTGGGCGGGTGACGCGCGTTGACCGAGAGCAAACCGATCATGGAGCGTGCCGGGGATCTGGCGGTACGCCGGTTCGGCCTGCTGATGGCCATCGGCGTCGTGGCCGAGATCATCGCGATCATCGTGCTGCTGCGCGTCCGGCCGATGCCGCTGCCGCACATCGACGTCGACCTGTACCGGGTGGCGGTGAAGGAGTGGCTGGCGGGCGGTGACGTGTACGGCCAGCTGCCGCCCACCCGGGCCGGATGGGCCATTCCGTACATCTATCCGCCCTTCGCGCTGGTGCTGCTGTACCCGCTCGGCGTGCTGCCCTGGTCCGTCGTGGTGACCGGGTGGTTCGCGCTGTCGGTGCTGGCGGTGGCCGCGACGCTGTACGCGGCGGCCCGGCGGACCTGGCCGTCCGGCGGTGCCCGCGGCGCCCTCGTGGTGACGATGCTGGCGCTGCCGGTGGCGACCGTGCTGGTCAATCCGGTGCGCGAGACGCTCGGCATCGGGCAGATCAACGTGCTCCTCATGGGCCTGGTGGCGCTGGACTGCCTCATCGAGCGGCCGCGCTGGCCGCGCGGCATGCTCGTGGGCATCGCGCTGGCCGTCAAGGTGGCCCCGGCCGCCTTCCTGCTGTTCTTCCTGCTGCGGCGGGACGTGCGCGCGCTGGTGGTGAGCGGGGCGACCGCGCTGGTGGCGACCGCCGTCGGGTTCGCGGCGATGCCCGAGACCGCGTGGAACTACTTCTCGGGCGGCATGGCGCCGGTGCGGGCGCTCAGCGGCGTGCCGATGGCCGCCAACCAGAACCTGCGGGCCGTGCTGGCGCGGTTCGACGTGCCGGGCGCGCAGGCCTGGTGGATCGTGCTGGTGCTGCTGGTGGTCGCCGCGACGGCGGTCGCGATGTGGTGGGCGCTGCGCGAGCGCGACCCGGCCCTCGCCCTCATGATCAACGCGCTGGGCGCGCTCCTGGCGGCGCCGATCGCCTGGACGCACCACTGGGTGTGGGTTGCCCCCGCACTGGTCGTCCTCACCGGGCGCGCGCTGCGGACGCGCTCGTGGGGGTGGGCGGCCGCCGCCGCCGTCACGTTCGCCGTGTTCTCCTACGGCTGGTACGAGCGCCTGCCGATGCTGGAGAACCGCGAGCTCGACTGGAGCCTTGCCCAGCACGTTCCCGGCGACGCGTACGCCGCGCTGGGCGTGCTCCTGCTGCTCGGCGTGACCCTGACGGCCGTCCGCGGGCTCCGGGGGGAGCGGACCGAGCCGGCCGGGACCGCCGAACGCGAGGTGGCCGAGCCCGCAGGCGGCACCGCCTGACGCGGCCGTCCGCGGACGGGTTGTTCGGGACGGCCCGTCCGCGGACGGCGGCCGTGCCCGGGGCGCGGCCTCAGCCCGTCCGGCGGAAGACCGCCAGGAGGTACTCGTTCGTGACGGCCATGCCGCCGTCGGCCGCCGGCTCCGCGTGCTCGGCGACGACCGCGAGCGCGGCTTCCCGGATGCGCGCGTACTCCCGCTCGGGCATGGTCTCCCGGGCCGCCGCCGGACCGCCGTTCCGCTCGAACTCCTCCCACAGCGCCTCGGCGGACGGGTAATGCCAGACGAGCCCCCGGCGCTCGAGCCGCACCGGCTCCGCCGACGGCCCGAGCAGCGCCTTCAGCTCCGCCTCGTCGCCCCACAGGAACGGGGAGGAGAAGTCGTCGCACGCCTCGGGGGCGGGGCCGAGGTCCGCGAGGGCGCGCGACATGCTCGCCGCGAAGCCGGTGGGCGTCCAGTTGGCCAGGCCGAGGACGCCGCCGGGGCGCAGCACGCGCAGCATCTCCTCCGCCGCCGCGCGGGGCCGTGGCGCGAAGTTGGCGGCGAACACGGCGAGCACCTGGTCGAAGGTCGCCGGCTCGTAGGGGAGATCTTCGATGTCCGCCTCGTCCCACTCGACGGGGAGGCCCTGCGCGGTGGTCCGCTCCCGCCCGGCGCGGACCATCGCCGGGGTCAGGTCGGCGGCCGTGGCGCGCGCCCCCGCCCGCGCGGCGGCGACCGCGGCGTTGCCGGTCCCGGCCCCCACGTCGAGGACGTGCACCCCGGGGCCGGCCGCGCAGGCGGCGACCAGTTCCTCCGCGGCCCCGGCCAGCCGCTCGGCCATCGGCGCGTAGTCGCCGGCCTCGAACGACTCGCGCGCCGCTTGCTTGAATTTCATATAGTCAACGCCCATGCCGTCATGCTAGCCGAACGGGCCGGTTCCGGCCAGGACGCCCGCGCGGTCGCGGACCGCCGCGTGCGTTCGCCCCTCGCGCGGCTAACGCAGCGGCCCCGAGATCGCGGTGATGGTGCCCCCGGGCAGCCAGCCGTCCCCGGTGTGATGGCCGGCCGCGCCGCCGGGCGCGGGGAAGCGCACCGGCGACGCCGCGTACAGCCGGGCGGTGCGGGGGCGCTCCGTCCCGCCCGCGGCCAGCCACGCGTCGTACCCGACGGCGGTGGGCGGCTCCCCCGGGAAGCTCTCCGCCAGCGACGCGGCGTACGCCATCGGCAGGTCGCCGCGCGGGGAGAAGCGCAGCGGTACGAGCTGCCCGGCCGGGAGGGTGAGCAGCCCCGGCGCGAGCAGCCAGGGGGCCAGGTACGTGCCGGAGCCGCGCACCCTTCCCGCCGCGACGTCGCCGACGACGGCGTGCGCGTCCCGCCATCCGGAGACGACGATGACGGGACGATCCGGCCGCGGCTCGTCCGTCACCGCGACGCCCAGCCGGCGGGCCGCCTCGCGCACCCGCCGCGCGGCCTCCCGGGAACGCGGGGAGGAGTCGTGGCGCAGCATGACCGAGCGCACCCCGCGCCGGGCGACGAACGCCACGGTCGAGCGGAGCGCCGCGGCGTCCAGCTCGTCCAGGGCGTCGGCCGGGCACCGGCGCGGCGTGCGGTCGCGGCCCGCGGCCAGCCCGCCGAGCGCGGCGCTCACGCACTCGGGCCCGTCGTTCCAGGAGATCGTGGACCGGGCGGTGCCGGTGCCGGTGTCGACGCGGATCGCCGACTCGTGCCCGCCGTGCCGGATCCACAGCCGTCCCGGGCCCGGGGCCAGCCGCGCCATCGCCCACCATCCCTCGACGCCCGGGACCGGCGCCGCGGCCGACAGCGCGCCGGGGTCGGTGCCCAGCTCGGCCGGCCCCGGGACCCGCACCAGGTTCCAGCCCGGACGGTTCGGCACGATCACGACGGAGGGACGGCCGTTCGCGCCGGTGCGGATCACGGGAACGCCGGGACGTACTCCGGCGGGGAGCGCGACCACGACGGCCGCGGCGACGGCCGGCACGGCCGCGACCGCGGTCACCCGCACCCGGGCCCGCCGTCCGGCCCCGGTCGCCGCGGGGGCGGGCGCGCCCCCCCGGCCCCCCACGACCGTACTGACCCAGCTCGA